>NZ_CP114176.1:312710-625420 GCF_027186265.1 Lentibacillus daqui | reverse complement strand
CGAAAGATCTTTCCATTGGCTATTTGTCCCAACATACAGGACTTGAATCCGATAAAACCATCTGGGAAGAAATGCTGACGGTTTTTCAAGACTTAATGAAACAAGAAAAACGCTTGCGTATCATGGAACAACAAATGGCAGATACAGATTCGCTTTCCCAAGAGGATTATCAACAGCTATTACATGACTATGACCGGGCACAACAGGCCTTTACAGCAGGTGGCGGATATCGTTACGAGGCAGAGATAAAATCTGTACTGACGGGGTTAAACTTTCAGGACTATGATGACAGCACCCCGATCAATGCATTGAGTGGCGGCCAGAAAACCCGGCTTGCCCTGGGTAAACTGCTGTTGATGAAACCAGATCTGCTTATCCTTGACGAACCAACCAACCATCTTGATATTGATACACTTGCATGGCTGGAAAATTATTTAGTCGGTTATCCCGGAGCGGTTACTATTGTTTCCCATGACCGCTACTTTTTGGACAAAACCGTGACGATTGTTTATGAGATCTCTTACCATCATACAAAAAAATATCATGGAACCTATAGTAAATTTTTAGAACAAAAGGCCCAGCAATTTGAACAGAAAATGAAAGAATATGAAAAACAGCAAACAGAAATCAAACGAATGGAAACCTTTATTCAAAAAAATATTGTCCGGGCATCGACAACGAAGCGCGCCCAATCCAGACGAAAACAATTGGAAAAAATGGAGAAACTGGATAAACCTGCCGGGGAGGAATCATCAGCACATTTCACATTTGAGATTGCCCGCAGAAGCGGAAATGATGTACTAAAATTAAATGATGTTTCCTTTCGCTATGACGATGATAAAAAAGAGCTGTTTTCCCACGTCAATTTGCATGTCAACCGCGGAGATCGGGTTGCACTGGTTGGACCCAATGGTGTGGGGAAAACGACCCTGCTTAAAATAATACTTGGAACCTTAAAACCAAATCATGGAACGATCCAGCTTGGTACCGGTGTACAAATTGGCTATTATGACCAGGAACAAATGACCTTAACCCCGACAAAAACCATCTTGCAGGAATTATGGGATGACTATCCAACCATCAATGAACGAGATATTCGAACCGTTTTGGGCAACTTTTTATTCTCCGGGGATGATGTTTTAAAACAGGTACATTCCTTAAGCGGCGGCGAAAAAGCCCGTCTGTCATTAGCCAAACTGATGATGCAAAAAGCCAACTTACTTATCCTTGATGAACCGACAAACCACTTGGATATTGATAGTAAGGAGGTACTGGAGGCAGCATTAATGGATTTTCCGGGAACCATTATCTTCGTATCCCACGATCGATATTTTATCAATAAAATTACCGATCAAGTCGTCGAGATGCAACATGATGGGGTTACCGTCTATTTAGGTGACTATGACTACTATCTGGAGAAGAAGCAAGAAGAAGCGGAACGGGAGCAATTAAAACAAGCGAACAAAATCGTACCTGAACGCGAGCCAAAAAACAAATCGGCCTCCACCTTCCAGGAAGAAAAGAAGCGACAAAGTGAACAGCGAAAGAAGGAACGTAAAATTGCGGAGCTTGAGACAACCATTGAACAATTAGAAACAGAACTAAGCCATTTAGAACATAAAATGGCGGAACCAAAAATTTATCAAGATCATGAAAAGGCATTAGAACTAACTACAAAAACGGATAAACTACGTGGAGAAATCGAACAACTAATGGAAGAATGGACGGAATTACAATAAAGAGGAACTTTCTTAGCTTGAAAAAAAGCACGCCAAACGGTTATCCACCGCTTGGTGTGCTTTTTTATCTTAAGTTGAGAACTGTGTGTGTCTATTCCGCAGTTATCCACAGTTCAAAAAAGATGAATACTGTCTTGTTTAGAGTTATGCACATTATCAACAGATTTTTCGTGACTTATCCACAATTATTGTCCACACATTCATGAGGGAATATAAAGGACATCGATTTAGATATCCACACCTCTGTTGATAGCCTGTTATTAAGTTAATAACAGTCCTGGATGGGCATTCATATCCCAGCCTGCACGTTTGCCTTGTTCGTAAAAAATTGTTCCGGCAGCACCGATCATCGCTGCATTATCGGTGCATAGTTTCAATGGTGGTATTAATAATGGGATACCGGTATCAGCAAACCGCTGATCAAGTGCGGTGCGGAGACCTTGATTCGCCGCGACCCCGCCGGCAACAATCAACTGTTTTACCCCATATTCCATTGCCGCTTTATAGGTTTTTTCCGTCAATACCTCAACAACACTTGCCTGAAAACTGGCTGCAATATCTTCTTTTCTTAATCTCTCTCCACGCTGTTTAGCATTGTGAATCGTGTTGATAACTGATGATTTTAATCCACTGAAGCTAAAATCATAACTTCCTTCCTCCAGCCATGCACGCGGAAAGGCAATCGTTTCTTTGCCTGTACTTGCAAGCCGGTCAATTTGCGGACCACCGGGATACGGTAACTCCAGCATTCGGGCAACTTTATCATAGGCCTCGCCGGCTGCATCATCCCGGGTTTCTCCAATGACTGCAAAGTTTCCGTGCTCACGCATCAAAATCAGTTCCGTATGCCCACCGGAAACAACTAAAGCCAACAAAGGAAATGCAAATTCACGTTCGAACCGATTTGCATAAATATGTCCAGCAATATGATGTACGCCAACGAGTGGCTTATGCTTGGCAAATGCTAGTGCTTTTGCCGTACTCACCCCTATCAACAACGCACCAACTAAGCCCGGCCCCTCCGTAACTGCAATCGCATCAATATCATCCCATGTCAACAGGCTCTCTGAAAAGGCCTCTTCCAGCACGACCGTCATTTGCTCTACATGATGTCTTGATGCTATTTCCGGCACAACGCCACCAAACCGTTTATGGCTCTCAATTTGTGAAGCAACCACATTGGCAATAATCTCCCGGCCATTTTTAATAATAGCCACAGCTGTCTCATCACAGCTAGTCTCAATCGCCAGTATATATTTATCTTTTTCCATTTAAATTCACCCACATTACTATTGCATCTTCCTGGTTATCCACATAATAATTTTTCCGTATACCACCCGGCACAAGCCCAAATTTCCGGTATAGATGTTGAGCAACCAAGTTTGATGTCCGAACCTCCAGGGACAAGCGTTGGCCACCCAAACGAACAGCCTGCATCATCACATACTGAAATAATTTCTCGCCAAGCTTGTTTCCCCGATAACCAGGCAAGATAGCAATATTCGTTATTTGCGCATCATCTGCAATCACCCACAGACCAGCATAACCGACAATTTTATCATCTATTACGACAACAAAATAATGAGCAAACTGATTATCCACCATTTCTTGTTGAAAAATATCCACCGTCCATGGTGTTGCAAATGTTGCTGTTTCCACTTCCATCACCTGATCAATGTCTGTAACTTTCATGGGACGAATCACCAAATTAGCCATTCGATTTCTGTCCTTTTTGTGCCTCTAACCATTTTGCTTCAGCTTCAGCCAAACGCAGATACTGTGGTGTTAAGGTGTGCGTGTTGTCAGGGGCTTTGTTCAGTCCTGCCAAAGCCAAGTGTGACGGATTTGCCAAATGACAGGAACCCTCCGGAATTACGGCTAACGACCTCATCTCCTGATTGATTATTTCCTGATAGGCCGATATATCCGGACTCAAAAATAGTACCTTTTGTTCGTCGGCTGCCAATTGCTGCAACCAGTCAAACATTGCCACATTTTGCTCCTGTTTAACCAATACCGGTTGACCATTGCGCCATTGATATAGACCTGTATAAACATTTCCTCGTCGTGCATCAAAAAATGGACATATCAATAAATCAGTTAAACTTCCTTGATGAGCTAACACCTGCAAGCTTGAAACACCGCTGATGGGAATATCTAAAGCCCATGCCATCGCCTTTGCTGTAGCAAGACCAATCCGTACACCAGTAAACGATCCTGGTCCTTTGGCAACAACGATTTTATCCAACATATCAGGGGGCACACCCGTATCCCGCATCAATTGGTCAATCGCTGGCATTAACCGAACTGAATGATTCTTTTTTATATTTGTTACTAATTCACCAATCAAAACGCCATCTTTATGTAATGCGATACCGAGTACTTGATTGGATGTATCTATCGCAAGTAAATTCATTCCTGTAACTCCTCAAAACATAGATTATAAGTGTGTGCAAAGTGATGATTGCAGCGTTTCCGCATTGAACAACCGCTTTATGAACCAATGATTTCAGCAACAACTTTTTCAAAATGAGCACCGTATGGAGAAAACGCCAATAAACGCGAATGTTCATCTAAATATGTCAGGCTTATATCCAGCCGTTCAGGCGGTAAAAATTCTTTAATAAATTGTGCCCATTCAACAATGGAAATACCCTCACCATTAAAATACTCGGAGAAACCTATATCCTCATCTGAATCCTCCAACCGATAAACATCCATATGATACAGTGGAAGTACCCCCTGATATTCCTTGATAATCGTAAACGTTGGGCTGTTTACGGTACGTTTCACGCCAAGTCCTTTAGCAATCCCTTTTGTAAAGGCAGTTTTCCCGGCACCCAAGTCACCTTCCAATGTAATGACATCACCTGGCATTAATAGTTTAGCGAGTTGTTGTGCCAATGTCACGGTTTCACTTTCCGAACGGGTTTCTATTGTATGATTACTCATCTGCGTTTCACCTGCTTCAAATGTGTATAGCCTTGTTTTTTTAATGGTACCTGATGTCCATGATCCTGTAAATAAACCGCATCATGATCTCTCTCTGTCACATAGCCAATTTTTGTTACTTTGACTCCTGTTTCCTGTGCAGCTTGAACAACCTTTGACCAATCACTTTTCGGAACAGTACCAAGCAGTTCAAAATCCTCTCCGCCGAATAATTGCCATGTTCGCTGCTGTTCCGCCGTAAATTGATGGAATGCATCGCTCACAGGTAATTTGGCAAAATCCAATACAATGGTTACCTCTGATGCTTCAGCAATTTCCGCAGCCTCATTAGCTATCCCATCACTAATATCGTTCAATGCCAATCGGGAAAGTCCTTCCAAATTCCAGGCAAAAGCAACCCGTGGTGAAGGCATTTGATGTCGCTTCACATAAAATTCATGATCATTATAGTTACCTGGATTTGTTAGTATGTGCAACCCTGCACGAGAGTCCCCAAGTGTCCCTGTAGCAAACACTACATCATCGGCCTTTGCAGCATGACGATAACGCGACTTGCCTCTGGGAACATAGCCAATAACTGTAATTGAGAGGGATAATTCTTTACCGGCAACCGTATCTCCGCCAATCAAATCCATTCGATAGGTTCCAGCCAGTGCTTGCATACCTGTCACGACTTGTTGAATCACTTGAGGCTTCCAATGTGATGGAATAACAATCGATACAAGATAAAAAGCTGGCTGTGCGCCCATGGCAGCCAGATCACTAACATTCGCTGCGAGTGCCCGGTAACCAATATGAAAAGGGTCCATTGTTTTACACGAGAAATGTATATTTTCTACAAACGTATCAACCGCTGTAACGATGTCCTGACTGGTTTGTCTGAATACAGCGGCATCGTCCCCCACTCCCTTTATTAAGGATGCTTGTTTGTAGGAAGCTTGTTTAATGGTATTAATAAAAGCAAACTCATCCATCTTCATCACCAATCTTTACTAATGAATTATCTCCATCATAGCAAAAAGAATTATAAAGTGAAACTTCATTCGGTGAGGGGCACGATGAACAGGGCATTCTGTAACAATTTATGGGGAACTTAATCAGAAAAAGTGAATGATAAAAACGGCTCTTAACCAAAATCTATAGTTGACAGATTAGATGTAATTTATAGGCGATCGCTACGGAAAAACACTACGCTTTCCGTGTTTTTTCCGTAGCTAATTAGTTTATCATTTGAAAATCCCCCTTGTATTCAGCATCATATTATCTATCCTTCGTCATCTTCAGAAAAACAACAGCCCGATGGCGATTGGGAAGAAACTATAAACCAGGATAATGAAACAAAAACCCATGATATCTTTCACTTTCAAACCCGCAACAGAAAGAAGCGGAAGTGCCCAGAATGGCTGAATCATATTTGTCCACGCAGATCCCCAAGCCACTGCCATCGCTGTTTTGGTTGGATCGACGCCAATATCAATACTAGCCGAAACCAACATGGGTCCTTGTACAGCCCATTGCCCCCCGCCAGATGGTACGAAGAAATTTACCAAACCAGCACTTAAGAAAACAAATAAAGGATAGGTAAATTCATTTGAGATACTGACGAACCATAGTGACATGCTCTCTGACAGTCCTGAGTCCACCATCATCCCCATAATACCCGCATAGAATGGGAACTGGATGATGATGCCGCCAGCATCCCTGACCGCATGATTCACACTGTTTAAAAATCTCCTGGGTGTTCGGTGTAACAGAATTCCCAGAAACAACATGATTAAATTGACAATATCAATGTTTAAATCAAAACCATTTGCCGAAAAGTGGTAAATAATATATGTAAGACCAAAGATTCCAATAATAAGTGAAACAATCCGACTGTTCTCCAAACGCTCTGAGGGTGTCTGGGCCTGTAATTCCGGCTCTTCAAATTCCTCTTTAAAACCGGTATCCTTCCAGTCAATTTGGTTTTGAATTTTTCCCTCTTGTGTCTTGAGCAACATCCTGTTCAAGAATGGTAACGTAATGAGCAATATAAGGATGATGAACAAATTAGAACCGCTGAACAAAGTTTCCGTAACTGGTATCGTCCCAATCGTATCTTCCAAAAAGTGACCTGGAGTTGCTACCCACAATGGAATAGCTCCGGACAATCCCCCATGCCAAAGCAAAAAGCCGCTGTACGCACTAAGCAATGAGCAGGCGATAATCGGCAGATGGCACACGTTTGGCGACCTGGAGAGCAAACAATGCTCCTCCAACCAGTCCAAATCCATAGTTAATCAAAGAAGCAACGATTGCGGTAATTGTTACAAGTATAACCGCCTGTGCGGGTGACTTTGCCAATGCGCTCGGTTTTTCCAATAACCTTTTCACGACCGGTGTGTTAGCCAGCACATTACCAGTTACGACAATGAGGGACATCTGCATGGCAAACTCTAGTAAATCCCAGAATCCATTGCCCCAATAGTCAATCATTTGAACCGGTGTATTTCCCATCACGAACATACCTATCAAAAACACGACAATTGTTAGCGTGATCGCAAATAAAAAAGCATCAGGCAAATAGCGCTGTACAAAACGGTCAAAGAAGTTCGTCATTGTCTTCATATCTGTCAACCCCCTTTTGTGATTTTTTCCCGTATCATGAAAAGTTGTTAAGTTAAAATTTTCACTTTCGTTGATTTCAAGCTATTTAACCTAGCTTTCACACCAAGAAAATTGCAGTAGAGCTAATATCCATAAGCGTCCACTGGGAACGATATT
Organism: Lentibacillus daqui; assembly: GCF_027186265.1. Taxonomy (NCBI): domain Bacteria; kingdom Bacillati; phylum Bacillota; class Bacilli; order Caryophanales; family Bacillaceae; genus Lentibacillus; species Lentibacillus daqui. The sequence continues at coordinate 617,966 of NZ_CP114176.1, read as the reverse complement.
TTGCAATTAACAATTGAGTACAAAAAACACCCCTACTTTTGGTATAGTTGATTTGGCGAAAATCACTACCTAAACAGAAGAGGTGTCTCTACTATGTTAGCGAAACCGCTAAATGAAACAACATCAACATTCAACTGACTGTTTTTTACACATGCATACTTTTTTGTCCCCATCACCCTTGATACTATTTAAAACCATGTTGATGACGGGCGCTTTCATGCTGCGAAAACCCGAAAACTGGATTTATAGTTTTCTTTCATCGTACTTTTTACAATACCTCTAGCTAATTAGGGACTTAGCAAATAAAATCCTTTACTTATCAGTGGGGGTGAAGGAAATACCTGTATCCATATGACCTATCAATAATCCTCTTCCAGATAGTCAATAATTGTTCTGCCCATTGAATACGTAAATGAAAATTTACCATACATAACAGAAGGTGTTTCCAAAGGCTCAATTGGCTTCAAAAGGGATGCCGGATCGCTCTCAGGGAAATTAAATATGATATCCTTTACCTTGATATCATATGTTTCCGCCGTAAAAGGCAAAGGAAACTCAATCACTTCGCTAATTGCTGCACTCCCACCCTCTGGTTTAGGGATTTGGCGATGGGCATAATAATTCAAATGTCCTCCCATTTTATCCACCACTTCATTCCCAACATCTACAGTAGCCTTAATTACGGGGCTTCCATCAACAGTCATCGTTGAGGTTAATTCGTTACCATTGAATTCCCTTTTCAACGAACCGGGCAATGCAGGTACTCCCATGGACTCACGTACATAGGTTCTCATCAAACTTGAGCTATTGAAATAATGGGCAAAAAACCGTCCAGGAATACTGATTGTCCCATTTGCAGCCAAGCTATCATGATCAGCTATTTCTATTGTTAAGTATGACAAGCCAAAAGAGCCAAATCCGCTGGTCTGATCTGCATCGGGCACTTCATACATGTTCAGCTGAACCAAACCATTAGGATGCGGCTTCAATCCTGGGGGAAGCACTTCACGAAGCGCGTTCGTATCTGCTTTATATCCCATGATTAGCATCCAGGCATCTCTGATTAATTGGGGGGTAGGGGGGATAGCCCACTTATTCCTGGGCATCCCTGTAAAAGGTACATTGTTTTTCATTAAAATTCTCCTCTCTGCAAGTGGTATAGTCACCAACTCAGACCGTAGATTTATTTTTGGTTACTGCAATTGCGTCGAAACACGATACAGCTTCTATCGATATATAGGTAATATTACCCATCCTGCCCCACGACAATGAATCTACCTAATTCTTTTTCCCTTTTGCGGGCCCTCTACGCCAACCAGGTTTCGGAAAAGTCCTGGTCAGCAGCCCGTTTTGGATACGATGCTGTATCATTTCCCGCCTTGTTTTATGAGGATCATGGTTAATTACCAACGGAGAACGGGGTTTAGCTGAGCACATCAGCACAAAACCCGCTTCATAGTCCTCCGGATAATAAAGGTAGGCTCCACTTTGGTCAACCTCTCCTTTTTGAAGCTTGGCAGCACAGGACAGACACCAGCCTTGCTCACATGCACGTGGCCAGTACAGGTCCGTTTTTGATACTTCATAGAGCAGGTACTCCTCGGAATCAGCCTCAAAATCGACTTCACAATCAGGGCGGTTTACATGGACTGGATAATGTTCACTCATAACTCTATCAAATCTTTCATTGTTCCGTCTGTTCCGTGCAATGAAATTATATCTGCTGCCACAAAATTGATTTTGCAAGTTGTTTTCATTATCTTACCCCTCTCTACAATTCTACGGGTTCAATCCAACCGGTGGCGTAATAATAGGAGCATTGTACAATGCGCCACACGATATTCAACTCTTCCTCGTCTCTTGGTGCATATACAATGAAGTTCTGGGGTGGAAGTGCCCCCGCCATATAGATTACAAGAGGATGTATGCATGCCCATCCCCTTTTAAGTACATGTTCTCCCCATGCAAGTTCAAGAGGCATATGGATACTCCCGTCCGTCCGGATCAGCGCAAATTCCTTATCCCTGATAAAAGCCTCCTCCGTTCCGTCTGTGGTGTCCTCCATGTTGAGAGCCAACGCCGGTACATTCAGATCTGTCGGTTTTAAGGAAACACCAGGCAAACCCGCTGCCCTGTCCAACAGCTCATTCCGCAAATGCTCCGGCGACATTTCTTCTTTTTGCAGACAAGGATATTTCACTTCTACTTCAGGGGCTTTTCCTTCCCTTTTTGGCAGTTCTTGTATAATTGGAGGAATATCAACTGTAATTCTTTGCTTTTTATTATCCAAAACTATCATAGTGAACGCGGGTTACGTCCACTTCCCTTTCTCCAAGCAACTTTCGCATGGCTTGAACCATCACTGGCGGGCCAGCGATATAGAATTCATATTGATCCCAGGGTTTATTGATATAGTCTCCAACTACATTGTTAACAAAACCTACTTCTCCATCCCAGTCTTCGTCAGCCTTATCTACCACGGGTATAATTGAACCGTCTTTAATCGATTCAAACAACTCATTAATCTCATCCATCAGAACCAAATCATTCGGTGTGCGAGCACCGTAGAACATCATGCATTCTTGTTCCATTGAATCACCCCATAATGACATTTGACGTACCATACATAGAATGGCAGAAATACCTGTACCACCAGCTACAAATATTTTCGGCCGTTTCGTCTCCCTTACAAAAGCTGCTCCGTAAGGCAATTCCAACGTTAATTCCATGCCGGGGGTTAAGGTATGCATCGTTTGACTTCCAGGCCCATTTGGGTAACGCCGAACGATAAACTCAAGTTCATGTCCCCCCGGCAAATTTGACATTGAATAACATCTGCGCAATCCCCCACCCAGGTTAAGGATTGCATACTGTCCAGGTTGATAAGGGGCTGGTCGGTTTAATCCCAAACGAATTAATGCTATCTCATCCGTCAGAAGCTTAACATCAGTTACCACCGCGTTATAATCAGCGGTTGTAAGATGCTCTTCAGGCTCTTCCAATAACCTGGCTTTTAAAGTGACATCGCTTTCAGGAATACTTTGACACAAAATGATACGATTTTTCCTGCTATCCCGTTTAGTAAGAGCGGGCGCGTCCGGTAATAAATTCTTTACCTGGCCATCTACCAGTGTCGCCTTACAGGTACCGCAACTTCCCCATCCGCATTCAAACTGGGGCCATACTCCCTGTTTTCTTGCAGCAGTCAATATCGTCTCGCCATCTTGTACTTCAAACGATACATCTGTGTTTTGAACGGTAACTACATACTCTCTCATTACTGTTCAAGCCCCAAGTCCACTAGAAAATCATGGTGACTTTTGCGGACCGCTTTGGTTACATCCTCAGCACTCATCTGATGAGGAGCCTGTTCAAACAAAGGTGCCAGTCCATCTATTGCACGATAGGCAAGACCTCTCCAGTCTTCGATCCAATTTTTCAGAAGATCCTGATTCTCTGATCTCCGCTCAACTGAATATTTGACCAATTCTTTTGTCCAATTTTTAAAACGATCGGTATCCAAATTAAAATTATTGTGCATCAAGTTCAGGAGCTCATCTCCATTTTTGTATGCCAATTGTGCAAATTGTACATTATACAGGGCATCGTATAATGGTTTCACAACAAGATTCAACGCGGCAAAACTTTCGCCCCAATCATATGCAATCATCAGTTTTTCCAACAGTTCACGCATTGGCTGCCAATGGGGATCTTTTTCCCAAATCGTCCGGGTCGACTCTGTATCCGCAAGTTTTGGCCTGTTAAGTTCGAGTGACAATACTTTTGCAAAATATGAATTATGCTGTAAACGACGTAATTCATCGCCACCCTGGAAATAACCAACATTGGAAATGTAAGCAGATGGCGCAATTTGAGCCATATATAAAGCAACAATTTGTAAAATGTGTCCTGAAAAACGATACGGAATATAAAGATATTCGAGCGTATTGATCCAGCCTTCCGATAGCTTTGTGTAATGATCTTCATCTTTCTCAAAGTCATCAATCAGGTTTCCAAGATATAATTCTTTTTCATTTTGCAATGTGACATAATCACGATAGGTTAACCGTTTCGGGTCACGGAACGCCTCCCAATCATCTACCTGAAACTGCGAGCCTTCCCTGTACTTCAAATACCACTGATTCATGGGTGCATTTTTATCAAGGTGGAAAGGAGCAGGGTTGTTTCCAAAAGTATGGTTGAGCTTATGGCTGACGACCTCATATTCACTTGGAACGCGTCGTTCTGTCCATAAACTCCATGTCGCTTTTCTTTTCCTTCCCCTTTTAGATCTATTCGCCATTTTATTGTTCCTCCCTTTCTAAATAGAAGATCAATCCTTCATCGCCGTTTTCTTTCATTCGTCCAGCGAACGAAACGAAGGTGTTCGTAACTTCAAACCAAGTAAACGGTCGGCCCAATGCTTCTTTTAAACTGTCATACGTTAAATAGCATGTTCCGGGTGTATGAATCCGGGTATATGCAGCGCCTTCCTCAAAAGTTACTTCGGCATCCGGGTTATCATTTTCTATCGCATCCAACAGTGCCTCAGCCATATCAGGATCCCTGGTTATGGGCCCTACTAATTTTTTTCTTTTTTCCAAAGTCAATGCGACCTCCTACCGATTTCATGTTTTTGATCAGTCCATCAATCAGCGGTACAACGTTTATACCTGTTTGTATCTCCTTTGGGGAACCCGATATAAATTTGTTCCCCCTCTACTTTTACTTCGTATTGATAGAGTTGGCAGTTTTTCGGATTTACTCCACCTCCATCGTTTATTGCAAATTGCCAGTGATGTGCATGGCAAGTAAGGACGCCGTTTTCCAAATCTCCATCCGCAAGATACATTTCCTGATGCGGGCAGAGACCTTGATAGGCAACAATATCACCTCCATCTAAATGTGCCAGTAATACAGTGTGCCCTTCAATTTCTACGTCGTCCATTTCCCACTCCCATAAATCATCCAGTGTCATCGCCGGAAACCATTGAATTGTGTCAGTTTTAACCATGGTACGACACCTCGACAAAGTCCATCGGTTTCATGCCGACATCTGTAACCGTCATATTATCCCTTTGTACCTCGCCATTGAATATCACTTTCAATGGCGCATGTTGGGGCTCCACCCGGGTCCCAACCGTGTGATACGCAACTACTTCAGCTACTTCGGACATTGTGTTATCTGATTCTACTTGCACCAATATTTGAACAAAATCTTCACTATGAGCAGCCACTAACGGAACCACTGCCATACGACTTCATCTCCATTCATTAGCAATATTTACGCTACCTTCCAGAATATTTTCTGCATACCCCGGAAGGCAACGTCGTCATTTACATATCCAGGGACAATCAAACCAGTTTCACTTAAACTTTTATACCTTTTGCCCAGGCAAAGTTGTCTGCATCTTGTCCCATCGTTTTTTGTGTAAGACCCATATAAGAGATGGCCCCCGCAGGCGTTGGAGGCTGAATTTGACCGCCAACCATACGATCAACAATGCTCTCAAAGCTGTCATACCGACCAGGCTGCGTGTCAAAAATCCATTTACACGGCTCCGAACAGAAGGAATATTTCCTGCCGTCTACTTCCGATACATACGGATGAATATGATTCTTTTGCGGATCGGATGGTCGGACGATTGGAAGATGACACGTATTACAGATCATCGGCAATGTCTGGGGTGCTAATTTTTCCGTCTTGCCTTCTCGTGCATTCTTCGTTATTACGTCCCACTTTTTGCCGTGGTTGGCGTTCCAGCCAGGATATTTCTCCTCCAGCCATTCTCTTTCTTCTGGTGACACACCAGCATCAGGGTTCCACCAAACGGCATTTCTCCAGAACCACACACCCAGTTGTTGACCGTGGTGGAACCATTCAAGTTCATCCAGGAAGATGTCCCAATACCATGGTTTTTTCATGCCAAAGTCAGTAAACATGTCAAGGAACTGTTTCATTATCCATTCTTCCATAAACTCTTTAAAGGACATGGTCCGGTGTTCCAGCGGTGTATAGTAATCCATGGAAAGCCCTGTCAAAATGGCAAACAATCTCCATGAACGCCACCACATTAAATCGACCATTTTTTGTGCTTCTTCTTTTTTACCATTTTCCATCATGATACGGAGTGTAGGTTCGCCAATCTGCGCGTGTCGAGATTCATCGGTCTGGATACTGGATATAAGCGACCCGAATTCGACATCACCTACACTTAACGCATCTGTTGCCATTCCAAGAAATTGCAGATTGGTAAATCCTGTTTCAAACGTAAATGGCATTTGCAGCGCCGTTGAGGTCGCATCATTAGCCACAACCATATCGTCGAACTGACTTTTTGAAGCAATCGCAGCCCAATTTTCCGTGTGATACGCTTTATGGGCGAAATCAAACTGTGGATGCTTATCGATTAACCCATGGGGGAAATATACTTGAATCTGTCCGTGCCGCTGTTCGTCCAGGCAGCCGAACGTTGCCGTGTTTCTCCATGACGCGGCCAATCCGAATCGCGCCATCCGTGCTTCCCCAATAGAGGCCAACCACTCTCCGAATGCAACAGCACCATAATGCAGTGTCAGTGTCGTTTTCCATCCGTTATCCAGGTCATCAAACAGTTTTGAACGCCCTATCGCCGATTTGATGGAGTAAGTCGAAGCCTCCTTATCCGATTGGTTATATACATATTCGCGATAGGATAATTTAAACGGTTCATCCCAGCCCCACCAGTTTTCCAGCGGAATATTACACTTGGCTACTTGCGTTTCCGGGAATGCTTCTTCCTCGGTAACGTAGCTGAGCTTCCAGTTCATATCCCGGGTCAGGTCATAGTACTCACTTCTGTCAAGTTTGGGCATGTGCTTTTTACCTCCTGTTTTTTATTTGATGCTGCAAAAGCATCTTACATAAAACATTGCAATAAGCATGCCAAATTTTTCATCCCTACGTATTTTTACGATGTAACTTCTTATCATTTGTGTTGATGAAGCGCTTCAGATCATGTTATTTTCCGCTCCAATCAAATTGAATATTTGTAATTTGCCCGGTATACTAATGAGTAAATATTATCTGAGGAGCGAAAATTTTACCCCATTACATATCTTTCTACATTATTTATTTCAGAACAGAAAATAAATTTCAATAATGGAATAATAAAATAAACCCCTGTCGTATCAATGTTTACTTGGGTAATATTCGTAAAGTAGAGTTTTGTGATATCAATATTGAAATATGATGTGCGTATCTTTATAGATTTTGATGCCTGTAGTAAGTAGAAAAATCATTCCAAAGGGTGAATGGAATGATTAAACAGAACGACACATTCGAAAGGTGTCGGGTGAAGTAACATTTAGGCTCTTAACCAAAATTTATTTGCAGAAATCTTTCAACTCACTAATCTTTCTTTGTCGATTCTTTCGGGCTTCCAATGCTTGACTCATGGTAACTGCTGAAAACCGGATTGTCTGCATAGGCCTGGATTGGGCAATCTCATCCAAATCAACACTAATGACTGCTCCGATCATAGCAAAACCTCCCCCAATTGCTCCATCGTGCAATATGACATTTACTTCTTCCTCATTGGGTATCAAAACTGCCCCTATTGGATATGGGGCATCAACGACATTGGAAGAGCTGTCTCCTGCTCCAAAGGGTGACCTAAAGGTTTTAAATTTAACGAAACTTCCTTGAAGGCGGTATGCGACCCGATTGGACTCATTTGATATTTTCCACTCTGTGTCAAGAAAAGATTTAATTCCCTCATCACTGATCAATCCAACTGATATCCCCATAATAACACGGGGTTCAATATACTCCCTGAAGTCAGGTAATAATTTATCATGAAGAGATTGTCCCACTCGTTCAAAAACACCCGGCAAGGGTTCCCCGATTGGAAGCTTGTCCCCAACTTTAAGGTTTCGTCCTCGGAAGCCCCCCAATCCGCTTTTTATACAGGTGGATCGACTTTCCAATACTTTTGGTACTTGTATCCCCCCTGAGACACATAGATATGATTTTGCGCCTTTTTCCGGGGGAGAAAAATGTAAAATATCCCCCGCATTCACTTTGATATTCTCCCACATAGGTATGCTCCTATTATTCCTATATGGTGTCATTGGCGCTCCCGTAATAGAAATGACTGTTTCCTTTGCAAAGAGTATTTTAGGCCCAAAAAGCGCGATTTCGATGCCTGCTGAATCAATGGGGTTATTGAGCAATATATTTCCAGCCATAAACGAATATTTATCCGCTGCACCACTTGGGGGGATACCATAATAATAATAGCCAAAGCGTCCAAGATCCTGAACAGTTGTACTACCAGCTTCGATAATTTTCAACAATATTAAAACCCTTTCATAAGCTCGTTAATATAAGAGCGACCTTTTTGAAAATATTCTTGTGGTGAAAAACTTACTGTCTTTTTCCTGAATTGATATGTTCCCTGTTCGACTTCATCAGAGATTTTTTGATACTCTGATTCATTAATTGGCCTATGTTTCCATAAATCTCCCAATCTGGCAAGAAACATAGAGTTTTTAAAATCCTTCAAGATCCCCTTTTTGTGATAAATCGGTACAGGGCACATTCCAATTAATTGAAACCCGCCCCACGTCGAAAAGGGATATATCAATGTAAAAGCCCCACCCATACTAACGGCCTGCCTCGGGGAATCCGTTCTGGAACTGATATATTTGGGAGTTTGGATAATTCGGTCTTGTGCTTTACCTAAAGGAAATTCATATGCTCCACCGGGATTGAATCCTATCATAGTGATGACATGCGGTAATGATGAATGTGCCTCTATAAATGCTTCTTTATCTTTAAATCCATTTACCTTCATCACAAATTCAAAATTTGAAAGTGATGGATCCGGATGACGATCTTTAAAAGCCCTGGAATATTCACGGGTAATAGGGTCGTCATACCAAATAGGAATATCCACAATACGTACGGTTATATTCAATTCGGAAGAACTGCTTTTCTGGATATCGATCTCCCTTAAAATCTCCAGTAGATCATTGACAGAAATGATATCCGGATTAAAATGAACAAGATACGATGCATTTGCCGAATAAACATCGATGACACCGGGTATTTGACGGTTCCGCACTTCTCTTGTGATGGATATAGCTTTAAAGTTGCTCTCCAGCCGCATGTCTTTGGATATTTCCGCAAAGATATACTCATCTCCCCCAAAGTGGAAATGGGTCTCAGGAAATGTAAGCATGTTTAGTCCCCCTTATCCAATAATTTTTTTCTGCGCCGGCTGATAGTCGCGGGACTTACACCCAGTACTTCAGATACTTTAGCCGCTGTACCGTACTTTTCCAGTCCTAATGAAATCAATTTCGTTTCCACTTCTTCTATTGCTTGCTTCAATGGCATAAAATCTAGTGTTATGGCTGCTTTTTTTGTTTTCGTTTTAGCTTCGGTATCCGGGTAGAGAACTGGTAGCGTGTTTTCCGCTTGAATGAAGTCATCATGGGATGTTACTACCAGACGTTCAATCACATTTTGCAATTCTCGCACGTTACCCGGCCATTCATAACCTTCCAAGACTTCCAATGCCTCTGCCGACAAGGATTTATCTTTATTATAAAGTTGATTCAAATTACTTAGAAAATAAGAGGACAACGGTGCAATATCTTCTTTTCTTTCTCTCAAGGGAGGAATACGAATAGGAATGACGTTTAAACGATAATATAGGTCTTCTCTAAATCTCCCATCTTGAACGAGCTTCCACAAGTCTTTATTTGTCGCCGCAATAATTCGTGTATCGACTGATTTTGTTTTGGTTCCACCTATCCGGGTTACTTCTTGTTCTTGTATAACCCTTAATAATTTGACTTGCATATTCAATGGCAATTCCGAAACTTCATCCAGGAAAACAGTTCCTTGATGGGCCTGCTCAAAATACCCGGCCTTCCCTTTAGGATCTGCACCGGTAAAAGCACCCTTTTCGTAGCCGAACAGTTCGCTTTCTATCAGCTGTTCGGGAATCGCGCCACAGTTCACACGCACATATGGGTATACATTACGATTACTCCACTCATGAAGAGCCTGGGCAACTACTTCTTTTCCCACCCCGGACCCGCCGAGAATAACGATAGTTGAGTCTACATTTGCAACCTTTTTTACCTGTTCAACCACATGTGCCATCTTTTGTGAATGATAGATCAGCTTATTTTTCCCCACCGAATGATTTTTTAATTCATGAAGTTGTTGCTTAAACCCCTCAGATTCCTTTTGGACCTTATTCAATTTCTGTTGAAGCATGCTTACTTCAGTAATATCTCGTGAGATAACTACTATTTTGGTTATCTGTCCTTCGTAAAATACAGGATTGGCTACAGACCAGACACGGCTGCCGTTTCTACCTTCCTGCATAATTGTAATCTTCTTTTCTTTTTTTAAACAATCGGCCACTATGTTTGGCTGGAACAAGTTTTGATTTTCCTCCAATTCAAAAATGTTGTGGCCGATAAGTTCATCAACGTTTTCTGTCCCTCAAAAACCCGATAGAAACTTACCCATAAAACGGAGGATCGTTCCCTGCGAATCTACAACCATAATTTGTTCCTGAGAAGATGAATAAATTGCCTGCATATCTTCATACATATCCCGTACAAACTCCAGTTCTTTAACAGCCTCTTCCCATTGTTCCCTGGGAAAAAATACGTGAATCAATCCCATGATCAATCGATTGGTTTCAAGGGAGGTGAAATTACCAATCATATCTTTATTATTAAAATAACTGTTCACATTCATTAAGGATTTGCCTTCCAGCACGTTCTCCAAAGAATGCCCTATCTCTATTAATGTGCCATAATTGCGACCTATCAAGTAATCCGAAGACAAGCCTAAACATTTCTCCGCCATTTCGTTTGCGAAAGTAATTTCCAATGATTCATTTGTGGTTACCATGCCGATTCCCGCTCTAATGCTAAGTTGCTTCAAATGATAGTATGATGTTTCATCCCTTAGTTGGCGAATTTGTTCCTTCGTACTATACCCTGTTAACTCTCCGCTGTCATTTATCCCGACATATACCGATATATTATGATAAATTTCTGCTTTACGGTATAAGGGCACTTGTAGTAAATCCAACTGATATTCCACTGTCCTTCGCAGATTAGGATAGTGTTGAATTTGCTGAAGGAGTAAATCTTTATCCACGTACCCTACCACTACTCCATTTTCTTTAATCAATACAAGTTCAGCATTGTTTTCCGTGATATAATATAAAACATCTTGGACAGTTGCCTTGGACGTCAGGATAGGTGGAGCCGGTCGTAATACTTGCTCCCAATTCAACATGGTATCCCTCCGCTGTTATTATTTCTTGTCTGCTACATCATGTTCCAAAAACTAATTCTATAAAGAGCAAGTAAGCTCTCACAAAAATAGTAACCATCTGATTAATGATTTTGCAAGTTAATATCAAACTAAGAAACTTTCCGGTTGTCATAAGTAATTACATATTATTGTACCCATACTGCTTTTAAAGAGTGGAATGATTAATGAAACGGCCACTTTAAATATACGTTAAAGCGACCGTTTTTTCCTTTTGAATTAGACTATACTTACCTGTTTATTACTTTATTAACAGGCGTAATCTCTATATCTTCCTTTTTGAATGCCTGAACAATAGATTTGGCTAAGGTAGTGGCGCCTGGGGTATCCGCATGAATACAAATGGTCTCCGCCTTGAGTGAGACATCTTCACCTGTATGGGCAAGCACTTTTCCTTCTTTAACCATGCGTACGACGCGATCCGCTTTTTCCTCGTAATCCTCAATAACATCCCCTGTCCTTGTTAACACAATAGATCCAGTTTTAGTATGCTCACGATCGGAATATACCTCCCTTGCTACACGGATTCCGACTTTCTTTTCCGCCTCTACAAACGCTGAATGGTTCATCGCAAACACGATAATATCTGAATCCACATCTGCAATCGCTTCCAATATAATTGTTGCGATATCCTCATTTTCCTGCCCCATCATATACAAAGCCCCATGAGGTTTGCAATGCTGAAGATTAACCCCGTAAACTTTAGCAAATTCCCGTAATGCTCCCATTTGATAGGTAACATAATCCTTAACCTCCGAAAGCGTAGCATCCATACGCCTGCGTCCAAATCCTATCAAATCCGGGAACCCAGGGTGAGCGCCAATTTTTACATCGTGCTCCTTTGCAAGTTTCACCGATTTCCGCATGACTTGCGGGTCTCCCCCGTGAAAGCCACAAGCGATATTTGCTGAAGTAATGTATTGCATCATTTCTTCATCATTACCTAATTCGTATAATCCGAAACTTTCCCCCATATCACAATTCAAATCAACTTTATACACTTTTATTCCTCCAATACATATAATAATAAACTATCCAATTGATCGGAAGGGTCGAATTTTTACTGGGATTTCTCCCTGTCTGTCAACAGTGTTCCGCCTTTTGTCCAATTTTCACTGCCTACGTCCTTGATGACGATGTTTACTTCTTCCTGGTCAATTTTCAGGGCTCTCGAAACAGCTTTACTGACTTCCCTTGCCAATGATTGCTTTTTCTTCTCACTTCTACCTTCGAGCATTTCAATTCGTAAAAAAGGCATCTCTGCTCCTCCTCGTAAGTACAGCTATTAAGCCTAATTTCGTTCACTTGTCCGGTCAAAACAACATGCTATTGGTTATCGTTTATATTATCGATAGTCCCTGCCCCATGGCCAGAGAACCCCGCCTTTTGCCCAATGTTTCCTTTCTACCTCATGCAGAATGACGTCAATCTCTTCTTTTTCTATTTCAAGCGTCTTACTCATTGCTTCGGTAACTTCCTGAATCAATCTAACTTTCATCTCATCCGTTCGGCCATCAAGTAATTCAACATTTATCATTGGCATGTCTATCACCCCATTTAATTTGATCATAAAGGTCAACGCTTCATCTATTCTGATTTCATTTACAATAACGTATGTTGTTTCAGGTGCTTATCGCGCTTCATACCTGCCCCTAACTTGAGAAGGCTGCACCCGCTTCTTGCTTTTCTTCCAGATAACTGGTTGTATATTTACCAATCTTAAAGTCACAATCCTTCACAATATTCTTCAACAGCTGCAAATTTGTTGTAATACCTTCCACTTCAATAGTATCAAGAATCCTTTCCATACTATTAATTCCCGCAGCTCTGTCTTCACCGTATGCAATAATTTTACCTATCATTGGATCATAAAATGGTGTTACAGCATCACCTTGTTCAACAGCAAAATCAAATCGGCCTTCATCCTTGGGGAGATTCAGCTTGCTGATGGTTCCAGGAGATGGGAAATAGGTTTTTGGATCTTCGGCATACAGACGGGTCTCAATCGCATATCCTTTTTGTCGAACTTCGCTTTGATCTATGCCTAATTCTTCACCCGCAGCTATTTTTAGTTGTAATTCGACAAGATCCAGTCCAGTGACTTTTTCCGTTACGGGATGCTCGACTTGCAGCCTGGTATTCATTTCAAGGAAGTAGAACTCCCCTGTATCATCATCAACAACAAACTCCATCGTGCCTGCGTTCGTATAGCCTATTTCCTTTACACCCTTGACCGCTTTCTCACAAAGTTCCTTTCGTAATTCCGGATTCAAGAAAGAGGAAGGACTCTCTTCAACTACCTTTTGGTTTCTTCTTTGGATCGTACATTCCCGCTCAAATAAATGGATGGCATTACCCGAATGGTCACCAAACACTTGCACCTCAATATGGCGCGCATTGGCTATATATCTTTCCAGGAACACAGCGTCGTCTCCAAATGCAGAGGAAGCTCTTTGTTTTGCGGATGAAAACACTTTTTTCAATTCATCTTCGTCGTGGACCACATGCATTCCTATACCGCCACCACCAGCACTTGCCTTCAGCATTAAGGGGTACCCCAGATCCTCTGCAATGCTCAATGCATCATCGGCTGATTCCAGTTTTCCATCCCATCCGGGTACAATTGGTACGCCAGCCTGTCGCATATATTTACGGGCTTCAATCTTTCTTCCCATCACATCAATTGTTTTATAATCCGGCCCTATAAATACAATGTCATTATCCTCACATGCCTTTACAAAATCAGGATTCTCCGAGAGAAATCCATAGCCTGGATGAATCGCCTCAGCTTTCGATTTCTTGGCTGCATCCATGACTGATTCAACATCCAGATAACTCTTTTTCGCCTGTGCGGGGCCAATGAAATACGCCTCATCTGCTTCTTTAACAAAAGGGGCATTTGCATCCGCATCCGAATATACTGCAACTGTTTTAATTCCCAATTTCCTGCATGTGCCAATAATTCTGCGGGCGATTTCACCACGGTTTGCTATAAGAACTTTATTAAAATAACTCAATTTTACACCTCCATCATTTAAATTATCATTCGATTTCGGCAATAACCTGTCCCACATCTATGACTTCTTCACTTTCCACGGTGAATTTCGATACAATTCCCTCAACTTCCGATTTGATTTCAGTGAAGCTTTTCATGACTTCAACTATACCAATAACGTCCCCAGGCTTAACCTTCTGTCCCTCAGTAACGAATTCTTCCTCTTCCGGACTTGGCTTGCGATAAAAAACCCCCGGTAATGGTGATACAACTTGTTTATTTCCCGCCATTTGAATCTTCCTCTCCAGATTTATTGTTGTTGCTGAATACTATCCTTGATTTTTGATAAGTTGCTTCTATGGGCATTACGTTCCTCCAAAGCCTGATTTAACGTTACGGATTCGAATTTTACCTTTTCATTCGTTTTGGTTTGAGCGATACGATTTAAATCTGTGCTCGTAATGGTGGCAACGGTTACATATCCGCCACCGGTCACGGCGTCATTTAATAAAGCGATGGGTTCCACTCCTCCCGGTATTTGAATTGAACCGACTGGATAACCCAGATCCACGACATTGGATGGATCACTTCCGGCACCAAAGGGCTGCTCACGCGGGATAAATTCCACCTTCTCACCTTTAAAACGGTATCCAACACGATTAGCCTCGGGTGTTACTGTCCATTCAGTTTTAAGGAAGTTCTGTAAACTATGCTCTGTTAACCTGTAACTGCATAAACCTACAACAACCCGGATTTCATGCTGTTTTGTATATTGCGGAACAAATTCTGAGGAGACTTTTGTGCCTTCTTTTACATCATCCTGCTGGTCATTACCGATATGAAGCGTGTCTCCCTCTTTCAAACTTCGCCCTTCAAAACCTCCTATGCCACAGAGGGTATATGTCGATCGCGAACCCATTATTTCCGGTACATTAATTCCCCCGGCTACTGACAAATAAATTCTCGCCCCATTTTTAACAAAATCAAAAGATAAAATGTCTCCAGACTTCACTTTTAATGTTTCCCACATCGAAACACTTTTTCCATTAACCTTGGGAGGCAATTCCCCGCCGGTCAAAGCAATGGTAGCATCTTCCTGGAACTCTAACGCAGGCCCCATATAGGTAGCCTCCAAAGAAGCCGCTCCATCTTGATTTCCTACCAGCCAGTTCCCCACGGAGTAAGAAAACTTATCCATAGCACCCGAGGGCGGCATACCTAATTCATAATATCCAATTCTTCCATTATCCTGTACAGTAGCCTCTATCCCTGGCTTAAGTACCTTAATCATTGTATAACCTCCTCAAAGCCATTTGAGAAAATGCTTCCGGATCCTTCAAGACTTCAGCCGGGGTGAAGCTCATATCTTTTTTTCGATATTCAAAGGTGCCGTTTTCCACTTGATTTCTCACTGAATCATATTCATCTCTGTCAATACGACGATACCTGAAAATATCCCCTTGACGCGGGAAAACCATTGAATCCTGAAAATCAGGCAGCTTTTGTTCTCCATCAAACACTGGAGAAGCGGAAATTCCAAACATTTGATATCCACCCGCCCCGTCAACAGGGTAAACCACCGAAAAACCTCCACCAAACCCAAAACAGCGTTCGGGAGTAAAAGTACGTGGACGCACATATTTAGGAACCTCAATTGCTTTTTCTCGGGGGACAATTTGGAAACAAAATGGTAAGCCGGGAACAAACCCAATCATCGACACTAAAAAGGGAGAACTGGTCATTGCCTCAATGAAATCTTCTTTTGAGTCGTAACCATTAATCCTGGCGGCATACTCGATATCTGTAGATTCCGGATCTTGATGACGTTCTCTAAACCGCATCACGGTTTCATGTGTCCAAGGGTCTTCAAACAAAACCGGAACATCTACTAAACGCGACTGAATTTCCACATTGTCAAGATTTTCAACGGATTTTTCAATTCTTTTTAGCTCTTGAATTAAATCATCCGCTTTTATCACATCCGGATCAATACGCACCATATACGAAGCGTTGGATGGACAAATATCTTGAATTCCTTCAATTTCCATCTCACTTAGCTTTTTAGTAATCGCCATCGCTGTAAAATTAGCCTCGAGACTCATTTCCTCGCTTAGTTCTACGAATAAAAACTCATCACCACCATACTCATAACGAGTCGCCAAATACATTCACCTCACAAATTAAATTTTAATATTTCGAATCACTTTATTTAATGCAATATTTATGCCAACTTAAAACCCTACATTTTGACAATCGAAATTTGGGGAACAGTGGTGTAATTTCAATTATGAAATCTCTTAATCCTAGCTTTTTCATGGAAGTAAAATAGATGTTGATAAATCACAGCTCTCGTCTTTTATTTCAAAATTGCAATATTGTTTCATTTTTGAAATGACTATTAATTTAAACTTCATTATAGTATAAAACGTTTTTAATTGCCATACCAGTTTTTAACATGAGTTTCCTGATTTAGCGTTTGGCATTGAAAGCCTACAAGGAGCCGCAAACTATGGAAAACCGGTTTCGATTTTGAAAAACCCCTATTTTGTCGGCAGATTCTTCCTGGAAAGACCCGAACTTGTGGAAGCTTTTGCCTATTCATGAATTAAACATGCTGATATACATCGTTTTTGAATCCTACATTACCGGATTGTATAACGAGGGGCCTTCAGAATCCCTGAAAACACAGGATTTCCTACACGTTATATATTCAAAATATGTAATGAGGTATTATGAAGAAAATGCGTTATAAATGTTGCAAATAAGGGCTTTCATTACGAATACTCGTTACAAATTTCGGGAATCCAGGTTGAATACCTCATTCGCAAAAAGCGGGGGTACGGAAGATGAACCATTAGACTTGATGGAGGCAGCAGCAGAAACAGCTTTCGTCCAACGGGGAATCCTTGTAGACAACGTGCCTGCTTGGAATATTGGTTACACAATAAAAAACACATGACTTCGTAAAGCGAAATCATGTGTTTGAACGTCTCTAAGTTAATGGCGGTCTGGACGGGACTCGAACCCGCGACCTCCTGCGTGACAGGCAGGCATTCTAACCAGCTGAACTACCAGACCTATGTATTTACTGATAAATAATTCAGCATAGTTACATCAGGTATACAGTTTTTATTGAATTGGTTGCGGGGGCAGGATTTGAACCTACGACCTTTGGGTTATGAGCCCAACGAGCTACCAGACTGCTCCACCCCGCGATATAATGAAAATGTAAAGCCTGGCGACGTCCTACTCTTGCAGGGGCAAAGCCCCAACTACCATCGGCGCTGGAGAGCTTAACTGCTGTGTTCGGCATGGGAACAGGTGTGGCCTCTCCGCTATGGCTACCAGACCTTTAGATATGATCACCTTGTTTATCTTTTCTTTACAGAAGTGTTAAAAACAAGGACAAGATATATTATATGCATTTCTGATAAAAAATGCAAATGTTTTTATATCCTGAAAACTAAATAAGAGAAGATGGTATCAACGAATCAAACAATATAGATAAGTCCTCGATCGATTAGTATCCGTCAGCTCCACGTGTCACCACGCTTCCACCTCGGACCTATCAACCTCATCGTCTCTGAGGGATCTTACTCACTCGAAGTGATGGGAAGTCTTATCTTGAGGGAGGCTTCATGCTTAGATGCTTTCAGCACTTATCCTTGCCACACGTAGCTACCCAGCTATGCTCCTGGCGGAACAACTGGTACACCAGCGGTGTGTCCATCCCGGTCCTCTCGTACTAAGGACAGCTCCTCTCAGACTTCCAACGCCCACGACGGATAGGGACCGAACTGTCTCACGACGTTCTGAACCCAGCTCGCGTACCGCTTTAATGGGCGAACAGCCCAACCCTTGGGACCGACTACAGCCCCAGGATGCGATGAGCCGACATCGAGGTGCCAAACCTCCCCGTCGATGTGAACTCTTGGGGGAGATAAGCCTGTTATCCCCGGGGTAGCTTTTATCCGTTGAGCGATGGCCCTTCCATGCGGAACCACCGGATCACTAAGCCCGACTTTCGTCCCTGCTCGACTTGTAGGTCTCGCAGTCAAGCTCCCTTGTGCCTTTACACTCTGCGAATGATTTCCAACCATTCTGAGGGAACCTTTGGGCGCCTCCGTTACCTTTTAGGAGGCGACCGCCCCAGTCAAACTGCCCGCCTGACACTGTCTCCGAACCGGATCACGGTTCTGGGTTAGAATGTCCGTACAACCAGGGTGGTATCCCACGGGTGCCTCCACCGAAGCTGGCGCTCCGGTTTCAATGGCTCCCACCTATCCTGTACAAGCTGTACCAACATGCAATATCAGGCTACAGTAAAGCTCCACGGGGTCTTTCCGTCCTGTCGCGGGTAATGCGCATCTTCACGCATCGTATAATTTCACCGGGTCTCTCGTTGAGACAGTGCCCAAGTCGTTGCACCTTTCGTGCGGGTCGGAACTTACCCGACAAGGAATTTCGCTACCTTAGGACCGTTATAGTTACGGCCGCCGTTTACTGGGGCTTCGGTTCAACGCTTCGCTCCTGTGAGCTAACGTTTCCCCTTAACCTTCCAGCACCGGGCAGGTGTCAGCCCCTATACTTCGCCTTTCGGCTTCGCAGAGACCTGTGTTTTTGCTAAACAGTCGCTTGGGCCTATTCACTGCGGCTTCTCATGCAAGAAGCACCCCTTCTCCCGAAGTTACGGGGTCATTTTGCCGAGTTCCTTAACGAGAGTTCTCCCGATCACCTTAGGATTCTCTCCTCGCCTACCTGTGTCGGTTTGCGGTACGGGCACCTGTGACCTCGCTAGAGGTTTTTCTTGGCAGTGTGAAATCGGGAACTTCGTGACCATTTTCACTCCCCATCACAGCTTGCGATTGCTGGACGGATTTGCCTATCCAACTCGCTTACTGCTTGGGCGCACACATCCATCGGTGCGCTTTCCCTATCCTTCTGCGTCTCCCCATTGCTCAAACGGTCATGAGGTGGTACAGGAATATCTGCCTGTTGTCCATCGCCTACGCCTGTCGGCCTCGGCTTAGGTCCCGACTAACCCTGAGAGGACGAGCCTTCCTCAGGAAACCTTAGGCATTCGGTGAAAGAGATTCTCACTCTTTTTTCGCTACTCATACCGGCATTCTCACTTCAAAGCGCTCCACCAGTCCTCACGGTCTGACTTCACAGCACTTCGAACGCTCTCCTACCATTGTTCTTTCAGAACAATCCGCAGCTTCGGTGATACGTTTAGCCCCGGTACATTTTCGGCGCAGCGTCACTCGACCAGTGAGCTATTACGCACTCTTTAAATGATGGCTGCTTCTAAGCCAACATCCTGGTTGTCTAAGCAACGCCACATCCTTTTCCACTTAACGTATACTTTGGGACCTTAGCTGGCGGTCTGGGCTGTTTCCCTTTCGACTATGAACCTTATCACCCATAGTCTGACTCCCAAGATCAAGTAGCTGGCATTCGGAGTTTGACTGAATTCGGTAACCCGGTGAGGGCCCCTCGTCCAATCAGTGCTCTACCTCCAGTACTTCCCTTTCTTGAGGCTAGCCCTAAAGCTATTTCGGAGAGAACCAGCTATCTCCGTGTTCGATTGGCATTTCACCCCTACCCACACCTCATCCCCGCATTTTTCAACATACGTGGGTTCGGGCCTCCAGTCAGTGTTACCTGACCTTCACCCTGGACATGGGTAGATCACACGGTTTCGGGTCTACGACCGCATACTACAAACGCCCTGTTCAGACTCGCTTTCGCTACGGCTCCGTGTCTTCCACTTAACCTTGCATACGATCGTAACTCGCCGGTCCATTCTACAAAAGGTACGCCGTCACCCATTAACGGGCTTCGACTACTTGTAAGCACACGGTTTCAGGTTCTCTTTCACTCCCCTCCCGGGGTGCTTTTCACCTTTCCCTCACGGTACTGGTTCACTATCGGTCACTAGGGAGTATTTAGCCTTGGGAGATGGTCCTCCCGGATTCCGACGGAATTCCACGTGTTCCGCCGTACTCAGGATCCACTCCGGAGGAAATTCTCTTTCGATTACAGGGCTCTTACCCGCTATGGCTGATCGTTCCAGATCGATTCATCTAAAGAATTTCTTGGTAACTCCATTGGAGTGTCCTACAACCCCAACAGGCAAGCCTGTTGGTTTGGGCTGTTTCCGTTTCGCTCGCCGCTACTTGGGAAATCGCGTTTGCTTTCTCTTCCTCCGGGTACTGAGATGTTTCAGTTCCCCGGGTCTGCCTCACCTACCCTATGTATTCAGATAGGTGTACTGCTCCATTACGAGCAGCGGGTTCCCCATTCGGAAATCCCCGGATCAGTCTACTTACGACTCCCCGAGGCATATCGGTGTTAGTCCCGTCCTTCATCGGCTCCTAGTGCCAAGGCATCCACCGTGCGCTCTTTTTCACTTAACTATATTTAAGAACTTTAAAAGTTGATGTCGTTGTTTGTCTTGCTCTTATTTAGTTTTCAAGGTACAAATAGAGAGATTTACTCTCTCAAAACTGAACCAAACAACCGAGTATGTCTTAGGAATAAACTTCCCGTTCCGTAATATAATCCTTAGAAAGGAGGTGATCCAGCCGCACCTTCCGATACGGCTACCTTGTTACGACTTCACCCCAATCATTGGCCCCACCTTCGGCGGCTGGCTCCAAAAGGTTACCTCACCGACTTCGGGTGTTGCCAACTCTCGTGGTGTGACGGGCGGTGTGTACAAGGCCCGGGAACGTATTCACCGCGGCATGCTGATCCGCGATTACTAGCGATTCCGGCTTCATGCAGGCGAGTTGCAGCCTGCAATCCGAACTGAGAATGGTTTTATGGGATTAGCTAATGCGTCGCCGCTTCGCTGCCCTTTGTTCCATCCATTGTAGCACGTGTGTAGCCCAGGTCATAAGGGGCATGATGATTTGACGTCATCCCCACCTTCCTCCGGTTTGTCACCGGCAGTCACCTTAGAGTGCCCAACTTAATGCTGGCAACTAAGATTAAGGGTTGCGCTCGTTGCGGGACTTAACCCAACATCTCACGACACGAGCTGACGACAACCATGCACCACCTGTCACTCTGTCCCCGAAGGGAACTCGGTATCTCTACCGTCATCAGAGGATGTCAAGACCTGGTAAGGTTCTTCGCGTTGCTTCGAATTAAACCACATGCTCCACCGCTTGTGCGGGCCCCCGTCAATTCTTTTGAGTTTCAGCCTTGCGGCCGTACTCCCCAGGCGGAGTGCTTAATGCGTTAACTTCAGCACTAAGGGGCGGAAACCCCCTAACACCTAGCACTCATCGTTTACGGCGTGGACTACCAGGGTATCTAATCCTGTTCGCTACCCACGCTTTCGCGCCTCAGCGTCAGTTACAGACCAGAGAGTCGCCTTCGCCACTGGTGTTCCTCCACATCTCTACGCATTTCACCGCTACACGTGGAATTCCACTCTCCTCTTCTGCACTCAAGTCCTCCAGTTTCCAATGACCGCTTGCGGTTAAGCCGCAAGATTTCACATCAGACTTAAAAGACCGCCTGCGCGCGCTTTACGCCCAATAATTCCGGACAACGCTTGCCCCCTACGTATTACCGCGGCTGCTGGCACGTAGTTAGCCGGGGCTTTCTGGTGAGGTACCGTCAAGGTACTGCCCTGTTCGAACAATACTTGTTCTTCCCTCACAACAGAGTTTTACGATCCGAAGACCTTCATCACTCACGCGGCGTTGCTCCGTCAGACTTTCGTCCATTGCGGAAGATTCCCTACTGCTGCCTCCCGTAGGAGTCTGGGCCGTGTCTCAGTCCCAGTGTGGCCGATCACCCTCTCAGGTCGGCTACGCATCGTCGCCTTGGTGAGCCTTTACCCCACCAACTAGCTAATGCGCCGCGGGCCCATCTGTAAGTGATAGCCAAAGCCATCTTTCAACTTCCTCCCATGCAGGAAAAAGTATTATCCGGTATTAGCTCACGTTTCCGCGAGTTATCCCGATCTTACAGGCAGGTTGCCCACGTGTTACTCACCCGTCCGCCGCTCGTTCCACAAGTGTCACCTCAGATGAGGATCTACTTGCTTCCCGCGCTCGACTTGCATGTATTAGGCACGCCGCCAGCGTTCGTCCTGAGCCAAGATCAAACTCTCCAAAAAAGTTTGTGATAAAATTAACACCAATTAATTTCATCTAAATTCTTAGCTTCAAAAATTGATTCCAGGGTCTGCGTTTTCCATCAAATCAATTGATCTAACTTCTAACCTCAACCTCTGACATCTATTACATACTGGTTGTTTTGTTCAGTTTTCAAAGAGCAAATTTCATAACGCTGTTTTTAACAGCAACTTAATTAGTATAACAATTAACCTCGTTACTGTCAACCCTTTATTTTGCTTTTTAAAAGCAAATGGGCCTGAGTGGACTCGAACCACCGACCTCACGCTTATCAGGCGTGCGCTCTAACCAGCTGAGCTACAGGCCCAACAAATGGTATGGAGCGGGTGAAGGGAATCGAACCCTCATCATCAGCTTGGAAGGCTGAGGTTTTACCACTAAACTACACCCGCATCATAAAATTTTATATCTCGCATGGTCGGGAAGACAGGATTCGAACCTGCGACCCCATGGTCCCAAACCATGTGCTCTACCAAGCTGAGCTACTTCCCGTTAAATGGCGCGCCCGAGAGGAGTCGAACCCCTAACCTCTTGATCCGTAGTCAAGCGCTCTATCCAATTGAGCTACGGGCGCATTTAAGCGAACTCTATTATATTAGCACATTCAGAAGTCGATTACAAGTATTTTTGGTGCGGTCGAGAGGACTTGAACCTCCACGGGTTATACACCCACTAGGCCCTCAACCTAGCGCGTCTGCCATTCCGCCACGACCGCGTATTTTAAAAGGCAAAAACAAAATGCCGTGATTGCCACAGCACCTCGTATTTCATAAATGCGGGTGAAGGGAGTCGAACCCCCACGTCCGGTAAAGGACACTAGAGCCTGATTCTAGCGCGTCTGCCAATTCCGCCACACCCGCTAAACGCTATGATGTAATGGTGAGCCATGGAGGATTCGAACCTCCGACCCTCTGATTAAAAGTCAGATGCTCTACCGACTGAGCTAATGGCTCATCGTATTCTATTTCTTACTTATATGGATAAAATAAAGCTGGGCTACCAGGATTCGAACCTGGGAATGACGGGATCAAAACCCGCTGCCTTACCGCTTGGCTATAGCCCAATGATGGCGGTCCGGACGGGACTCGAACCCGCGACCTCCTGCGTGACAGGCAGGCATTCTAACCAGCTGAACTACCGGACCAAACCAAAGCAATATTTTTACTTTATTCAAATAAGATGACCCGTACGGGATTCGAACCCGTGTTACCGCCGTGAAAGGGCGGTGTCTTAACCACTTGACCAACGGGCCATAAAAATGGCGGAGAAGGAGGGATTTGAACCCTCGCGCCGCTTACACGGCCTACACCCTTAGCAGGGGCGCCTCTTCAGCCACTTGAGTACTTCTCCGTTTGGCTCCACAGGTAGGATTCGAACCTACGACCGATCGGTTAACAGCCGATAGCTCTACCACTGAGCTACTGTGGATTGATAAATATGTAATTTCCCATTGCACAAAATACAATCTGATAACGACAACGAAAATTATAATACACTAATTTTTGCTCATTGTCAACATTTTTTCTCAAGACATTTTCTAACGCTTCCCGTTTGCTCAAGACCTATTTAATTTACCAGTTCTAACAAGTTTCGTCAATACCTTTCATCAAAAAAGTTAAAAACAACCATCCAAACGTCATTGAAACAAGATCTGAATCTATAATAAATGAAGAAAAATGCTGTCGTTTAATACAAATGACCTCCTCAACCCCAAGCTGCAAGCATTAACTTTATCCCTCTAACATGGACAGTCTTCCATTACATTTACCACATCTGTATTGATTCACGTTGATTCTCCGGGCTCTTTTATAAACATGTTTACAGTTATTACAAACATACTTGTACTTATACCTGTCTTCATTGGATGGTAATGGACGGCAATGTCTTGGTGATCCGGTTGCTCTCAATAGGTTCTTGAATTCTGCATCCCCGTGTTTATATCCCTTTCCTTCAATATGAAGATGATAATGACATAATTCGTGCTTGACTATGCCAATAAACTCATGTTCGTCCATCTCGGTCAAATACTTGGGGTTGAGTTCAATGATCTTTTTAGCCGGAATATATCGTCCTCCAGTCGTTCGCAGCCGATGATTGAATTGTACCTGATGTAAAAACGGCTTTTGAAAGTACTGTATGGATACTTCATTAACCAGCTTATATAATGACTTATTATCATTTAATAAATCCATTTAACAATATCCCTTCCCATTTATATGCACAATAATCATCATTACTATTCTAGCATATAATCGATTAATAACGACAAGTAAATATTAGGACAGTGCAATACGTTTCTAAAGGATACCGGGTTGCTTTGCCGGAAATACTCATTCAGTCTGTTTAGTTTTTATAATAGGTCCATGTTTACATCATACGCTTTACGGGTAATAGATCATATCGTCGTTTTTTAAAAGAATGGGTTATCCAAGAGAGCATTGCAACCGATTTTATTTAAAACAATTATAATTAAATATTGACTTTCAAAAAGTTTATATTACAATTAGTATTAGAGATATCAATTATGAATAAAGGAGAGGAGCTTTAATTTATGAGCGATAATCGTAAAACTTTAACTACCGGAGCAGGAATTCCAGTAGGAGACAACCAAAACTCTATTACTGCAGGACATAATGGGCCTAGTCTGATTCAGGATTTTCATCTGTTGGAGAAGCTGGCACATTTTGATAGAGAACGTATTCCGGAACGTGTGGTGCATGCCAAGGGAGCGGGTGCTTTTGGCTACTTTGAAGTGACCAATGATGAAATTTCCAAATACACGAAAGCCGACTTTTTAAGTGAAAAAGGAAAACGCACCGAAATGTTTGCCCGTTTCTCAACTGTTGCCGGCGAACTTGGTTCAGCTGATACAGTTCGTGACCCACGCGGCTTTGCCTTAAAATTTTATACCGATGAAGGAAACTATGACTTAGTTGGTAATAATACGCCGATCTTTTTCGTTCGTGATGCCATTAAGTTCCCTGATTTTATCCATACACAAAAACGTAATCCGCGCACAGGTTTAAAAGACCCGAATGCGGTTTGGGATTTCTGGTCCTTGTCACCGGAATCATTGCATCAAATCACTTATTTACATGGAGATCGTGGTATCCCGGCAACATACCGTCATATGAACGGCTATGGCAGTCATACATTTAAATGGGTCAATGATAAAGGAGAGGCTTTCTGGGTAAAATACCACTTCATCAGTGACCAGGGTGTGAAAGGGATGGATGTTAACCTGGCAGATAAGCTTTCCGGGGAAAATCCTGATTACCATCGTGAGGATCTCTACAACGCAATCGAGGAGGGTGATTTCCCATCATGGACATTATACGTGCAAATTATTCCTTACGAAGATTATAAAACGTATAAATGGGATCTGTTTGATGTCACAAAAACAGTTTCCAAAAAAGATTACCCTCGGATTGAAGTAGGAAAAATGGTATTAAACCGTAATCCGGAAAATCATTTTGCCGATGTGGAGCAAGCAGCTTTCACACCAGCTAATCTAGTTCCTGGAATTGAAGCATCTCCAGATAAAATGTTACAAGGCCGACTTTTCAGTTATGCAGATACACACCGTTACCGTCTTGGTGTCAACCATCAACAAATTCCTGTCAACCGTTCAAAAGTATCGGTTAACAACTATCAACGCGATGGCTATATGCGTGTAGACGGCAATGGCGGCGGTGCACCAAACTATGAACCAAACAGCTTTGATGGGCCAAAAGAAGACCCAGCAAGCAAAAATACACCTTTTGAAGTACAAGGTTTGGCTGAAAGTGTCGCCCATGACTCAGAAGATCATTACACACAACCTGGAGATCTATATCGTTTAATGAGTGCAGATGAAAAAACACGTCTCATTGAAAACTTTGTAGAACACATGAAACCAGTTGAAAAAGATGAAATCAAATTACGCCAAATCGAGCATTTCTATAAAGCTGATCCGGAATGGGGCGAGCGAATCGCTGCCGGTTTAGGACTATCTGTTCCTGAAGGGGTAAAATAATAGATCGTCAACTAAAAAGAGGACTTCCCAGCACATGGGTAAGCCCTCTTTTTTTACGTTTAAACAACGTAATTCAGCTTTTGATTACTTATTTCCTATCATCGATAACGCCACTCGACCTTTTTCGGTGTCAACATTCTCAACCCAAACCGTTACCACATCCCCGACAGATGCTATATCCATTGGGTGTTTGACAAATTTGTTAGCCATTTTGGATATATGCACAAGCCCGTCCTGCTTTACACCGATATCCACAAACACACCGAAATCAACTACATTTCGTACTGTGCCTTGCATTTCCATGCCTGGCTGTAAATCTTCCAATGAGAGCACATTTTGCTTTAATAATGGTTGTGGGAAATCATCCCGCGGATCTCGTGCTGGACGGCTTAAGGCGCTCATAATATCAATCAATGTTGGCTCGCCAATACCAAGCTGTTCTGAAATCTCCTTCTTGTCCACTGATTGCAGACGCTCGTCTAATGTATCTGATCCGATATCCGTTAATTCAGCATCAAGTATACGCAAGAGTTCGGTTACCTGCTCATAGGTTTCCGGATGGATAGGGGTTCGATCCAGTGGGTTATCTCCATCGATAATCCGTAAAAAACCGATTGCTTGTTCATATGTTTTAGCACCTAACCGCGGGATCTTGCTCAATTGTTTCCGGTTCGTGAACTTTCCTTCTTCATTCCGTTTGGTCACAATATTATTGGCTACCGTTTTACTTAATCCGGATACATACTGCAATAATGAGGTTGACGCTGTATTGACGTTGACCCCGACTTGGTTAACGGCTGTTTCAACTACAAATGTCAGTGATTCATTTAGTGCTTTCTGGCTGACATCATGTTGGTATTGCCCTACCCCAATCGATTTTGGATCAATCTTAACCAGTTCGGCAAGTGGATCTTGTACCCGTCTGGCAATGGATGCTGCACTTCTTTCCTCAACTTGTAAATCAGGGAATTCTTCACGGGCTAACTTGGAGGCGGAGTACACGCTTGCCCCCGCTTCATTGACAATAATATATGGGACTTGTAATTGATGTTTGCCAATGGTGTCCGCAATGAATTGTTCGGTTTCCCGTGATGCCGTTCCATTCCCAATCGCAATAAGCTCGATCTTGTATGTCTGAATAAGTTCCATGACAATTTTTTCAGCACCTGCCACATCTTTTTTAGGTGCGGTTGGATACATGACCCCAACCTTGTGGACCTTTCCAGTTTCATCAACCACTGCCAGTTTGCAGCCAGTTCTAAAAGCAGGATCAACACCAAGAACAGTTTTTCCTTTAAGCGGTGGTTGTAGCAACAAATTTTTTAAGTTTTTGGCAAACACATCGATTGCCTGTGTTTCCGCTTTTTCTGTTAAGCTATTACGAATCTCACGCTCAATCGAAGGCTGGATTAACCGTTTATAACTATCGGCAATTGCGGCGTCCATCACCTCCGTAACATGCTGATTGGCTTGCTTATTAATCAGTTTCTTTCGTAAAAACTCGCTTATTCGTTCGATCGGTGGTTCAATGCTGACTTTTAAAATTCCTTCTTTTTCACCGCGATTCAATGCGAGGATCCGGTGGGAAACCAACGAACGAACTGCTTCATGGTATTCATAATACATCTCATAAACGCCTTTTTCATCTGATGCAGCCGACTTTACTTCTGAACGAATGATACCTTTTTTATATGTTTCGTCCCGAATGTAATCGCGAAATTCCGGGTCATCGGAAATCCATTCGGCAATAATATCGTTCACACCGGTTAATACATCGTCTATTGTATGTACCTCGTGTTCCTCTGAGAAAAACTCCACTGCCTTCGTTTGAATGTCGATATCTTCCAATTTCCAGACCAATTCGGCTAATGGTTCCAATCCTTTTTCTTTGGCAATGGTCGCTTTTGTCCGGCGTTTTTGTTTATATGGGCGATACAAATCTTCCACCCGCTGTAACTGGGTTGCTTCATTGATGTTTTGTGCAAGCTCTTCAGTTAGTTTGCCTTGTTCATCAATCAGGCGGATTACTTCCTGTTTGCGTTCCTCCAAATGGACCGCATAATTCCATTTGTCTTGGATGAGCTTGATTTGCACTTCATCGAGGCCACCGGTTGCTTCTTTCCGGTAGCGAGCGATAAATGGTACGGTATTTCCTTCATCAAGCATTGCAATTACTTTATCAACCGTACTGGCTTTGACTTGGGCTTCTTTGGCCACCCAATTGGTTATCTCCTGATTTATTTCAACAGCCACAATGATTTCCTCCTCTTTCAGCGTGCCCTTTCATTTTACCAAAACATATGTTATTTTCCCAATCCTTACCTGAGATGATCCAGCCCTGCAAATAAAAGAGCATACCACGACTTTTCCAATAAAAGTGACTGCCATTTTCGCTGACAGCCATGATTATCCCCCATATTTCATTGCAATTAATGTCGTATCATCGTTTGGCGATTCTCCATGTAAGCATGCATATGCGTTGATGATGTCGTTTACATCCCGATTCAAGATAAACTTCTTTGTCAAATCCGCATCAGAGACACCGTCGGAGAACATAATAAAATTCATTTGTGGTTCCAATGTGCCGTTAACCACTTTGAAGGGCCTTGGATACCCAGCCAAATACCCGGCATTGGGGATATTCCGCTTTTTCTTTCCATCTTGCGTTACCGTCAAAATACCAATATTACCAATGGAGGAAAAAGCGTATTGTTCAGAGGAATAATTAACTTTAAGTATTCCCAGCACTACTCCGCGTTTTCGGAACAACTCCTGATTACACCGCTTTACAATTTGTCCAACTGTTGCATGAATATTGCTCTCAATGATGTCAATTACGATTTGCGATGATTCTTTGGCGTATTCTCCACTGCCCAATCCGTCGGCAATCGCACAAACAAATTCTTTATCAGTCTCGATGTAATAATAACTGTCGCCGCAATGAATATTGCCGTTTTTTGCTTTTTGATAAACCGCTACTTGCATTTTGTTTGCTGCTGTATTCAATCTAATACCTCTTCGCTATCGGACTGAATCGTTTCGCGGAGTTTTCGTAAGGCCCGTCGCTGCAATCGGGAAACATGCATTTGTGAAATACCCAGTAATTCCCCTGTTTCTTTTTGACTGCGGTTGTCAAAATAGGTATATTGCAAGATTTGTTGTTCTCGTTCGGATAAGGTCGGCAAAATTTTCTCCAGGAGCATACGCTGATCGGCATTTTTAAAATCTTGGTCATCGCTGCCTACCAGGTCAAGGATCGAGACTGTACTGCCATCCGAATCCGCTTCAATTTTCCGATCGACCGACAATGCTTTATAGCTTTTGCTCATTTCCATGGTTTCCAGCACATCTTCCTCGGTCACATCTAAATATTCGGCGATCTGCGGAACAGTCGGTGGCTGCTGATTCGATGTCGTTAATTCTTCTACTGCCTTCTTGATTTTCGGACCTAACTCCTTGATGCGCCTTGGCACATGAACACTCCAGGTTTTATCCCGAATAAACCGTTTAATTTCACCAATAATTGTCGGGATTGCAAACGACTCGAATGATTTGCCATAGGTTGCATCATAACGTTTCACTGCAGCCAGTAATCCGATCATCCCAACTTGCACCAAATCTTCATGAATCCCACTATTTTTGGAATACTTACGAGCAATGGACTCTACAAGATTTTGATAGGTTAGTACAATTTTTTCCTGTATTGTTTCATCATTTGGCTCGTCCTGCAGATATTCAATCCATTGGTAAACCTCGTCTCCTCCTTTATTGTGTGGTTGAGATTTGGTCGCCATTAAAACCCACCTCGGTTTCCTGAAGGTACTTTGTCATTAGCACAATAACGCCATGATCATTGTTAATCTCTACTTTATCCATTAGTGCTTCAATTAAAAAAAGGCCAAGTCCGCCCTCTCTTAATGTTTCGACCGATTCTGTGGGTTCATATGGGCCAATGGATCCTTTCACCTGCCCCAAATCAAAGCTGCCGCCGTAATCAGCCACCATTACCTCCAAACGATTGGCATAGACACCAAATCCGATCGTAACTTCTCCATCATCTTCCGGATCATAAGCATGCGTTACAGCATTCGTTATCGCCTCAGAGACAGCAACTTTTAAATCTTCAATATCCTCATAGGAAAAACCCATCCGGTTCGCAACCCCGGAAACACTCAACCGGATAACACCCACGTATTCTACTTTTGCGGGAATTTTCATTTCGATAAAATCAAATACTTCCATCATTCACTGCCACCTCGAATCGCTGCCTTAATATCCATGATTTCAATCAAGCCGGTGATTTGGAACAAGCGAAACACGCGATCCTGCAAATCAACCAGCTTCAACTGACTATCATTTTCTTTCGTCGATTTCAATGCACTAATAAACACACCAAGTCCGGTACTATCCATATAGTTAACCTGTTCCAAATTAACTTCCACGATGTGTCCCGCACCTTTTGTCAGGGGTAAAAGCGTTTCTTTCAGCTTCGGTGCAGTATATGCATCAACCTCACCCGACAAAACGATCTTTGACTTGTCGGATTCCTCGATTACTTCTATTTCCAAGTCCATTATTTCTTCTCCCTTCAAGATGAAGTTCAAACTCATAGGTTACACCATATTCAACACTGTATGACTACCCGTTGAAACAACCTGTTAAACATCTTTTCGCAAAATAATCAGGGTGAAGTCATCACGAAGCTCAAAATGCTGCATTCGTTCAAAATATTTATATACCTGATCGACCATGTCCTGTGCCGGTAAATGGGAATAGCTCTTGATCACTTCAAGCAATTCCTCTGTTTCGATAAAACGGTCTCCTTCTCTGCATTCAGTTACGCCATCTGTCAACAGAATGACCATATCACCCGGTTCAATTTTACGCTCATACCGTTGATACGTCGTATTCCCGGTAACACCGAGCACAAGCCCTTTGGTTTCCATTTCCTCAAATCGATCTTCTTTTTTATGATAGATGAAACCAGGTTCGTGGCCAGCAGAGGCATAACGGAGCAGGTTTTTATCAGGGAGGTATTGTGCGTAAATCATGGTGATAAACATGCTTGGATCAACGTTTCGTTCCACAACCCGGTTGAGGCTTTCCAAAATTGACTCCGGTTGCATCATTTCTTCCTTGAAACTATCCATGGAATATTTAATCATGGACATGCACAAAGCCGCTGGTACCCCTTTACCAACGACATCTGCCAGGGCAACTCCCAGTGTACCATCCTCGCCTTTGATAAAATGATGATAGTCGCCATTCATCTGGTGGGCGGGAATACTGACCACGCCGATATCCAATCCCTCAATGGCAGGTTTACTTGTCCCCAAAAGGGTTCTTTGCATTCCGGCAGCAACCTCAATTTCTGATTTCAATTCCAGTTGTTTTTCCCTTAATGTCTGGAATTCCTGAAGGGCAAGGCCATAGGAAATCATTGTTTCCAAAAGAAATTTCATGGACATCTTCAGTTCCTTGGATAAGTCCGGGAACAATTCTGCCAAAGCCTGAATATGCAGATTGACAATGTCTTCGGGAAGTATATTATTTTTAATAAAAGATTTACTGATTTGCTCAGCTCCGTACAACGATTGTTCGTCTTGTGTTTCAATATACCGTTTGAGGAGATCTTTGTAATGCTCAATATCCGTTTCGATTGTTTTCATCTCAATATACCCCCGTTTCTATTTGGCGCTCAATCATTACCCTGCTAGCCAGGGATGACCTGCTGTAAAGTCATCCCGGATTTTCAACGCACCCATTTAATTGCTTTTACCTCTGTGCCTTTATCTTTTTCTGATTTAATGTCGAACACATCCATCAGGCGATTGACACCCGGTAAACCCGCACCGAGTCCACCCGAGGTTGAAAAGCCATCCTCCATTACCTGACTCAAATCGTCAATTCCGGGACCGGTATCTACAGCTGTCATGCAAATCCCTTTACGATTCATTTCTTCGACTACTTCAAAATAAATTTGACCGGAGCCAGCATATAGGTATATATTACGTGCAAGCTCGGATATCGCAGTAGCAATGCGGGCCTGATCCACAGTGCCAAAGCCTGTTTCTTTTGCTATATCACGGCCGACTTGACGTGCTCCGACAATATCCCATTCTTTTTTTATGTTCACACAGGTTTGGAGACTCATCCTAATCCCCCAATTCCTGATGTAATTTAATCAATCCCTGTTCTAAATTTAATGCAGTGGAAACACTTTTCATTTCAATTCCGAGGTCGATAAGTGTTACAGCAACAGCAGGCTGAATACCTGTCAAAACTACTTTTGCCCCCATCAAATCTGACATAGTCACCACATCGCCCAACACTTTGGCAATAAACGAATCAATCATTTCTACTGATGTCAAATCAATAACTACGCCAGTTGCACCACTCTTGTGAATCTGATTCAGTAAATCTTCCTGAAATTGTATAGCGGTATGATCGTCAATTTCTGTTTGGATCGACACCAGCAAATAGTGATGTAATTTTAAAATTGGGATTCGCAACAAGTATCACTCCCTGTCCAACGTTTTAAGCAGTTTCTCAATCTCTGATTCACTTGTATCCAGGTCTTCAATTTTTCGATTGGTCATTTCCAAAGCCTTGGCAAAGCCTTTTTTCAATGAGCTTTTAGTCGGGAATTTCCCCAGATCAATACCCAGATTTACAATTGTTTGGGCTATCTCGGGACGGATTCCTACCAAGATGCAGGTTGCACCCACCAGTCGGACTGCTTCTGCTGCTTGAATAATATGATGTGCCACCATGGTATCGACAACTGGAACACCTGTAATGTCCATTAAAACGACTTCTGAATTATGTTTAATCACACCATCAAGCAAATTTTCCATGATCAATTTGGCCCGCTCTGTGTCGATGGTACCTATCAATGGCATAATCGTGATATTGTCCATAACCGGGATCAATGGTGCTGACAATTCCTGTAAAGCGATCCGCTGTAAAGAGACGATATGTTCCCAGCTGCCGGAATACTCATTAACCAGTTGTCGAATGATTGGTTCAACCCATTGATCCACACTTTGCAGAACATTGGAGATATACGTAGAATCAACCTGGTCAGATTGGCTGAGAATATAATCAATGGTTACGCGACGGAATGTTTGCAGACCGTCCGTGATATAACTTAATGGCCAGCCCAAATTGATCAGTTTTTCCGAAAAAGTCTCAAGCGTTTCTGTGGAACCCTGACTTTTAATGCTGGAAAAAATCACATTGACAAACTCTCGGTTCGTATTTTCAAACAAATCATCGGAAATTGCCGAAGTATAATTGCCGTCTTTCTTGGAATCAACTTCATCCATCCATAATTGAACGATGGAATCACTATGTTCCAATACTAACTTTTTAAATTTGTCATCCACTTTCACATACCCCCTGTATCATTTCTTATTCCGGGCCAGCCGTCAAAATTCCACATACATAATCATCTTCCGTCAAAATATTATCTGTTTGTATTGTATCATACAACATTCTTCCAAGGCATAACAAAACCCTTGTTAAACTGTTTAACAAGGGTTTTGTTATGATCCATACATATCCTTCAGCCCTAGGCTTATTTCCAATGCATGGTTGATCTTTTCCATCATTTCTTTATCCAGCTTTGTTATTTTGTCAGTTAATCGCTGCTTATCAAGTGTTCTGATTTGTTCAAGCAGGATAACAGAATTCCGATCAAATCCATAGCGTTTTGCGTTTATCTCGACATGAGTCGGAAGTTTTGCTTTTTGAATTTGTGCGGTAATTGCTGCAATGATAACGGTTGGGCTAAACCTGTTACCAATATCATTTTGCAAGATCAATACCGGGCGGATGCCCCCCTGTTCTGATCCGACAACAGGAGATAGATCGGCGAAATAAACTTCGCCTCTTTGCACAATCAAAACTTACACCCCGATGACAGAGCGCTCTACGGTGTTCTTTTCTGCTTCCTCTTCGGCCTGAAATGCTTCTGAAGCGATTGTTAGATTAATTCTAGCCATTTCCGTGTAGCCTTTGATCATGGAATCACGGAATTGTTGGATGTGCTCCTCTTTCTTGGATTCTAAATAATTTCTGGTTGCTTCACATATGAAATCGCTCAAATCGCTATTTTCATACTTCATTAATCCATCCACCTCATTTAACAGGTTTTTTGGTATCCGTACTAAGACTTCTTGCAAGCTCTCTGACAAGATTTACACCTCCGCCAACTGTTGAACGAACGAATATACATTTTTCCATTTAATAATATCATTGTCTCCCCTGGTTTGCAAAGGCTACCTGAGAACTTTTTTTCTAACAAAAGCATTTTACAGGTTTCACGGTTATAGGGCTGTATTATTATACTTATTTTATTTTATCAAAATTATACCATCTTGTGGTAAAAGACAAGCTTATTGAATCATTCTTCGGTTACATAAATTCTTGGCACCCGTTTGCCGATGTTACAGGGAATCTCATAATTAATCGTGTCCAGGTAACGGGCGACTTCATCCATGCTGATTGCTTCATTGCCCTGTTTGCCGATTAGTGTTACCTTTGTCCCGATTGGATATTCCTTGTCCAAATGAATCATCGTTTGATCCATACAAATTCTTCCAACAATCGGCATGCGTCTTCCATCAACCAATACTTCAAACCCCTGTAGCTTACGAATCCAACCATCAGCATACCCGATTGGTATCGTACCAATCCATTCCGGTTTTTCCGCTGTATGGGTTGCACCGTAACTAACGGATTCACCGGCATCTATTTGCTTCACATGAATGAGCCGGCTATGTAGCGAAAATGCTTGCTTTAAGTCAATCATATCTTCTTGTTTCACGGTTTCTGACGGGTATAAACCATACATGGCAATGCCAAACCGAATAAAATGATACATGTCATCAGGAAAGCGAATCGATGCAGCGCTATTTCCTATATGAATCGCCACAGGTGACCGCCATCGTTTGTGAAATGTCTGCCATAGCGATTGAAATCTTGCTTGCTGTCGTTTGAAATAGGTCAAATCTTGTTCATCTGCTGTGGCAAAATGGGTATAGATGCCGGTTAACCGAACGTTTGGCGCATCGGCCAATTCGTCGACTAACTCCTCTAATTCGGTTTCTGTACGAATTCCTACCCTACCCATGCCAGTGTCCCATTTCATGTTTAGTTTAAGCGGCTGGGCAAACTGGTACAATTTCACTTGCTCCATCCACTCCTTTTGAAAGAATGTCAGAGTAAGTTGATGATCAGCAGCAATCGGGGTATCCTCCGGGGCAACCCAGCCAAATACCAGAATAGGCACTGTTATACCTGCTTCTCTAAGCTCCAACGCTTCCTCCAAAAGCGCGACAGCCAATGCATCTGCACCCGCTTTGAGCGCACGTTTGGCAACTTCCGCGGCCCCATGACCATACCCATCCGCTTTTACTACAGCGAACATTTTCGTTTCTTCAGGTAATTTTTGCTTCATTTGCTGTACATTGTAACCAATTGCATCCAAATTCACTTCCGCCCATGTCTCCCGGTAGTGCACTTTCTCTTGCATCATACACCATTCCTTCCTTTGGGACACAGGGGACGGCTCTCCTATCCCGCGGGACAGGAGAGCCGTCCCCTGTGTCCCAATTATTTCGTTTTCTTATGTGCCTGTCAAGAAATTCTGATAAGAGAAAAGCAGACCTCCTCTCCAGAAGAATCTGCTTACAAGCGATCATTCTACTTCACTGCTTTGCCTTGGACTGATTTCGCAACATCAATTAACTCTTCCTTTGTCAAGTCCTCACTTGCCAGATAAAAGTTCATCCCATCATTGTTCCATTGAATCGCACTATCGGAAAGTGCTCCAATAGAATGTCCAAGATTAACAATATCGCCTCTTACTTCCTGAGGAGCAGCTAATGTTTGCTCAACTTCTGCCTGCTGCTCAATCAAGGTGAAATTCTTTTCTCCGGTATAAGTCATAATCACTCGTTTCCCATTCGCTGTTTCCACTTCTTTTTGTTCGGAAAGCTCTGCCCCAGCCATTTCTAATGGAAGTGCTACCTTGAATGATTCTGTCTTCGTCTTGTTGGCATCCGTCTGCTTCTCGGTGTCCGAGTTCTGATTCTTATCACCGGAGACAGGTGCTTCAGCCGTACCAGAGCTCATATTGTTATCCATGGCAAAATCTTTCTCCTGCAAATTTGGCTTCATGTCAAATCCGGAAAATTTCACTTCAACCAGCGGATTCTTGTCCTTATCCAATACTTTTACCAACTTAGGCGCATATGTCTTTTTATCAAAATAAATTTCTTGATATGGCAAATTATTGTTGCTTTGATAGTTGGTTTTTGTCTGGAATATATAATTGGAGTCACTAACCTTGAATGTAGCATCTGTATCTTCCTTAATATCATTTACAAGTGATTTAAAAAGATACGGCTGGCTGCTATTATCCGGCCAGTCTGTTTGAAATTTAAAGCTTTTATCCAATGCCGGCGTCAGAACAAACACGCCATCTTTATTTTTTAGGATGATTTGATTTCCTTTTTTATCCTGATCATTCTTTAATGCCACCCGATAGTATTCTTTTTTCTTATGCCAAACATCAATTTGATATGTTTGACTATCCTGGCCGGTGTTCATTTTCATTTTCGCTTTTGTCTTATAGCCATCCATGGATGAAACTTTATCGTCCAATTTTTTTATGACATCTTCCTGGGATTTTTCCCCACAGGCAACAAGTAACGTAATCAGGCCAAAGACAACAACTAACCAAACACTAACAATCTTCTTCATGGACATATCTCCCTTGTCTTGTTTCAGAACAAAGGCGCAACATCGATTACGCCTCCAGTTTTCTTTCAACAGGACAAAGAGAACGTGTCACTGCTTTTTAAGAAATGTACGGTATACGTCAGGGATACCATCGATCACATCAGTCGCCAGTAAATCATAATAAGAATGATTCTTTTCTACTTGGATATCAGCGGCGGCACCGTGGATGAAACAAGCATTGCATAATGCCGCAAATGTATGTTCATGCTGCATCAGCATCGCCAATACAATTCCGGACAATACGTCACCACTTCCACCTTTGGCAAGGCCTTGATTTCCGGTTCGATTCACCGCCTGTTGCCCATTTGGCGCGGTAATAATGGTATGCTTCCCTTTCAACACGACATAGGTTTGGTAACTTGATGCAAATTCCCGGGCATAATGAAAAGGTTTGACCAAGAGTTCAGGTATGGTTATCCCTAAAAGCATAGCCATTTCACCAGGATGAGGGGTCACAATGGTTGGCTGGGATCGTTTCGCCAGCATGGACAAATCTGTTTTGACATGAAACAATCCATCAGCATCGATTACCAGCGGAACATTTGCTGTTTGCACCATCTGCATCACCAATTTCCCGGCAAAACGCCCACGTCCCAGGCCCATGCCAATAGCAATTGCATCAAAATGATCCAGCGATATCGATTCATTGGAATGATCCAGCTTCAAATAAGTAGCTTCCGGACATGTCGGAGCAATAGACACAATGGCTTCACCTGTTGTCCCAATCGTGAGCAGCCCTGCACCTGCTCTTAATGCAGCCTTGGCCGTCATGGCAATCGAACCTGGCATTACGCTGGAGCCGCCAATAACGAGTCCTTTCCCATGACTCCCTTTATGCGCGTATGGATCTCGCTTTGGCAATGTCTGTCGAAAACAACGCTGCTCCCAAATCTTACATTGCAGATCGCCTGCCAGCTTATTTACCGGTATCCCAATGGAAACGACTTCCCACGCCCCGTAATAGGGTGCTGTATGCTGAAGAAACATGCTCATTTTTGCTGCTTCGATTACAAATGTATAATCCGCTTGAATAGCTGAAAAATTTGTTACACCTTCATCGGCTGGCAGCCCAGTTGGAATGTCTATCGCAATAATGCATGCCGCTTTTTTATTAATTGTCGAAACAATGGATGCAACTGGCTCTCTTAGTGGCCCATGCACCCCGATTCCAATCATCGCGTCAATAACCACATCTGATTGACCAACCAATTCAGCAATCGCTTCTGGATCACGGGTTACGGTCATATGACCACCAATGTTTAGAAATAATTGCTTATGATAAGCTGCTTCTTCTGTTATTTTTTCATCTGGAACGATTTGGACGACCGTAATGTTATAGTTTAGATTCAAAAGTGTGCGTGCAATAACAAACCCATCTCCACCATTATTCCCTTTACCGACAAACACAGTGATTTGGTCTTGACTTTTTATGATTTCCATTACCCGGCTTGCGATGGCACGTCCCGCATTTTCCATTAATAATCGCCCGTCCATCCCTATTTCTTCTATCGTGTAATGATCCCATTCGTACATTTCTTTTGCGGTGACAATATACAATTTCGTTCCCTCCTACCCGCACTAAAATATATGAGACAACCTCATCGATTATGCTTTTTATCCTCTAGTGAGTGTTCAAAAACGAGGATGAAAAGGACCGAGCAGTTCAAGGCGGCGTAGCTCTGAGCACCGGAGTGTACATAAAAGGTACATGAGGAGCGGAAAAGCAAGCCAACGAACTTCTTCAAAGGGAGGCCGACTAAAAACGGGCTTGCGCTCAGGCGTCGGCATACCCCTTTTGCAGGGGCATGTCATTTTCACCGGAGTTTTTGAACAACCTCTTCTATGACAACCTGTGCCGCAGCATACTCCTTTGTATGAGTAATCGATATAAACACATGTACATCATCATACCCTTTAACCGTTATTTCAGGAGCACCCGCACTCCCTGTTAATACTTCTATATCATGAAAACTTAAATCTCCAATGCCGGTGCCCACTGCCTTGGCGAACGCCTCTTTGGCAGCAAATCTACCAGCAAGAAACTCGGTTTTTCTCGATATGCTCGTAAACGAATGCAACTTGTCTTGTTCTTTATCAGTTAAAACACGTTCGATTAACCCCGAATCTCGCTCAATATTTCGCCGGATTCGGGATAGTTCAATCATATCCAGCCCAATACCCCTGATCAACCGCTACACCTCTTTATGTTGATGTCATTCCATTTATAAGAATTCAGTTCAGCGTCTTTGTGCTTGCAACCTGTCATCCAATTTTAGTAAGCTAAAAACTGGTCATACTATGTAAAAAAGACGCTTACAATAATAATACCCGATCATTCATTTTTTAAAAACTTTCCTTGAGGAGATTACCAATGTTCATACGTACAGAAAAAAGTATAAAAGATTTCATGCAATTTTATCCTGTTGTCTCTACCTTAGTTATCATTCATTTAGCCTTATGGGTCATTATTGAGCTGTTACATCTGCCATTTGGCATCAGGCTCTTTCAATGGGGAGCAGGAAACAATCTATTTATCCATCAAGGGGAATATTGGCGTCTGTTAACAGCAATCTTTCTGCACAATGGATTCATGCATACCATTTTTAATTCATTTGCTTTAGTATTATTTGGACCTGCCCTTGAACAA
Organism: Lentibacillus daqui; assembly: GCF_027186265.1. Classification (NCBI taxonomy): domain Bacteria; kingdom Bacillati; phylum Bacillota; class Bacilli; order Caryophanales; family Bacillaceae; genus Lentibacillus; species Lentibacillus daqui. The sequence goes on along the minus strand of NZ_CP114176.1, from coordinate 577,994 downwards.
ATGCTGGGAAAGGGTAAATTTATCCTGGCCTATCTGATTGCCGGTTTTATTGGTAACCTGGCTACATACCTGATTAATCCGACTGCTTTCTATTCTTATGTCGGTGCGTCCGGAGCCATATATGGTTTATTTGGAATCTATGTCTATATGGTTGTATTTCGTAAAGATTTAATTGACCGCGCAAATGCCCAAATCATTCTGGTTATCTTTGTGATTGGTCTAATCATGACATTTATACAACCAGGGATTAATATGTATGCCCATATCTTTGGCTTTATCGGCGGTTTTGCTGTTGCCCGGCTGGTAATATATCGTACCGTCCCGTTCACTACCCCGCAACCACGAAGACATGCAGGCGGGGCACCATATAAAAGACGACGGTTACCAAATGAAACGGGGAAAAAAGTGTTCTGGGTCATTCTTATTATCCTGGTAATCCTTGGTCTATTTAGCAGATTCATGCGTTAAATGTATAAAAAAGCTCCCCTTGTAAGGGAGCTTTTTTATATGTCATTAATTATTACGGCTATGGTGTTTTTGGTAGTTTCCTTTGCGATTGCGGCTGCTATATTGATTACGTCCGCCTTTGCCACGCCCGCCTTGATTACGTTTGCCATAGAAGTTGCGCTTGTTCCCTCTATTTGCATTATCCTTGCCTCGTTGTGCTTTTTTCACACTGACTGGCTGGATGGACGATATCCGTACAGGCGTGTTTTGTCGCTCTTTTGTCAGCAATTTCAACGCTGCTGCAATAACCGTGATTGAATCATGATCCTGCAATAGTTCATTGGCAGTCTCATGATACGCCTTTAGATCCTTATTCTCAATCGTCTTCAAAAGCTTGTCCACGGCAACCTGCTGCTGTCCGCGCAATGCGTCCTGACCTGATGGCGGCATAATTCGCTTCATTTTGCTTTTTGTCGTCTTTTCAATCAAATGCAAGTGAGCGATCTCCCGTGGCGTAATAAAGGAAATTGCTTCGCCGGTTTTACCCGCACGTCCAGTCCTGCCAATCCGGTGTACATAGCTTTCCGGGTCTTGCGGTATATCAAAATTATATACATGGGTAACCCCTGAGATATCAAGTCCGCGTGCAGCTACATCGGTTGCCACCAACACCTCTACACGGCCGTTTTTAAACTTATTTAATACAGACATCCGTTTACCCTGGGTTAGATCTCCATGGATTCCTTCAGCACGAAATCCGCGTGCCTGCAATCCTTCCGTAATTTCATCGACCCGTTTTTTCGTCCGGCTGAACACAATCGCCAAATCCGGTCCATTAATATCCAAATGATTGGTAAGCGTATCAAATTTATATTTTTCCGGAACCTCAATAAAATATTGATCGATATTTTCGACCGTCATTTCTTTTGCCTTCACTTTGATTTCTTCCGGGTTCTTCATCAAATGTGTCGCAATTTCACGAATTTCCTTTGGCATAGTTGCGGAAAACAACAGGGTTTGTCTATCTTCCGGGATCCCTTTTAAAATTTCCCGAATATCCTCGATGAATCCCATGTTAAGCATTTCATCCGCTTCATCCAGTACGGCCGTTGTTACATGATCAATATGAATTGTCTTTCTGCGCATATGATCAAGCAGGCGGCCTGGTGTTGCGACAACGATATGCGGCCCATCTTTTAATGCCCGAATTTGTCGTTCCATGTGCTGCCCACCATATACAGGCAGTGTACGAAGCCCTTTGAATTTCCCTAATCGGTTGATTTCTTCGGCAACTTGGATAGCCAATTCCCGGGTAGGTGCGACGACCAGCCCTTGGATTTTCCGGACAGACTTGTCAATTTTTTCAATCATCGGGATGCCAAATGCCGCGGTTTTACCTGTACCTGTTTGAGCCTGGCCGATGACATCTTTACCTTGCATTGCCAGCGGGATCGTCTCTGCTTGTATTGGTGTCGATTCTTCAAAGCCCATTTTTTCCAAAGCTTTCATAATTGGTTGCGAAACACCTAAATCATAAAATGTTGTCACCTTAATAGTCTACTCCTTTTTTACTTAAAGTTTATCCGCATGAATAAAGTGTAAGTGCTATTGTTGTCCCTAAAAGAGGATGTTCAAAAGTTCCATATGAACAGTTAGATACAAGGAACACAATGCAAGGATGTCGACTTAGCTCTTTTGATTGACAAAGGTTATACAAAAGACACCAAAAGCAGGCGGTAATATCTTTCTCCGCTTGTGCGCCTCGAACTTCATGATCCAATTCGTAACTCTTCAAGCACTTATCTATTTACCATAAGAAAAGCATATATATGGGATGTTCAAAAGGATAAAATTGCTTCTGACCTGGAACAGTCATGTTTTTCAGCCTTTTGAACGTTTGTTTCACAAGTAGCATCAGTGAATGGCTTACTTTAAAGAACAAAAAACAGACACTGACCAACTTTGCTTTTCCTGAATTGTACAGTTTCATGTTTAATACTTTTCTTACTCTAAAAAAGGCATCCTTCCTGTGAAGAATGAGCCTCTCACTCAGAAATTCATGCAAAATAACAGTTATTTCATCATAACACATTTGTCAATGCATTATCTACTCCTTCGTGATTTTTTCATACGAACATGGTAAAATGTACTCAGTATTAATCTTCACGAGCGAACAAGGAGACTTAACTTAACATGCGTATACCCCCATTTAATCCATACATAGTCGTTGGCATCGGTGTTATCGCCGTATCAACCTCAGCAGTTTTAGTGAAATTGGCAGAAGGTGTACCCACTGCTATTATTGCCAATTACCGCTTGTTGTTCACATTTATTTTGCTGGCTCCATATGTCCTTTTTAAGCGCAGACATGAATTTCATTACATCGAAAAAAAGGACTGGATTCTCTCCATTTTTGCCGGTATTTGTTTGGCGTTTCATTTTATCATCTGGTTTGAGTCCTTGAATTATACATCTGTCGCAAGCTCGGTTGCACTTGTATCACTTCAGCCCATATTTACTTTTATTGGCACTTATATCTTTTTTAAAGAACGATTTTCTCAAGGTGCTATTATTAGCATGGTCATTACTTTGATGGGAAGCTTCATTATTAGCTGGGGGGACTTTCAGCTAAGTGGAACGGCGTTATTCGGTGATATGCTTGCTTTGATTGGCGCAGTTGCCATCACTGTCTATTTGCTGCTTGGACAACAAGCAAGAAGACGTCTGTCAATCATGCCCTATACCTTTATTATCTATGGCATCGGTGCCATTACGTTAATTATTTATAATCTGTTGTTACATAACCCGTTTTTGGGCTACTCACCTGAACATTGGTGGATCTTTTTGGCGCTGGCGATTATCCCGACATTCTTCGGCCATACATTATTTAATTGGGCATTAAAATGGTTGAGTTCAGCAACCATTTCCATGGGAATTGTCTTTGAACCAATCGGAGCCTCCCTTCTCGCCTATTTGATACTTGACGAGAAGGTGACACCCTCCCAATGGCTGGGTGGAACGATAGTAATCTTTGGCCTGTTTTTATTTATCATGAGTACATCAAGAAAACGCAGGGTAACGATTTCCGGGAAAAAATAGGCCAGCAGCCAGGGTAAAGATTAGGTTCCGGATTGTATTTTGTTCAATTTGGACTGTATTACTGAATCAGGTCGTATTTCCAACATTGGTGATTGTTTCCATCTCATTATGAAGAAATTCGATGTATTACTTTTACCGGACTTTTTGACATCCTTTGAAGAGAACAAGGTACAGTCAAAGAAATTTTTGACTGTACCTTGTTTGAATAATGATCAGGAGTTGATCATTCATCCGTTGTCAGAAAGTCATATACGATGGTATTCAACGCATCTTTGTCATCTCCCAAACAGATGAGATGTTTTGACTGGTCAAAAAAAACAACTTCTTTTTGCCTGGATGTCATTTCCTTTTCCAAATAGTAAGCTGTTTTATATGGAACCATTCCATCTTGTTGCCCTTGTGCGATCAGTACCGGGGTGTCAATTTCTTTTAAATATGGCTTTGTAAACCGAACCAATTTCAAGAATTCCACATTAGCTTTAAAAGGAATAGCCCCGAGTTTTCGTTTATAATGCAGATATAATTTATTTTTGTTCAATGTTCCCCGGCAGCCATCAATCATCACTTCAACAACATCTGAAAATAGTTGTTTCCATGACAAGTATTTTCCCGCTGGCGCCAATAATACCAATTTCGTTACATGATATTTTGCGGCTAAGTAGGAAGCAATCATCCCGCCCATTGAGAACCCAATCAAATAAAGATCCTCATACTTCTCAAGCATGGCCTGCAGTTTTTGCTCGGCAGCCTGAATCCACCGTTCATGGGAAACATTTTCTTCTGTTAAACTTAAATTTTTGCCATGCCCCGGCAGTGTTGGGACTTCCACTTGCCAGTTCGTATTCTCCTTTAAATAAGCGGCCAATGGATCAACTTCATAGGGACCGCCTGTATAGCCATGAATGATTAAGCAACCAATCATTTCCATTCTCCTTCAAACTATTATTGCATACAGGTCTTATCACACGACACAAATGAAGATGTTTCTCCTTTCCATGTACTTACGCTCTCCCTTTCAAGCTGTTATATACCACGGTTGCTGATTTTTCACTATGTAAATAAGCTGATAAACAGGACAAGAATCAGCTTATTTATGACCGGCATTTTCTTGACTCCGCTACACACGAAGGTTCTTCATAAAGGATCCAACCTGCTTGACAACAGGTGTAATTTGCTGGAATGTGTTTGCAAATTGACCAACCGTCGAAAACATTTTATCCAAATCTACATGCCCATCCTTATCTTGAAAATAAGCGAGAAGACCATTTTGTTTTGGCGGCGGATAAGGAGCATTCATGGACTGTCCCTGATTTGCCGGAGGAGGCCAATTTGCCTGTTGCCCCTGGTTGGACATATACCAATTTGTTGGTTGTGGCGGCTTTGAAAAGTAGTCAAATGGTGTCTGCGTTTGGGGCGGGGGTACGGGAGGAAATTGCTGGGATTGCCATGTTTGGTTATAAGGATTCATCTGATTATAATCCTGAAATTCATTATATACATTATATGGTGACCGATAAAAAAAGGGACTCGCAAACATTTAAGTAACACCTCTTTATCACTTTTATCATTTATAGTTTATGCAATCAGCCTGCATCTGTTCATGTTGACAACCGTGATTCGTATCCCTTTTTTGCCATTCATCTATTGAAAGCGCAGCCCCAGCCTATCCTTCATTTTCTCTTTTTGAAAACCTAAAATGGGATCCCCGTTAATAAACGTCACAGGTGTTCCATATATGCCTTTTTCCTGCAGCTCCTTTAAGTATTCCGGGTGTTCGGTAACGTTTCTTGTTTGATAATCAATCTTCCATTCGTCCAATTGATCCAACAATTTGGATCGCTTATTACTATTGTTGATATATACCATAACATGCTTTGTGCTCATCCCTGTCCCTCCTGGATATCTTTATTTTGTTCATACCCACGATCCATCATGTTTAAACGCAACTATTACAATTATATTTCAAATATTAGTTCAAACCGCCTAAAAACCCCATACAAAAAAGAGGCTGGGACAAAACTCCAGTAAATAAAAATTAAGGCGTAGGAGCTTACACTAAAAAAGTGTAGGCCCCACGCCTTTTTTGACATTATTTTAGTAAACAAAAAGGACACCTTTTGATAAAATTAAAGTGACCAAACAATAATTTTGGAGGTGTCCTTATGTTTAAACATTATACCATGAATCAGGTAGTTTTGCCGCTAGATTTAGAAATTAAATTGAAAGAGAATGATATTGCTTTTGCGATCAATGATCTTGTCGAGAGTATTCCCGAAGAGGTTTTCGATGACTTTATACGACAAACCGGCCGTCCTGCATACCATCCTCGCATGATGTTGAAAGTCATTTTGTGTGGGTATACGCAATCCGTGTTTTCTGGTCGTAAAATAGAAGCTTTATTACAGGATAGTATCCGCATGATGTGGTTGGCTCAAGGACATGAACCCAGCTATCGCACGATCAATCGATTCCGTTCTAATCCACACAGCGAAAAGTTATTGCGTGAATGCTTTGTCCAGTTCCGAAATCAGCTCGTGGAAAAGGAATTGATTGAAGAGGAAGCCATTTTTATTGATGGTACAAAAATTGAAGCGAACGCCAATAAGTTCACCTTTGTGTGGCGGAAATCCGTTGAAAGATATAGTGATAAGCTAATCGAAAAGTCCAATCAACTGTATGATGAGCTGTTGGAGAAGGAGATCATCCCGGCAATAGAGCGAGAAACAGAAGAGGAACTTTCCGTTAAAGAAATGGAAGAAGTAGTCGAAAAGTTAGATGAAAAGGTTGAGGAATACGATAAAAAAATCGAAGCTTGTGAAGTTGGTAGCGAACGAAAGAAAATCCGTTCCGAACGTAAATTTCCAAAACAAGCTCGCAAGCAGTTTAACGATTTCATCACTCGTAAGCAAAAGTATCAAAACGATATGGAGATTTTTGGTGATCGCAATAGTTACTCAAAAACGGATCCAGATGCGACGTTTATGCGCATGAAGGATGACTACATGAAGAACGGTCAATTGAAAGCTGGTTACAATGTCCAGATTGCAACGGAAGGTCAATACGCGCTCGCTTACGATGTTTTCCCAAACCCGACGGATACACGCACTTTAATTCCTTTTCTCGACTCGATTGAAGAAAACTTTTTCGAACTGCCGGAACACATTGTCGCGGATGCCGGATATGGCAGTGAACAGAATTATGAAGATATCATCGAGAATCGAAATCGAACGCCACTTATTACATACAATCAATATCGAAAGGAGAAGAAAAAGAAGCATAAGAACAACGCTTTTCATGTAGATAATTGGGAGTATAATGAGGACGAAGATACTTTTCTGTGCCCAAATGGACGGAAAATACGGTTTAGTCATCATTCCAAACGAACAGACAGGTACGGATTCACCCGTGAATTTAAAGTGTACGAATGTGAGGACTGTTTGGGCTGTCCACTCCGCGATTTATGTACGAAAGCAAAAGAAGGAAACAACCGAAAAGTCTACATGAATGAAAAGTGGGAGTCCCAAAAAGAATATGTACGTACGAAGCTTTCAGACGAGAAAACTGGTGAAATTTACGGAAAACGTAAAATTGATGTAGAACCAGCGTTCGGTTTCTTGAAGGCTAATTTGGGTTTTACTCGTTTTTCTGTCAGAGGAAAACAGAAGGTGAAAAATGAATTAGCCTTCGCATTGATGGCGGTGAATTTGAGAAAAAAAGCCGCCATTAACGGTAAAATAGTACCGGGAGATGGAGAAATTCCTCAAAAAAGGTTCCAAGCAAATTTTTTATTGCTTGGAACCTTTTTATTTACTATTTTTGGCTAGTTATGTCCCAGCCTCTTTCGTAAAATGGCAAGCTAACGTACCAGCTTGCACGATTATGGTAATAATAAAGCAGAGACATCCCAGATCCCACTATTATCTTATCGCCTTTTTATCAGATTCGCTGTGATAAAGATCACACGCAGCGGAACTTCTTTGATGTGATAGTGCATATATTACCTGCGTAGACCAACATATTCACTTTATCAATGTCCATAAGCCGGGCTACAAGATGGGTCAGTTGACTGTTGCGGTTTTAGCAGACATGTCCCAGGCACATTCGCATTTCTTCGTTAAAATTGACTTGTGACAAGATGTCATTTATAATGAGTGCATTGTTTATTGTGACAACATGTCATTTTATCAGGAATTGAGGGAATATGGATGCCAAAAGCGACCTTTTATAATTTGCCAAGAGAAAAACGGCAAATACTTATTCAAGCAGTAAAAAAGGAATTTTCCAGAGTATCCCTGCACGAAGCCTCGATTACCAATATCGTCAAAGCTGCTGATATACCCAGAGGGAGCTTCTATCAATATTTTTACGATAAAGAAGATGCGTTTTATTATGTATTAGAGCTTTACGGAAAAATACAAGCAAGAAAATTCATCTCTTGTCTCAGGCAGGCGGAGGGAGACATTTTTGATACTGCTACCGTTATATATCAATCCATGTTGGAAAACTTTCAAACCCGGGAAAATCGCGACTTCTTTAAAAACGCCTTTTTAAATATGAACTATAAAATGGAGCGTACATTTACGGGTAATTTCAGCAAAGAAAGGTTAAAACAAATTACCGAAATCAAGGATATTATAAACACACGCAACTTGTGCATTTCGGATAAAAGTGATTTATTTCACATCATACAAATCTTAATTGCTGTCATCTTCCATAATCTTGTGCTTAGTTTTGCCAGAGAGTTATCGTATGACATGGCTATGACAAACTTTTTGAAAGAAATTGATCTGCTGAAACATGGGCTTTGTAAACAGGACCAAAAATGAATTTACCAAGGATGATTCGGGCAAACAAATATATTGCAAAATAGTCATCAGAAACTATAATGAATAAAATACGCAATTTATAGTGGTGTTCAAAATCCATATAAAACAACCGGGGAGGGATATGACATGTTAGCATTGGATCATATCGTAATAGCGGGAATTAACGCCGAAACAGCAAGTGCTGAATACGGGAATCAATTCACCATCAAAGCGATCAAAGGTGGCGAGCACGCCGACTGGGGGACATATAATTACTTGTCCTATTTTTCCAATGACAGTTATTTGGAATGGCTTGGAGTCACTGATCTGTCTAAGGCAAAACAGGCGGAAAACCCGCTTATTCAGCATTTTGTCCATACCATTGAAAATGAATCGCCCGGTCCGTTCCAATTCGCGCTTAGAACGAGTCAAATGGATGAGTATGTGACCCATTTTCAAAACGAACGCATCCCGTATAGTGGGCCATTTGCCGGTGAGCGCACCAAACCGGATGGAACGGTTTTAAAATGGCGGATGCTGTTCCCAATGTACAATTATACGGAAGAAATGCTCCCGTTCCTAATTGAGTGGGAAAACCCGAATGATGCATATCCTGAAACAAGTCTGTTAAATATCCAAACGATCAACACGATCCATTATAATGGGGTCGATCGAGATACATTTGCACGAATTTATCAATTGAAACCAAGGAAGCTGAACAAGAGTCTGCTTGCCTTGCAAAATTGCAAAATACGCTTTACTGACGATGCCAAATTGCATTTTGATTTAGTCTGAAAAGGGATGTGGCGTACATCCCTTCTCCCTTTCGCCGTATCATTATTCGACTTTGATCTCTTTATACCGCTCCTGATACCACTTTATAAATGTATGTGCCGTTTCTAATGGAACATCTTTCAATTCTTCTGCATGCACGGGTTTGGTACGATTAATTGTTTGAATAGTTGCCAGTCCGAATCGCTGCTGCACTATTGTACACACTACTTCTGCTTCAATCACCTTTTTCCGGTTGGTCACGAATACAGTTGACCATAAACCGCCTGTTTTCAATTGAATAAACTCTCCATCAAGTAAAAAACGCGTATTGCGATAGTCAAAAACACGACTGATATAAGTGAGCAGGAAAATAGCCGGCGAGATCCACCACCATGTTGGCTTGAACCAGACAATGAGGATCGTTGCGATAATCCACACCCATGGGACCCTCAATAACCTGATTAACAAGGCACTACGGGGCAGTTTGTTCATAGCAGCTTCCTCTTTCATTTGAAAATCCGGCAACAACTCTTCTAACAATTCCTCCGCACGTCCTTGAGGAAGGAATGGATATAACGAATGTACTTCTTCAGACTCCTCTTCCTCACTCCCGGCACTCAGCAAGTTAATTTCCAATAGCCCAAGCAGCTTTTTCAGCGGATTTTGCGTAATTTGAATGGCTTGAACATTATTTTTGCGGATAACAAACATTCTTCTGCTCAATGTGCCACTGCGAATATAAATCCGTTCCTGATCCGAGGCTATTTCATATTGGCCATACTTTAAAAAAGTACGAATGATTCCAAAGGCGATCGCAAACATTGCAAACAGAATGATGACACAAAGCATGATCACCCATGAGCTGGTTAAAAAGGTGAAAAAACCCTTGGCTTGTTCATCGACATCAACCACCTCATCGATCTCGTGATAACCAGCAGCCAGAATCGGGATAAACGCTAAAAAACTGAATGACAGAAAAGATGCTTTCCATAATTCCCGGCGCGTTGGCTGAAAATGAACCTGACGTGCATCAGGTGTATTTGAGTTTGTTGTCGCCATTTCTGTTTGCTCTGTCTGGTTATTTATGGATTCGGTGTCGTCTTCCGGGATGTCTTGCTGTTTTTTTAATGCTTCCTGTTTGTGCAACACAAGCTGTTCAATTTGCTCGGCAACCGTTTGTTTCACCGCTTCAAACTTGACGGATGCCTCTTTTTCCGTTGCACTTGTTTGCAAGGATAATGATGTCAGGTGAAACATGCGATAGTAAAACGGTGTATGCCATTCCACATTCTGCACCCGTTCGATTGGTACCCGATTATCAGTCCTCTTAAACCAGCCACGATATATATGAATGGCGCCGTCTTGAATGCCATATGTTGTTTTCCACCAATCAATTGCAAGTGCCACCAGTCGATAGAGAAGGAAGGCAAGAAACACATAACGGGCAATCTTGATAAATGTTGAAGCATCATTAAAATTAATAATAAACAAATATAGGATGATCACAAAACTATTACGCAATGTATGGATGAAGGAGAATATAATTTTCATCGGATGCATTCGCCTGGGCTGCATTATTCTTCCTCCTTCAGTCTTGCCCGTTCAGCTATACTGTCACGCAGAAGAAATGCTTGTGTTTCGGGCAGTGCTGGAATGGCATGCGAAGACCGCATTGTCCCGACAGTTATCGTATATAATCCGTATTTGCGCAACAGCGGTCCTTGCGTTGCTTCGACGTATTGAATTTTTGTCATGGGAATTACAATATATTTATGGGAAAATACCCCATGTTTGAGTTGGACAAATTCTTCCGTTATTCCAAACCGCCAGTATTTATAGAGTAATCTTGGCTCGATCAACACATCCCATATTGCAAAAATGATCGTCAATCCAATGAGAATCCAAAGAATGACTATAATCCAGTGAAACCAGTTAAAGTGGATTCCCGCCCAAAGCAGTCCGATCAAAATAACCAATGCGATCGCGTCTACAGTGATATTAGTGATCCGCCAAACGGTAATGGCATCTTTGGAAATTTGATTTTCCGGCTGGGGGATTGTTGTCATGCTGTATCATCCTTTTATGTCATGCTTTGCTATATATAAAGGTAGTACGATGGTAAGAGCGAAAAAGTTTCATAAGTGGTTGATATTGTGCAAATTTTGGTCGATATTGAGTTATGTTGGTTGATATTCACAGTTTTGGGTCGATAATTTTCTACACTTGGTTGATATTCCCGCTATCTGGTCGATATTACAATGCGTTTGATCGATATCCCTGTTCGCTGGATTCAACAAAAGGCCAACCGGTTACCCGATCAGCCTTTTGTAACGATCATCACCCGAGTTGTTCATGCAGAAATTCTGTTACCGATTCAGGTGTCTTCGTATATGCACTATGTTGATGGGCGAGTTTTTCACCATTTTGGAAAATCAAAATGCTGGGAATGCCCATGACTTCATATTTCTCAGCTATTCCTTTAACCTCGTCACTATTAATCTCATACCAATCATATTGGCTGAATTCATCCATCACTTCACCGATAAACATATCCATCCGTTTGCAATCCGGGCACCAATCAGCGAAGAATTTGATGATAACTGGTTTCTCGCTTTGAATGATTTCGTTAAATTCCTGTTCGCTTGCAATTTTTTTCATACGGCCAAGCCCTCCTTTTGTACCACTTATCATTATTGTAAAGCTTATAGGCACAATTGTCTTATGGTTTGCTTTAAGTGCGTGTTCCCAATAAGCATGTTAATCCGTATATTCCACACGACCAAGAAAATATGCAACCAATAACCCGATAACAAAGGTCAGCATACTAAGTAATAAAAGTGGCATTGTAGCTGGCCATCCCGGGAAAACCACAACAATCGAGCCAATGACCGAGCCAATAATGATGGCAAACGTATAAAGTCCGAAACGATCCAAAAAGTAACGAATGATTTTACTCATAATCACAATTCCTGCGACAATCCCCACACCAGTGACAACGAGCACATCCAACCGCAATTGACTAACAGCTCCAATAACTGTTGGGTAAACACCGATGACAAGAAGCATGAATGAACCACTAATCCCCGGTAAAATCATTGCACTGCTGGCAAGAAAACCGGAAAAGAATAATAGAATATATGTTGAAGTTGTCATGTTGGTGATAACGTCGGAATTCCCGGCATGCAGAAATACCAACGACCCGATGAGAACAGCCCCGATAACTAGCAAAACATAATGATTGACCCGAAATGTTCTCCTAGCATCTGCCTGGTGGAGCAAATATGGCAAAATTCCAATGATGAGGCCCAAAAAGAAAAAATGTGTAGGGACGGCATAATTGGCCAGCAACCATTCTATTAATCTGCTTAATAATAATATAGCCGATCCTACTCCAATAGCAAGTGGAATTAAAAAGCTTAACTGCCGCTTCCACTCCTTACTAAATATCCCATTGATCGCGATAATTAATCGATCATAAATACCAAGTAATATAGCAATTGTTCCTCCGCTGACACCTGGGATTACATCACTTGCCCCCATCAGTATACCGCGGTATATATTTTTCCATTCCATTCATTTAAACTCCTTATCCATAAAAAATTCATTTTACACATAAAGCTATCATACCAAAAATACCTTGCAATTCATATAAATAATTTGTACAATAAACACCGCTTTGGCTTAGGGATAACATTGACCCGACTTATGATAATCAGCGGGTACTAGTTTATATTAACGGGTCGGCTCTATTATCACCGATTCGAACTTTTATCAAAGGATTTCATTCACTTTAACGAATTTTAGCTGTTTGATTAACTGCAAACACGTTATTGGTCCATCCAGGATTTTCCACACATCATTAAAATAGTTGTAATTTTACATCTTTTTCGCATATGATAAACATAGAATGTTAATAATAAAAACGAGCCGTAAGCGTGAACTTACGACTCTAGACAGCTATTGTGGGAGCGACGACTAGTTTTATACTTTTAATAACAATCTTTTGAGACCTGATAAGATACTGATTTTTACATACTTAACTTATCTACAATAATGGGTATTTCCTCCAAATCAACAACTACAGAATCTGTATTAAGGTGATCCCATCTATTATCCTTTTTCCAAACGCCCTTTATCCCTACACTTCGGGCCGCATTTACATCTTTTTCCGGATGGTCACCAATGAATACACTTTCGTTGGGTAAAACATGAAGATGATCTAAGGCTTTTTCGAATATCTGAGGTTCCGGCTTTTTCATTCCCGCCCATTCAGATATAAGAATCGTTTCAAAGTACTTTTCGATTCCCAAAGCCCTTATATTATCCATTTGAAACTGCCCTTTTCCGTTTGTAATCATTCCAAGAACAAGGCCTTTATTTTTCAATTCTTCCAACATACGAATAAGGTTGGGGAAGGGAACACAGCTATCTTGAAATTGACTAACAAAGTCTTGTAGCAATTCCTCCCAGGTCAGACCTGCCATATCAAATTCATTCACTAGTTGTTGGTAAACTTTATCCTTCCAGACATATCCGCCATCATCGAGTTCCAAAAACCTTGTTATATATTTATCTTTTGGAATATGATTAAGGCGCTTATGCAGTCGATCGAATTGCCTATCAATGAAGATCTTTACTGACTCATCCCGGTTTAACAAGGTTCCGTCTAAATCAAATAGGACAGCTTTTATAATGCCCATCCGCCTCCTTGGATTTTTCTTTAGAATCACTGCTTCGTTGGTCTATAGTGTATTGGTTATTCGTTTCCATATTTATACAAAAAGAGCATTCTTAAATAGGGAATACTCTTGCAAAAGTTGTTTATCTTACACATGCCCTTTTTCTCTAGTCATTTTGATACACAATCCCATTCTCTCTCCTGACTGTTTCAGTTATGTTAAGAACATCGGCGCTTAATTGTTTCCGCTTTTTATATTCTGCCTTGTTATTTGTTTTGATCATTTGAACAATCTGATCGATTTCATAAAACATATCTTTTTCCGGATGTTCATTGGCAATTTGCTGTTTCTGTCCAGTGTGATTATCAATGAACGATATATTCGCAATCGAACCTATATCATCAATAGTAAATGTTCCTTTTTCCCCTTGGATTTCGGATGAGTTGTATGAAGTGGAAATTTTAGAACAAAAGATGGTACACATAAAATCTGAATAGCTTAGTACAAGTGTACCACATCCATCAACGCCCGTTCGGATGATTACCGGGGAATAGGAAACATGTTCCGGCTCTCCAAATAAGAATATGGCCGCTGCAATTGGATAGACACCCAAATCTACCAGCGCTCCACCGGAATATTGTAATGAAAATATATTGGGTTCTTCACCATTTAAAACTGCATCATACCGAGAAGAATATTTAGCATAATTAAAGACAATATTCCGCAGTTGTCCAGCCTTTTCCATTTTTTCCTTTAATGTTACCAGATTGGGCATATATACGTTACGCATCGCCTCGACTAAAAACACACCATTTTCCTCAGCAATTTGATATGCACTTTCCAGTTCCTTTGTATTGGAAAACATGGGTTTTTCACAAATCACGTGCTTGCGATGTTTCAAAAACGTAATTGCATGTTCATAATGCAATGCATTTGGTGAAGCAATGTACACACAATCAATCAACTTACTTTTTGCCATTGCTTCCACATCTGTAAAAATATTACTTCCCCCATGCTTTTCGATAAATTGTTTCGCCTTCTGTTCTGACCGCGAATAGACCGCAGCAAGCCTCATATCAGCTGTATCTTTTGCCGCTTCAATAAAAGATTCTGTAATCCAGCTTGTACCGACTGTTCCAAAATTCATATGGCATCTCCCTTTTACCTAACTCATCCGCCGAAATACATTTCATTTCTGCTGGCATTTCTTGCGGAATCTCGATTTTGTTACTGCACCTTCAACCATATTATAGCAGGTTTCTGCAATACAACCACCCAAATAAAGTGAAACTTCCTTCAATGGGGGTTTTTTCATCCCCCTCATGATGATAAAAAATCATGTACAACTTCAACATAACAATGAGGCTGTACATGATTACATCCGTTTCGTTTAAAATTTTTTCATATTGCGTTGGATATCAACGACCCTATCCTTAGTCAAACCAGTGGATCAGAAGGCCTGTAAACTGCCAAAACCGCTTTAACGCTTCTAATCCATTGAAAATAGCTCGGTCGCATCTACCCTGCTTTGATTGATGAAGTAAAAGTCATTGGTTTTGGGATCATATCGATAATCTTGTTTCCATTCATCCTGATTTTTAATGATTTGTTTAAGCGCGGAAATAAATTGATATATTTCCTGGTTTGTCATGGTAGGATGCATGGAAAAACGAGCCCAGCCTGTCTTTAACGATAGATCACCAGCATCAATCAGATCCGTCATTTTTTTCGATGCTTCTTGATCAAGCGAAAACAAATAGTGCCCGTATGTCCCGGTACAGGAACAACCACCTCGCAGTTGGAAGCCAAATCGGTCATTCAGCAGCTTCACAACTAAATTATAGTGAAGATTTTTCACATTGAATGATATGATGCCCAGTCGTTTCGTCTTTTCTCCTTCTAATACATGGACCTCTGGAATCGCGTTTAGGTGGTGTAGCACTAAAGAAACAAGTTCTTGTTCACGCATTAATATTTTTTCTATCCCCATCTGTTCCTTTAGCCTTATGCATAAAGCTGCCCGAATGGCCTGCATAATCCCCGGTGTACCCCCATCTTCACGTCTTTCAATATCTTTGAAATATTGCTTCTCTCCCCATGGGTTGGTCCAGGCGACGGTTCCTCCACCCGGATGATCGGGAACTTTATTGGCATATAATTTGGCGTTAAATATCAATACCCCGCTTGACCCGGGGCCGCCTAAAAATTTATGTGGGGAAAAAAAGATAGCGTCCAGGGCTTCACTATCATTTTCGGGGTGCATATTTATTTCTGCATAGGGTGCTGATGCAGCAAAGTCAACAAAGCAATATCCGTCATGTGCGTGCATAACCTTTGCCAATTCATGGTATGGCGTTTCAATCCCTGTTACATTGGAACAAGCTGTGAATGATCCGATTTTTAGTTTACGGTCTTTGTACTCAGATAAAAGTTCGTTCAATACAGATGGACTCACATTACCATCTGAATCAGGTTCCATCAGACAGACATCACCAATCGTTTCCAACCAGGATGTATGATTGGAATGATGCTCCATATGCGATATGAAAATAACAGGCGTATCCTGTTCACTTAAACTTAGTTTGTCTTTATATCTTTCCGGAATCCTTAATCCAAGTATTCGTTGCAGTTTATTAATAGCAGCGGTCATGCCTGCACCGGAAAATAAAAGGCAATCCGCTTCACTTGCATGGACATGTGCCTTGATGACCCGTTTCGCCTCTTCATAAGCCTCGGTCATCACAGCCCCTGTCACATTGGAATCCGTATGTGTATTCGCCATAAACGGACCAAACACGTCACATATTTTATCCTCAATTGGTCGATACAGACGTCCACTTGCCATCCAATCCCCATAGATGATCTTTTGCCTGCCAACAGGAGAAAGAAATTCCTGGTCATTCCCAATGATTCCATCTCTAAATGATTGAAAATAGGTTTCCAATTCCCCGAGCATTTCATAATAGTTACTTCCGATTCTGGCCTTGAGCATATGGTTATTCACCTTTTCACGAGAGTCTTCTGGTTTAATATATGTGAATGTTTATGAAATGTTTGTCTTGTGTAGCAGTCTTTAAAACCCTGTTTATTTGCCAACATATGACCTCATTTGGTAAAAGACAGGCACCCGTCACAACAGGCACCTGTTCTGTTTCCATCTATCGCACTGTCCGTATTTCCGGTGTTTTTGCATGATCAAAATTTGTTATATTAGGTTCATATATTCCCATTTTAATAACGAAATGCCGTATTCCTCCTGCGACAATGAATTGCATGAGTGCTTTTGCAACCCATTGTCCTGCTACAGCATAAGGAACCAAAGCCCAAGGAACGTACCCAAGCCCCAAAGGACCTATTCCGATTATGACAAACACGGAGGAATCAAGAAATCCAGCGACAACTCCGGAATACATCACACGCTTTACAAATGGAATTTTAAAACGTGTATATATTTCTGTGTCTGTTGTTTCGGATATGATAAAACTTAAGGTTGAGGCGAATACAACCCATAAAGCATCACCAAGCAGATGACTGGTAACTGCCGACAATGCTAGCGCAACAACAATCCACATGTACGTTTTTGCTCTGCCATATCTATTCTGAACCATATCACGCATGACAAGCGTCAATCCGATAAACAATGTGCCATAAGGTATGATGAATACACCTAAATCAAGCGGAGCAAATTTGGCTGTAATGACGTTTGCAAGTACAATAGATAGTAAGTAGATGAGTACTCTATACATGTTCATACCCTGCCGCCAAATAAGCATCCAGACCTTGCTTTCTCAACTTACAGGAGGGACATTCGCCGCACCCGTCACCTATTACTCCGTTATAACACGTTGTCGTATTCGCTCTGATGTATTCCAATCTTCCCATTCTATCTGCCATTTCCCATGTTTCTGCTTTATTTTTCCACATTAATGGGGTATGAATGTCAAAATGGTAGTCCATTGCAAGATTTAGCGTCTGATTTAATGACTGGATGAAATCGTTACGACAATCCGGATATCCGCTAAAATCTGTCTCACTTACGCCTGTGATAATATGACTTGCACCGATACGCTTCGCATAAATAGCCGCAAAGGATAGAAAAATATGATTCCTCCCATCGACAAATGTATTCGGCACCTTACCACTCTCATCGATTTCCACATCTTTTCTGGTCATGGCATTTTCAGTTAGCTGATGGAGTAAACTCATATCCAATACTGTTTGTTTGACCCCTAGATCTTTGGCAATTTTCTCTGCTGAATCAAGTTCCGAGATGTTCCTTTGCCCATACAAAAAAGTGACGGCTTCAACTTCATCAAACTCCTCCAGTGCCCATAGAAGACATGTAGTTGAATCTTGCCCGCCACTAAATACTACTACTGCTTTTTCCATTTTTTAATTCCTCCTAGTTTTTATTAAAGAGGGGATGGTTTCGAACCCTCTGCATAACAGTATATATGAAATACCGGCCACTTTTAAGAGGATGTTCAAAAAGTCCGGTAAAAAAGCCCCGCTTATTTGACAACGTATCATTCGGAAAGTAACAGGCACCGGTTTCTGTTGACATTCCAATCCTTTTGCGTTAATCTTTCCATGTTTGAAGAAGACAGCTAGTTTACTTTTAGGAAAGCGCCTTCTAAATATACAACTAAATATGATAGATAAAAAGGAGCATCACCACATGCGCACTAGGCTGGAAAAAGATAGTTTAGGAATGAAGAAGGTACCGGAAGATGTTTATTATGGGGTGCAAACTGTACGAGCCATGGAGAATTTTCCAATTACCGGAATACCTGTTCATAAAGAGCTGGTTCTCGCTCTTGCGGAGGTAAAAAAAGCGGCGGCATCAGCCAATATGTCTACAGGTATGTTGCCGGAAACAATTGGAAACCTTATTGTGAAAGCCGCGGATGAAGTGATCGCAGGAAAACATCTGGACCAATTCGTCGTTGATTCCATTCAGGGTGGGGCAGGTACTTCCATTAATATGAATATGAATGAAGTTTTGGCCAATCGTGTTTTGGAAATATCGGAACGGGATAAAGGAGATTATGACTTCTGTTCCCCAAATACGCATGTAAACATGTCCCAATCCACGAATGATACGATACCAACTGCGATAAAAATAGCATCGTTCCGTATGGCAGAAGAATTGATTGCTACCATGACGACATTAAAGAAAGAGCTGATTCAGAAAGAAAATGAATTCCAGGATGTTTTGAAAATGGGACGGACGCATCTTCAAGACGCCGTTCCTATTCGATTGGGTCAGGAATTCGGTGCTTATTCTGAAGTCGTCAGCCGGGATATTAGAAGGATTAAACAGGCAGCGAATGAATTGCTGACGGTTAATATGGGCGCTACAGCCGTTGGGACAGGCCTGAATGCCAAGCCTGAATACATTGAAAAGGTAACGGCACAGTTATCTGCACAGCTTGGTGTAAAATTACACGCGGCAAAGAATTTGGTGGATGGAACACAGAATACGGATGGATATACGAGTTTATCATCGGCATTAAAAGTGTCGGCAATGAACATGTCCAAAATTTGCAATGATATTCGCTTGATGGCGTCCGGTCCGATGACAGGTTTTCGGGAAATTAATCTGCCAACGCGGCAACCCGGGTCTTCCATTATGCCGGGCAAGGTGAACCCCGTCATGATTGAAGTCGTGAATCAGGTTGCGTTTCAAGTCGCAGGCAATGACCAGTCAATCTGCATGGCCTCGGAAGCTGGTCAGTTCGAATTAAATGTGATGGGTCCCGTTATTATTTTTAACCTGCTACAGTCATTGAAAATCATGAACAATGGATTGGACGTATTTACACGTTATGCAGTCAGCGGAATGGAAGCCAATGTCGAGCGGTGCCGCGAATATGTAGAAGAAAGCTATGGCATCATCACAGCTCTGAATCCGCATTTGGGTTATGAAACGGCGGCAAAAGTGGTCAAACAGTCAGTCGAAACCGGGTTAACGATCAAAGAAATCTGCAAGGCGCACGATCTATTGTCAGACAAAGAGCTGGACACCATACTGGACCCACGTGAGATGACCAGTCCAGGTATTGCAGGAAGTCGATATTTGACGGTAAATAAATAGGGAAATAAAGGGTAACTGGTTGTGCATCATGCTAGAAGCCGGTTACCTTTGTTTTAAGTGCTCAACGAAGGGACGATACCTTATGTTTAAAAATAAATTTGGTCAAGTACGATCAGGTTGGCTTATCGCATTCGCACTCCTGATGGTCTTTGTCGGACAAGGAATTTTCTCATTTCCCGGCATATTATTGGCATCGACAATCGATATTTCCAAAGGGCAGGCGGTGCTCTCTCTTGAATCAGGTGATATGCGTCCTTTGTTCTTCGTTCTGACACAAGGTGCCGGAACACTCGGCGGCATCGTGGCCACCCTTGCTGTCTTCCGGTTCATTAATAAGAAATCGCCGAAAAAACTCCGGATTCAAGGGCCTATGTCCGATATGGTGTTCGGCCTGTTGCTTGGTGCCGGAGTGATGACGGTAATTTTCTTTCTTTTGCTTATGACAAAACAAATCACGTTGGTTAATGCGCTGGCGAACCCACAATTCAGCTATTACACACTCGCCTTTGCAGTAGTTTTTATTTTGACCGGTTTCTTTGAAGAAATGTTTTTTCGCGGTTACGTGATGCAAACAATGATTGAACGGCACAATAAACGATGGCTCACCTATTTAATATCGGCCATTGTCTTTGGAGTTGCCCATATTACGAATCCGAATGTGAGCATCATCGGTATTATCAACATTGTCCTTGTCGGCATCCTGTTTGCCTATATGTTCGAGACAACAAAGAGTCTGATGCTGCCGATTGGTTTCCATATGACGTGGAATTTCTTCCAGGGTGCCGTGTATGGCTTTGCCGTGAGCGGGCTTCCTCCACACAGCTTATATCAGGTTGACATTGACGGTGGAAACAACCTGATTACAGGCGGATCGTTCGGCATAGAAGGTGGGCTCATGGCAACATTGCTCATTGTGATTACGTTTTTCTTCACCTACTTCTATACGAAAAAACGACAGGCACAGAAAGGAACACTGTTTACAGGTTGAGTTGCACAATTGATATTCGACAAAACACGACAAAATTCGAGGATATGATTAGCCAATCGGGAGAATTATATTCGGTTTATCTAATGATGGGAGCATAATTATTGCTATTGGCGGTTTATATAGAGGCTCTTTTCAAATGAAAAATATATAGGCACATATAGGCTGACTGCGAATAT
Source organism: Lentibacillus daqui (assembly GCF_027186265.1). Taxonomy (NCBI): domain Bacteria; kingdom Bacillati; phylum Bacillota; class Bacilli; order Caryophanales; family Bacillaceae; genus Lentibacillus; species Lentibacillus daqui. The sequence goes on along the minus strand of NZ_CP114176.1, from coordinate 556,929 downwards.
TTTATGTTATCGTGAGCAGGGAAATGGTACCAGGAACATAGGATAATTAACAAAGCAGAAAAGGATTAAAAAAACTATCCTTTTCTGCTTCATACGAATACCAATTTAAAAAGTGAGGATACACGATGATTGCAAAGACTGAAGAGGATTTTAATGGATTAAAAGAAATTGGTGAAATTTGTGGAACGATAAGGGATGAATTAGTTAATGGTACGAAATCTGGAATTACCACAAAGGAACTCGATAAAATTGCGAAAGAGATGTTTGAAAAAGCTGGAGCTCAATCTGCCCCAAAAGGAGAATACGATTTTCCTGGATATACGTGCATTAGCATAAATGAAGAGGTAGCACACGGGATTCCAAGTAGACGGACCATTCAAGAAGGGGACCTTGTGAATATTGATGTTTCAGGTTCAAAAAACGGCTATTTTGCAGATACTGGAATTTCCTTTGTAGTTGGGAAGGGAGAGGGAATTTTACAGAAGATATGTGACGTTGCTAAAGAAGCATTCGATGCTGGACTTAAGAAGGCAAAACCAGGCTCGAAAAAAGGTGCGCTCGGTAAAGCCGTACACAATGTAGCGAATCAGCATGGTTTAACAATCATAAAAAATCTTACTGGACATGGTGTTGGGCGTTCGATTCATGAAGAACCGAAACATATTTTCAATTACTTCTCCCGCTGGGATGACGAAATTTTAAAAGATGGTATGGTAATTGCCTTTGAGCCTTTTATCTCTACATTTGAGGAAGAAGTTTTTCAATCCGAAGATGGATGGACCTTCTTGACCAATGAAAGCTATGTGGCTCAATATGAACATACGATTATCCTTACCAAGGAAGGACCGATTATTACTACATTGTAAGAACACTAATACCACATAGGATGGAATAAGGATTAGTAACTTATTTAAGAAAAGGACCAGTTAATGGAACGAAACAGTGTCTTAACAAAATAAACTGTCCGTGAAAAGCACAAGAAGACAGGAATAATAGGTGATGCCCCGTTAGGATTTAAGTAAGGAGTGAGTGACTGACGTGGGTTGAATCATTACAGGCAGCAGGGCAATATTTGAGGTTCACGGTGCTATGCCAAAAACATGGAAACAAATTTTTTCAGAATGGTTTCCTTCAAGTGGTTACAAACATGCAGGAACACCAGAACTAGAGGTATATTTAGATGAAAATCCATCCAGTCCTGATTTATATTCAGAAATCTGGATCCCTGTAAAATAGGAACCTGTATAAGCAGTGGATTACATATTGAATCCACTGCTTGCTGGTGATTACCTCAATCTTTTTATTTAAAAGAAATCTTTCATCTTTCATTAAAAATTTCCCATAACTCACTGCCTGATCATCCGTGGGGTCCACAATTCAGGCGAAGATAACATTTCATAGTAATCTATGATATATTAGCCAATAAACCTCGGAAATTCCCCGGTACGTTTGATATGTTCATAGGCTTTTTTAAGTGAATCTCTTGGGTTAATTCTTCTTTTGATCGCCTTTTCGTACACGCTCATCCAATCCTCTACACGCTGATAACGCATAACCAAACGAAGCAAAACATAAAGCCTAATCTCTCTGGTAATTGATTCTATATAATGTTTGTTAAAGTACCTGACTGCTGCCTGATATTCGCCCAAAGCGCTTTGGATCATAAAAATGGTTTCCACTAAATGATTAATGTAATCCTCTTTATCATAATTCTCGGCTTCTTTATGATGAACATTAATCTTTCTTACTGTCGCTTCTTTTTCTTGAAGCAGGTTGTCAGCTATTTTAACCGCCTCTTCTTTCAGCGGGGCATTTGTTAGTGCTTCCAATAAAGCTTCAGATAAAAATTCACTTGGTGTATCATGGTCAGTTCCATTATCCAACATCAACCGTAATGAATCATGAATCCATTCCCTTGGTTCATCTACCCGCTTTTTCATCATGACAACCTGTTTAAAAAATTGGCGTTGTGAGCTATTTATTGTGTAAAAAGGCTCTTGACTGGTGAAAACATAATGACCAGAAGCGTAGCAAAATAACTTGTATAACTCTTCCATTAACGATGTACATGCTTTTACATGTTCTTCCTGACCGGAAAGCTCCATTAACTGATTAACTAGTCGTTTAGCGGTGAATCGCCAATTAGAACGTTCCTTTTTCGGTATCATCCGATTTGGGGTAAAATAATTTTGATCATACGCGTTTTTAATAAATAATCTTACTTCCTTGTCAACATTTGTGAAATCAAGGTTTTTCGTTGATTGCTTTGTGTTTTTTCTTGCTTTTTTAAATGCATCCGGATTGTTAATCAGCTGATCAATTTCCTTTCCCTCACGTACCTTCTTGGGGATTTGTTTATACACTTCTACAAAAAGTTGTTCTATTTCAGCTTTCTTTTTATCCTTTAGTTTTACTCGCAATTCATTTACTTTCATGTTGTACCTCCAAAACGCTGGTAAAAAAATGATCTTAATTTAAGCATAATCAATACCAAACAAACACTTATCATATAGAAACTGATCCATCTTGCTATAATCATTGGTTTTATAGAATGTTGACAACCGCTCATTGAAATCTTCCAGTTGATTTTCCGGAACAGTTAGCACACCACAGCCATTTTCGATAAGTATGTTGCCGTATACTTATCTACTATCCCACCGTACAGTTGCTTTACCATTTCCTCGTTCGTTGTTTACCGTGTTTTTTATAAATTCACCTACCGAAATAGGCACCATAACTACACCTCTATTCTGGAAGTTATGGCTATCAAAAAGATATTCATTTTTGACTATTATAACAAACAATACTAGTAAATTGCATGCACCTGTTCAGCAGATCCCATACTAGGAAAAGACATATAATAAACCTCTTCCTTGGAATGCTCGTCTGAAGGCTGCAGTCGGTTTTCATTCCAATGCTATCTTTTCATCTTATAAATCCTCTTGTTCATTAGATACTGCATGTTCACCTCCAGCTTTTAAATAAAAAGTGATACAGTGCAAGTACTGTGTTCATACTTATCTACATTTGCTATAGATAATATCCATGGAAATGGAAGATACTTTTGTTTTTCATTTGAGTTGCTGTTTATTCTTAATATAAACGTTTGGCATGTTCCTAAATATCGTTAAGTACATGGAATAAGTTATTCCTTTGCACATAGAATTATTTAGTGAGAATTGTTTCGCAAACTTATTATAACAATGGATATTAAATACACTGACCACAGGGTTCTTGCAATACAATATGAATGAGTGCCTACAACGGTTTGACTTAACAAGTATTGATTGATGGGGAGTGTTGTTGTGTATTGTCCTAATTGTGGAATGAAGACAGATCCTGATGAAAACTTCTGCTCATCATGCGGTGCGAACCTGGCAAACGGTTCAGATGCTAGCATACCAGCTACGGCTGATCTCAGTGGTACAAATAAGAAAGAGGGAACTGTGTTTGTCGTTTTAGGGTGGGTATTCTTTGCCATTTCAATTTTGTTTATTCCAATTCTCTTTGGCGCCGGAGCGTTTATCATGGGGTACCTGGTTCGCAAACATGGTAAAGAAACACATGGGATTATTCTAATGGTACTGTCAGTCGCCGGAGCAATTCTTGGCATGTTGATTGGAATGTCGGTTTCATAAATGTGTGGTTTGACTTAGGATCATTGAAAAAATCCATGTGAATTGAAAAAAGAAGCTAACTATCAACCTATATGCAAGTTGATAGTTTCTTTAATTGTCTGTTCGTTAATGAAAATCGTCAGCTTTTAAAAGTCTATACTTTCGGTGACTTTAAACAGTCGCAACATGATAAATTAAAGTAGGCAGTGATTCCTGTAGCAGGCCTGCCGCGATATATGTGGGATGGTACGGATTTTTCACAGGAACGAAAAATGGTCTATCCCCCAGTTGCTCCAAAAATAATTCATAGATGTTTAGTTTTCCAAGAATAATTGCCTCGTTTGTTTCAGCCGCTGAACCAACGTAGCAACCCTTCTTGAGATAAAATCCTGATAAATCTTTGAACTCATAAAGTTTTAACATATTTGACAAAGCATGGGGGATTTTATTCCGATCGGGACACCGTGCAATATCCTTTCATTTTCCCGGTATCATTATAGTCGGCCAAAATAATCACCGCTGATTCATAGTCACTCAGTTGTTCCTTGTAGACTACTGTTTTTAGTCTTTTTGTGCAACTTAGATTATAAAATTGACTACGGTTTTTATTGGTTTCCTATTTATGGATAAAGGATTTTCTTCCGCCTTCTAATATTGTTTTCTAATAAAAAATTGCCCAAACCCTCTCACCTATGTAAAATAAATATAGAAGGTAGGGGGAAAACATGCCTAGCATCAAATATGGAACCACGATTATCCATTACAATCTGCACAGACAAACCCGCAAAGACGCCAAAATATCCATAGACCTTGTAAATGGTGTGGTAGTATACGCACCAGATAAGATGACAGATGACAAAATCAAAAAATTAATCGAACAAAAAGCAAAATGGATACATGAAAAACTTGAAGAAATAAATGAGGTCCAAACGATGGTCCAGCCGAAAGAATTTGTAAATGGTGAGAAGTTCCCTTATCTTGACCGTCATTATCGATTAAAGGTGAATCGTGCGGATACAGATACAGCCACGATTGGATAAGTTTATTGCTACCGTTCCAAAAACATGGTCCCAGGGCAAGGTTCAAGCACAATTGGAAAAACAAATCATTACATGGTATCATCACTATGGCTATAAAAGCTTATAAAACGCGCCAGCTACTACCAGCAACTATTAGGCGTAGAGCCATCATCCATTCGTTTCAAAACACAGCACAAACGATGGGGAACCTGCACTCCAGAAGGTAACATATGGATCAATTGGCGTATTATCATGGCGCCAATTCGTGTCATGGATTATGTGATCGTACATGAGCTAGCACATCTGGTCATTTTCGAGCGCAGTCAAAAGTTTGGCAAACGGTTAAGTCGGTCTTACCAGATTATGAAAGACAAATAGAATGGTTACGTGTTCATGGCATGGAGTTGCATTGTATCAATGATCATTAAATGAGACATGACTCTATTCGCACGTCAAGTTTTCATTTGAGAGATAGTTAATATTATTCACACCCTTTTTACGAATATGAATGTTTTAATAGAACCGTAATGATGTAATACAAATATCCCCCGAAGAGAAAGGGGGGTAAGTAGATGTGGCAGAAGTTTTAGCCCTGTTTACGACAGCGACAAACTTGACAATTGCTGTTATTAATTTAACCGTTGTCATTTTATCAAATCGTAAAAAGGAAAAGGACTTTCAATCTGCTTGCGACAGAAGAAAAAGCCTAAAGACTAAGACCCGGAGAGGATTAATTTTCTCTCCACCATAAGTATATAATGAATATGTAAAATACACAAGAAAAAGAGGTAGGATTATGATATGAATAGCCTTAATCATTTCATTTGTTACATTAGGGATTTCGCTTTACACTCTTCATTTAGTACGTAAGGATTAGCGCCGCTGCTGCTAAAAAGACGATCAAGCAGTTGAACTTCCTAGCATCACTGTCCGTAACTTGTTTCTCCATTATGCACCTCATCAAAAATATATTTATTACATATATAGACAGATTTTCATACAAGGATTTTAGGAACGCTTTTTCTTGCGCTTCATCATAAATTTCCCCGCACATGCAGATTACTCATTTTCTGTATCGCCAAGAAAAGCGAACGATTTAACATGGATTCTGAATCTGTATCATACGCAAGTTCCCACTGGATTCCATGCTTTTTATTACGAATTAATTCGACGGGGTGCAAAAATAATGGTGCTCGAATGTAGGTGCCATCCAACATTTTGTCGCTTAAAAAAGGATATTCTATGTATAAATCATACAAGCCGGTTTCTTCTTCAATCGACTTGAGATTTCTAAATAAAGATGTCAATTTTGCAGAGATAATAAGAGATTCATTATTGTTGACATCTTGCTCTAACAATTCCGTTTTACCTTTTTTGGCAATGATGGCATCCAGTTATAGATTGCGGATCCTTATCTATTTGTTTGATTGCAGTTAAATCAAAAGACCATTTATCATACCTTTTAAGCATACGTATCGAGCGATTCTTTTTACTTAAATCATTTAAACGAACTTTAAGTATCATCATTTTGTCTTTCATTTGATCATCTAGTTTGACAATAATTCTTTGGTACTATTGTAACGTGTTATTGCCTGTTATTGAAAGTTAATAAACTGGCTATTCATATGATTCCAGGTTTTTTAAGGGAACTCTGCTTCATCCCTTACAAAAACAAAGGAACCCTATTAACTGGGTTTCCTTTGTAAATTCATAAGCATGGGTGAAGCTATTCATTGAAAAAGTCGGTTAGAACACGTTCTATCTCCTCAAAATACGTTTTTACCGGAATCGGCTCAAGAATTACCTGATGATTTTCTTCGACGTTCTCGTAATTCATATGCCAGACAAAATTATTACCTGGAAGCAAAAACTGAATGTCATCAAACTCCGACTGGTCCTTTACATAATCAGACTTCATGAAGGATATGTTATCAAATTCCTGTCCATTCCGTAAAAAGTCGCCAGCAAAGTCACGTAATGCCATTGCCTGATTTTCATCCTGTTTCATCGTCAGTAACAGTTCGGGCTCCGATGTATGTAACTCATCGATCAGCTCATCCGTCATCTGAATTGGCTGCCAACCATTTATATCCGTTTCCGTATCCCGCATACCAAAGTGTTCGCGGAGAATATCATAAAAGCCGTCGCTATTCTTGTAAAAGGAAAAGGCATGCTCCCCGCCCTTCACTTCCTGTACCAGTGAATGCTTTTTATTAAGCAAATGGATGAGCAATACACGATGCTTTCGCATATTGATACAGCGAATCTTTTTCTTGGCATGTACAAGCAGATAAAGTAAATCCTCCAAACCCTTGGCAATGCCGGTTTCCCTATTATCATCCCAATATCCCTTTTGCCTGAGTTTCGTTTCCGTTTCCTGAACAAAACGGTTAAATTCCGATTCATTTTTTATCAGTTCCTGCTCGTTCAAAATCTGACCTGCCATTTTATCGTAACCACAAAGAGAAAGTGCAGCAACCATTTCATTGATGGTTAGATTGATTTGTTGTGTTTGTAACATGGGGAACCTCCTTTTAGTGAAACTATCATTTTCCAGACAATAACATATCATAAATTAAATACACCAATGACTGTGAACGCCTGCCAAATTAAGATTAAGGCAAACACGATCGCAAAAAGTTTATTTATTAACAACGGAAGCCTTAATAAGGTGAGTTGAATATAGTAATTAACACCCGAAAAGCATATGGCGATATATTTAAAGATGTAGTCAGCTATCGTTTCTTTCTTATCATATACATTTGCCCGGTATAATCCGATTGTAATCGGATGGAAAAGAATAGAGTATAGCGCAAACATAGCATTCGTCATTAACATCAAAAAAACAATCGTACTTGGCCAAGGAACTCCAGCTCCCAAGAAAATAAGCGAAAATAGTGATAATCCCACAACTGCTATACCGAATCCAATCCATTCCTCTTTCGAATGACTCCATTTCATTTTTCTCGGGAACGCCATTTTATCGGGGCTAAAACAAGAAATAATCGATAGTAAAATGCTTGCAGGTTCCGCAAAAACGAATAAAAATACATATACCCCTGTCAATTCATCTTCGGGCCAACTATTTTTATTTATTACAAACAACATCACGATGACAAACAACAATATATTTGCGTTTAAGAAAAATTTAAATCCATTCTTTAAAGAGAACCTCTTGCTTTCTTTTCCTCCCGATTTTAATTTCGTCACCATTTATCGCTTCCATCCCCATCTGCTACATATAACCTCTAGCCTATAAGCTATACCCTAATACGTAAAAATAGTACCCGCAATAATAAACTGCATTGCCAATATAAACACAAAAATGATGGTAATCGGTTTATTAAAAATAAGGGGTAATTTTTGTAGATTAACTTGCACATTATAATTTAAGCCTGAAAAAATTATTGCTATATATTTGAATGTATAATCTGTAATACCATCTTTTTCTTTAAATACGTTCAGTTCATATATCCCGATAGCTACTTTATGAAAAACAACCGAGTAGATAGCAGCAAAAAAATTAATTGCTAACACAACAAGGATAATCGTACTCGGAAATGGAATACCCGCGGGCAGCATAAAAAGAGATAATAATGATGTTGATATAATTGCAATAACCATACCAATCCATTCTTTTTGGGAAATTTTCTTATTTGTCCGCTGTTTCACAATACCCTTCTCAGGTTTTAAACAGGCAAATATGGATAGTAAAATAAAAAGACATTCAAACATGAAAATAAATGTGCTTACCTTTCCCGCTCCGTCTGATCTCCATTCAGTCCTATTTAATGTAAACAATGCGATCAAAATTGCTAGCATGATGTTAGCCTTTAAAAGAAACCATAAACCGTTTTTTATAGAAATACGATTTCCCAATGTTTTATCAAACAACTTAACCTTTCCCTTACGAAAGAATTGATTACACAACCCGCTTCATAACTAGCATAATTGTTTTTTAGAACTTGTCAAAGATGGCAATTACCCCAAACCCTTCCCACAATAAAAATAGGACAAAGACAATAGCAATTACTTTATTAACTAGCAACGGTAGCCTTAACAAAATCATCTGTTCGTAATAATTTATCCCTGATAAAAAAATGGCAACATATTTAAAAATGTAATCCATCAAGGTTGTTTTTTCTTGGAAAACGTTCGCTTGATAAATTCCTAAAGCAACCGGATGAAAAATAACGGAGTACAATGACACTATAAAATTGGTCATTAATATTAAAAAAATTAGTGTACTTGGGTAGGGAATGTTTGCCCCTAAGAATAATAGTGAAAATATAGAAAGTGCTATAAAGTTAATTCCAAACCCTAACTACTCTTTGTTATGCTTCTTTTGATCCTTTTCTAAATCCTTCCCAACATAAGGTTTAATACATGCCAGAAATGACAAAACCACAATAAAAATTTCCGCAAATACAAGATACATCATAACGTAACCAAAGCCATCGTCATAACGCCACTCACTCTTGTTAATCACCAAAACAAGAAGAATAAGTATTAATAGAATATTTGATTTAACAAAAGCTAAAAATCCGTGTTTAAATGAAAAGTATTTCTGTTTGTTCATGCAACATTCCATTCCTTTTTCCTGTTGACTAGGTCACGGATAAATTATTCAAAAACTAATAACCAAAAATCCTTGCAAAAGTAAAAATAATACAAAGACAATAGCCAAAATTTTATTAACCACTAAAGGAAGATGTAATAACTTCATTTGAACATGAAAATTAATTCCCGAAAACAGTATATATATTTAAATGTAAAGTCCAAAACGCTGCTTTTTTCATCATAAACATTAGCTTTATATAATTTCAGAGCAACAGGATGAAAAAGAATAGAATATAAAGCGAACATGAAATTTATCACCAAAACTAACATAACGATTGTACTTGGGAACGGAACGCCAATACCTGCAAAGCCAAGCGATAACAGAGATGTTATAGTAATGGTTAATAGCAATCCTATCCATTCTTTTTCAGAAAAACGGCTTTTGTGTCCTGAAATCACATGATTAACTTGACGGTTAAAACAAGCTATAAATGACAGCAAAATTATAAAGGCCTCTGCAAAAGAATATAAATACCAAAATAGGCGTTTTTGATCCATGATTAACCATAAAAATAACTGCAGCAAAAACAAGTAGCAAATTGGACGTTATGAATGACTGAAGTCCCTTTACCAAAGAAAATTTCCATATTTTCGTTTTTGTACCATTAGCCTTTATGTGTGTTGATGATTTATCCAATGATTTCCCTGCCTACTCATGGTTTTTTCTCCAATAAAAATATCCTATTTTAATTAAAAATGCCTAGTGTCAAAGCAACACCCCATAATAAGGTCAACGCAAATACAATTGCAGTTTCCAATTAAGAAATATTGAAGTGAAGGCTTTCTTTAAAGGAAAAGCGTTTCTATTTTACTATATCCCTTAGTTTGAATATACTGCCATATGCTCTCAAATCACTTGTCAAAAATCGTACCTACCACAAACCATTGCCACAGTAGAAACAAAGCAAAAACAATAGCAATGACTTTGTTTAACAACAACGGGAACCTTAACAATATCATCTGCACATAATAATTTATCCCTGATAAAAAAATGGCAACATACTTAAAAATGTAATCCATCATGGTTGTTTTTTCTTGCAAAACGTTCGCTTCATAAATACCTAAAGCAATTGGATGAAAAACCACGGAATAAACTGATGCCATAGCATTTGTTATTAATATTAAAAATATTAATGTGCTTGGGTAGGGAATGTTTGCCCCTAAGAATAATAGTGAAAATATGGAAATCACTATAAAATTAATTCCAAATCCTAACCACTCTTTGTTATTTTTCTTTTGTTTACCTTTTTTTAAATCCTTCTCAATTTGTGTATTAAAACACGCTAGTGAAGATAATAGGACTATAAAAGATTCAGCACCGAACAGAAAAAGGATAACAAAATTTATTCCGTCATAGCGCCACTCATTACTGTTAAGCATAAAAATCAGGAAAAAAAACATTAAAATAATATTTGATTTAATAAAAGCCAAAAAGCCACTCTTTAATGAAAATCTTTTTTGTTTATCCATGTACTACTCCATTCCTTTTACTCAAGACTAGCATAATAATTATTCACTAGGTTAGTTAAAAATCCCTGAAATAAAACCTCCTACATTTGAGGTTATATCACCAACTTTATCACCTATCCAATCCCCTGCATCTTTAACAGTATCCTCAACCCAGCGACCAGCATTTTCTCCCCATTCTTTAACAGTTCCTTCAACAAACCAGGATCCTACAATCCCAACACCTGCGCCAACTGCCCCACCTATAACAGTACCAACCCCCGGGCAGATCATTGACCCGATAACAGCTCCGCCAGTTGTGAGTCCGGCAACCCCAAGATCTAGTCCAATACCTCCAGCAAACCTACCTGACTTTTCGTAAAATGATTTGTATTTATTTTCATCACTAAAATATTCGCCGGAATTTGTTCCAACTGAAAATAGGATTCCAGCATACGGTATCCTTTTCGCAAGTTTCATTACACCCTTCGTACTGGAAAATTGCTTCGCCGTACCCTTTACATCCACGTTCATTTTATAATCTTTTAATTTCGCTTTATCAAATACAAGAACACTAGAATAACTGTTAGCTACTTTCCCGAAACTAATTCTATTTGTTTTGCCTTTAAGCCCGATTATTTGTCGAAGAACCCCACTAGGCGCTTTTCCTGATTTGGCAATATACCGCTTAAGGGGATTCGCTGCGTTTCTATCGCCGTTTTTCAATAGTTTATAAATATTACCGGCCAACTTCGATTCATATTTTCCATTCGAACCTTTTTTCCACTTAGCAGAAGCTTTAACAATAAAGTTTCCTTTACCGTCTTTCACCAAATCAAGCATGCCGCTGTTCATGATTTTAAATGCAAGTGCCCCTTTTGCAACGTTATATGCCCCGTTTGTTTTTCCTAAATCCGAAAGCCACCCGGCAATATCTCCCTGAATGGTCGAATCACCTTGTTTAACAGACAATTCCGTGGCACGGTCGATCATGTCCTCGATGACATCCGATTCCATGAAATAATTTTCAACTTCACCAATTTGGGATTCTGTCAAAAAGACCCCATTTTTCGTCCAACCTTGAATCTTGGTGACAAATTGAGCAATTTGATCTGCTGAATCAGCCGAATCTTCTAGTTTAGAAGTGCTGTCTTCATCAAGCTTGGAAAGGTTTGTACGTGTATCTTGAACGATAAACCGTGCTCCGGACAGGTGAAAGTCAAAGTTTGTCGTTTTCACGGAATCATAAGGCACCAGGTCACTTACCTCATTATAATGATTATTAATATCATCCACAATTTCATGTGTTAAGTCATCGAGTTTATTGAGAGCACTTTTCACATCGCCTTCGATGAATTCTTCACGGATAAGGCCATTATTATTTTCAAACGATTCGACCGATCCCTTTATTTCTTTTAAAATATTAATATATTCTTCCAAAAACAAGTTAAATAGAATGACTGCCGGGAAATGAAGTGTCATAAAATGTTCTCTAATTGCATTTCCACCTTCACCTTTGAGTGCATCATCAAGATCGATCAATTTATTCATGGCATCACGGATGGAGAGGAAATTGGAAAGCACCCCTCTTTACCATTACAATCGATCCAACTCCGGTTTAAGGGGCATTAGATGGGAAAATTAATTTTAAAATATTTGGATTGGGTTAGTAATGCGACATTTTTTACAGATCAGAAATGATGTCCCAATCGTAGAGGTTTAGGAAAGCAGGAAAAACAACAAATCATATTATTTTTTGTTTTCAAATTGACTTTTCGTGTTATAATAAACATAGAGATAAGAAAACAGGCATAAACTAATAAAGACCGAAGATACGCCAATATCTCCGGTCAGCAATGAATCGCTCCCCTTCAAGAGGGGTCAGCACAGGTAAGGAATAGACCTCACTAGGCTGCGAAACTAAGGGAGGTCTATTTTTTACGGTCTATAATCGTTACAACTAGTGTTGCAAAGGCGATCATTAGAACCAATGTCTCAAAAACAGACAAGGGCAACACCCCCTTCCGTTATAGCGTATCGCGTGACACTACAACGACGAGATGCGCCGACCTCCCTTGAGGAAAACACGATTATTGCATGTTTCTATTATACCATCTGCCTAAAAAGTTTAAAGAAGTATTTTAAATTTCTATTAATACATAATCAGACGAAAGTTAAATCTTCATACCCTGCCCGCTTACTGGTAAAATGAAGACAACCAATTAATCCGAGCAGGAGGAAAAATATGACTAACAAACTCATCCTGGTATCCTCATCACCAAGAAGACAAGAGCTGTTAAACCAGGTTAAGATTCCTTTTACGATCCGAAAACCGGACGTGGATGAATCACAAATCAAATCAAGCGATCCGGTAGAAAAAGTAAAACAATTGGCGTTATTAAAAGGGAAAAATGTCCCGCTTCACTGCGAAGATGAAGTGATTTTATCGGCTGACACTGTTGTTTCCTTCCATCAAACGATCTTTGGAAAACCGAAAGATAGCCAAGAGGCTGCGCAAATGATTACTGCTTTTAGCGGAAACGTACACGAGGTATTTACTGGTGTCATGATTCGCTCCCATGATGATGAGATTGTTTTTGTTGAACGAACAAAGGTTGAATTTTGGCCATTATCAAAAGAGGAAATAGATTGGTATGTGAACCGTACGATAAAGCAGGTGCATACGGCATTCAAAGTCTTGGGGCAATGTTTGTTAAGCAAATTATCGGCGATTACTACACCGTTATGGGATTGCCCATTTCGCGTGTGATTAGGGAACTGAGACGGTTTTCTGTGTATGCGGAGGAAAAAGGTTAAAAATTAGTGCCAGTCCCACGTATTCCGGCATTTTGCGTAATGGGGGACTGGCCACTTTTGAAAAACTATCATTTACATCTGCCAATATTTTGCTAACTCCCCCGAACAAACGCCACAAAATCACGCACCACCTGTTTTCTGAAACGTTGCGGCTCTCGAACCATCAGCAAATCACGTGTGCGTTTGAGGTCGTTAACTGTTACCACCTTCATCATACCATACGCCAATTCCTTCTCCACCGTTAGCTTCGGTAAAATACTGACACCAAGACCCGCTTCCATCGCACTTTTAATCGATTGGACACTGCCAAGCTCCAATGAACTCTGAATCTTTTTCAGTACGCCAGCTTCTTGTAATGAATTTTCCAAAATAATTCGCGTCCCTGATTCCGCTTCCCGTCAGATCATCTTTTCTTCTGGCAGTTCATGCAGCATGATCATTTCCCTGTCTTTCCAGCGATGATCGGCCGGTAAAACCAGGACCAATTCATCCTGTGCGAACGTTTCTATCATAAAGGAACGATCATCAACCTGGCTCTCCACCAGAGCAATATCGATATCCTGATCCCCCAGTTTTTCCACGATCTGTGGCGTGTTTCCAATCGTTAAACTAAATCGGTAATCAGGAAACTTTTTCTTAAATTTTCCCATCACATGAGGCAGCAAATAATCGCCAATTGTAAAACTGGCCCCTACATGCAATACAGTTTCGTGTTCACCTGTTGCCTCCTTGACTGCCTCGTGCGATTGTTCTAGCATTTCTACCATATTTTTAGCAAACGGATATAACGTGTTTCCTGCTTTTGTCGGGATAAGTTTCCCATCATGCCGATCAAACAATAGCGTGTTATACTGCGTTTTACACAAAATTTGGAAAGCACGTGGTCCTAAGCTGGTTAGTTCGTACAATTGTATACTTTCCTCAGTACTCTTTTACTTCAAGAATATTACCCAGTCCAACAAAATGAGTCAGAACCTTCTGCTGATAGTCTATACACTTTTTGTTTTTTATTTCAACTTATTTATGCGTTATTCTGTTCATTTGATTGAAAGAACATGGTTAAATATTGCATTAGCTAATACATTTTCTAGGTTTTGAGAATTCAAAATTGGTAATGTTTATAAAACCTATCGTGGCATGATAGAATATATGTAAAGAACTTGGAGGTGTCATAAATGAAATGGAAAGATGTACGCCAAGCATTCCCGGACCAATGGGTGTTGATTGAGGCCGCAAAAGCATACACAAATGATGAAAACCAACGTATTTTGGAATAAATTACCTCATTGTAAAAGTATTCAAATTCACCTGATGCAATGAAAGTGTATCAAGAACTTCATCGTGAAAATCCTACTAGAGAATTGTATGTTCTCCATACGAGTCGAAAAAAACCTAATATTATTGAGAAAAAGTGGGTAGGTGTAAGACGTTAGTGAAAAAGTTATTCATTGATAAAGGGATCTTGCTTACGGATATGGAATTGACGTTTAAGGGAAAATCATTAATGTTAACATTGTGGTGGTTGCAAAAGGATATGCCTTACACACCAAGATACATGGCTGAATTACTGAGGCAGTTAGATGTTAATGGACCTTACATTGACAATCCTTTTTTTAAATCAACCTTATTATCTTGGGGAACAAATGCATAAGCGGTCGTTATTTCTCCCAAAAAAATATTAAAAACCAGCAACATGAATATACTAAAAACAGCGTGCCAATGTGTTCCAATTAAAAACAAATAAATTGACAGGTTTGAATTAATTGAATATGATATACAACTAATTATTAAAGTCGGACAACTTAACTGGAATGGAGTGTGCTCTATGGTAAAAAGTGTAACCGAACGTCGGCATGACATTGAAAGTCAATTCCCGGTCTGGAAGCGAAAAACATTGGGAGCCCATTTTGCTGAGCGGGCACAAAAATATCCTGATCGCCCATTACTATTAACCGCTGATAGGGAATATACATACATGGACGTGTGGAATGAAAGTATACAAGTTGCCAGAGCATTAATGGCACTTGGTGTTAAACGACGCGATCATGTTGCCCTATTAATGGAAAACAGACCCGAATTTATATCCTTAAAAATTGCTGTATCCTTGGTTGGTGCAGTATGTGTACCAATCAACACGATGCTGCGTGAAGATGAATTGGAATACACACTTAGGCAATCCGACACTAATTGGTTATTCTTTCATCAAACCATTAAAAAGACAAATTACGCGGAAATTATTGATCGCTTAATCGATCAGAACAAGCTTCAGGATATTCACGGCAAACATGTCATGCAACAGGCAATTTGCATTCCTAATCAACCGTCATCAGGTGGTAGTGAAAGATTTATCGTATGGGATGATTTTCTTGCCAAATCATCATCGGTTGCAATGGATGTTTTACAGGAACGAATCGATCATAGTGAATATCCGGATGAAATTGTCGATATCATTTATACCTCTGGAACAACTGGGCTGCCTAAAGGTGTGATGCTTACCCATGATATGGTTTTACGTTGCGGATTCAGTTCCGCACTCAGCCGGGCGTTTGAAGATGGACGACGTATCTTTACGACCCTGCCAATGTATCATGTATTTGCCTATATTGAAGGAATTCTTTCTGCTACATATGTAGGTGGTGCACTTGTATTAACAACGGAATCGACACCAAAATCCATGTTGACACTAATGGAAAAAACACGGGCAACTGATTTCCTTGGTGTCCCTTCCATGTTACTTTCTATTCTGCATTACCCGGATTTAAAGAAATATGACCTGACATCATTATTCAGCTTACTTTGTGCAGCTGCCCCGGCACCAATTCCGGTCTGGAAGCAGGCAATACAGGAACTTGGTCTGACTGAGATCTGTACGGCTTATGGTGGAACAGAAGCAACTGCAGCAACTGTTCATACGGAAGTGGGCGATTCAGTTGCGATTGTTTCCACCAGGGTAGGACGGATGAAGCCGGGTGGAAGCAGTGGTTTGGCTGAATTTGGCGGAGCAAACACGCAATATAAAGTAGTCGATCCATTCACAAAAGAGGATATTGATCCAAACACTCCTGGTGAACTTGTCGTCCGTGGAAACATTGTAACCAACGGCTATTACAATAAACCAGAAGAAACGGCCGCTGCTATTGATAAGGACGGATGGTTTTATACTGGCGATTTGGGACGGATTGATGAACATGGTTATATTGAATTCCTTGGAAAGAGTAAGGATTTATATAAAGTTTCCGGTGAAAATGTTGCGCCAAAAGAAGTGGAAGAAGTTATCTCTAACCATGATGCCGTCAAACAAGTGTATGTTGTTGGGGTACCCGATGCCATCACCGGTGAAATTGGTGCCGCTTTCGTAGAGTTAAAGGCTGGCAAAAAGCTAAAAAGACGTGATATTGTAAACCTATGCCGTGAGCAACTAGCTAAATTTAAAGTCCCCCGCTACGTCTGGTTTATTGAAGAAGCGGATTGGCCATATACCGGAAACGGAAAAATACAGAAGTTTCGCCTTGTTGAAGCCGCTAAAAAGTATTTAGGAAAAAATGCAACTGAAACAAAGGAGGCAAATGAATGGCAGTAACGACACCAAAAGTTGTTGTTACTGGAATCGGCGCCATCACCCCGTTTGGTGTTGGCGTTCCCTTTTTTTGGGATTCAATAATGAAAGGGAAATCTGCCGTTAAGGAAACGAAACAAGCCGACTGGCAGAAATGGATTCCAGTATCTGCACAACTACCGGAAATCAATATGCACGACTACCTTTCCAAAAAACAAATCAAAAATACGGACAGGTTTACCCAGCTTGGCCTTATTGCAGCAGCTGAGGCGGTTAAAGATGCCGGATTATCATCAGAAACAGAAGCATCTTGGTCAGTGGATCTTCCGCAACAGCGAATGGGAATATCGGTGGGAACCGCATATGGTGGTGTGGAGTCACTTACCGAGAGTGCGAGTTCACTGGCTATGTACCCTGACAAGCGGATGGGGCCCAGGCTGTTGTCGAAATCCATTCCAAACGCAGCAGCGGCAGCACTTGCCATGGAATATCATATTCGCGGACCGGTCATGACCTACACAACTGCTTGTGCGGCATCGGCCAATGCGATCGGTGAATCGATGTATTGGCTCAAACGCGGTGAAGTGGATCTGGTTTTAGCTGGTGGAGCGGAATATCTATTTTCTCCGGTTGTCCTTGCCGGTTTGCGTTCAGCGGGCGCAATCGCAACCGATGGACCAGATGATATGCGGGAATGGAGCCGACCATTTGATGCCAACCGAAAAGGAATGGTTGTAGGTGAAGGAGCAGCTTTTCTTATTTTAGAAACTGAAGAACACGCAGCCAAACGTGGGGCAAAAATCTATGCCGAGCTTGCCGGTTATGGCGCCTCCAATGACGCCTACCATGAAACTGCACCACATCCTTATGGAGAAGGGGCAGCGATTGCAATCAAACGGGCATTGGAAACCTCTGGACTAAAGCCAGGCGATATCGATTATATCAACGCCCATGCCACCGCGACACCTGTTGGCGACAAGGCGGAGACCATCGCCTTGGAAAACGTCTTTAATGAAAAGGTTCTCTGCCTCTAAAAAAGTGATGGAATTATCGGTCACATGATCAAATTTGTGCACAAGATAATAAACTTTCAAGCTCACTCAACCAGTTTCAGACCCAGCGTGATCAATACTCACATGCACAAGGCCAACCTTGAGTTAAGCAAAATTAACAGTTAAATAGTCGCACCTTTTCAGTGGTTTCAGACAGCTCCCGTGTCGTATTTCTTATTCCGTTTCTGTTCTCTATGCTGGAAAAAAGCAAGTTGATAGGTAACAGAACGATTCCATTAAATCGGTTCTTTCTGCAAAATAGGGAATACCTTTGTTGTTGATAAGCTCCCGATTGCGGTAACCCCAATTAAAAATAAAACAGGTCTCAAATTTTTTATCTAGGGCAATACATAATATTAACGCCAATTTTGCTGAAGGATTAAAATGTCCTGTTGCAATGAAACTTATAGTTTGTCGGGATACTCCAATCATATTTAAACGGAGAAAAGTAGGTTTGAAAGCCCCGCCACTAGTTTTTCTAGACTTTCTAGACATTAATCCTTGTTAAATTAATCTGCCAGTTACTTTAAGTACAAAATTTCATAATCTCTTCTAAACTTTAGATATTTAAGTGTTGTTTAACAATACGGTCCAATTATGGCAGCCAGTCGTTAATTACTGCGCCCATTTCAGGAAGACTTAAATTCAGGATAGTATTAAAAAATCCGTTAATTTCAAAGCATCTATACAAGCCCTTCAAGAATGGCTATATCGTCCCATCCGTATACACGTTTATTAAGCGTTTTTCCGGAAAACTGTTCTTCAACGGTATCTATTTTTTTACCTCCAAGTGCTTCATAAAAAAGAAGGGAACTGTTATCTTCAAGCACTTTTACTATCATCGTAGACATGTTTTTTTGTTTTAGTTCCTCAATTATTGGTCTTACAAGTAATTTCCCCACTCCGTCTCTTTGATGCTCTTTCAAAATATATATGGCATATAATTCACCTGTGTAACCCGGATATTTATCTGTCCTCTTCTCACCACCAGATGAAAACCCTACAATATCTTTCTCTTTGGTTTCTGCCACGTAAACGCCACCGTTTGGAATGTTGTTTATCCATAACTGTTCTCTCTTCTCATAGGTCACATTATTCAAATACCTCTCTGGGATAATATTTGCATATGTCGTTTTCCAACTGTCAACGTGTACTTTTGCTATTCCTTTTGCATCAGCCAAAACAGCCTTTCTTATCTTCATTGAATCAGTCACCTCATTTCCCTGCAATCGCGCTCAATGTTTGAAGATCTACAAACCCATGAAAACGACATCTGTTTGCCGAGCGATTAATTGATGTTTTTTTAGCAATAATTTTTTAAGCCAATAGGTAGCGGATCAATCCCAATATGGCAAAACAAAATAAAGCTGTGCCAGAACCTATGCCGGTGATTGCACTGTTGGCAACTCCCAATTTTTTGGATAGCCATGGTGATATTACAGCAATTGCTATCATAAGAACCGCTAACATATACAAACTAAGGTCTTTAAAGATGTTTACTAGCCAGAAAAAATGAACACCTACGATAAAAGCAATCCACGGAGCAACATAATCCTTTTTTTTACTTCGGATCAACAAGAAAGCTCCGAGTCCCGCTAAAAAAAATTCAGTGTAGAAAACAATTAAGTAGTTAGTAAACGTGTCCTTTTCTGACAAAGTAGTTGCCGAATCCCCGTGCGTCACGCTTAAGTACACGCCAATCAAGCATACTAACAACGCAAACCCGGACGCAATCCCAATATACTTGTGCCACCTTTTTCTAGGATTCTCCTGAGCCCACCCGAACCAAACAAAACTAAACATACCGAAAATCGCCGAATACATCGCATAATCCCTTATATATTCTGGCTCCATAGTCAACCCTCTCCCATTAGTTTTTCCTTCACCAGAAACAGCTGCTATTGAGATTACTAATGGCTTCCATTCATTATATTTATTCTACCTTTGCGTATTAGATATATAAAATATAACCACCAAATGTTTACAATTCTTTTGTTCTACTATCCGGCCCTTTTGTTCAGCATTGGCGCTTATGCCTATTCCATATTAGCATCGTTAAATTGACGTCTTCGCACTTACCTTGCTTTTGTCAGAAATAAAAGCCATATGTTCATTAGAATCAAGTTTATGATAGTGTTGAAGGCCGATTCTTTCTGCCACTCGTATTGATGGTTTATTAGAAGGACGAATTCGGGCTATAACAGACAAATTAGGTATATAATCTTTAGCCATTTTAACAGCAACCCTGGCTAATTCCGTCGCATAGCCGTGTCCCCATGCCTTTGGTGAAAACCTATAATAAAGGTTCAACACGTCCATCCCTTTCCAGCGATCTTTACCGATCCCTCCAATTACATCTGACGTAGTCGGGAGAACAACTACCCAATAGCCATATCCATAATTCAACCAATTATTTCTCCAACGATTCAATGATTCTTGGGCCTCATCAAGATCCTTCATTGGCCCTGCTGGACGATATTGATTTGTAGCTGGATCTCCTTCTATCGACAGTATGTAAGATAGATCCTCTTGCTTTGGCATTCTAAGTAGTAAATTATCAGTTTTCACTCCTTTAAATATTTTCTGAACATAATGATTCATCTTTAACTCACCCGTTTGCGGCAATGTTTCATTTTAATCAAGATTAGTTATATAAAAGTCCTTCTCTACTCTGACAGGTTCTCATATTCCCCAAGGAACTCATTTACAATTAATCTTTGTTGCTCTTCCTACCGAATTTCTTGCGGCAGATTCATATTGCTTTTCACCACAATGCAGGCATTTCAATTTAAACAATGTTTTAATTGTTTGCTTCCAAGTCCATTCCTTACTACAGTTTTGACAGATAGGCATACAACGACCTCCCTTTTGTATCAGTATAATGATACACAGACACATGCACTTTGCTGGAACATAACCTTTAGAGGTATTTTAGGTATCCATTTCCTGAAGGATTTGAGCAACTGCCTCTTCATCCAAACCTGTGGATTTAACAACCACATCTATTGCGATATTCTGTTTTAAAAGTCTTATGGCAACAGCTTTTTTAGCATTATATTCCGCTTCATCAATTGTTTGCGCCAAATGTTTTTCTTTTTCTTCCAAATATTTTTCTTTTTCGTCCACGTATTTTTCCTTTTCATCCACGTGTTTTTCTTTTTCACCCACGTGTTTTTCCTTTTCGTAAAGGTCTTTTTCCATCCGCTTTATCTCTTGTTTCCGCTCTTCCTCTTGACGGCGTTCAGCTTCTTTATCTAGAAGAACTTTCAATCGCGATTCATACTGTAAAACTTGTTCTCTTGTCATGCTCAGTTCTTCCCAATTTTCAAAAGCATCACGTAATGACTCATCGTTCATGGCTATTTCCTCCAATTCTTTATAAATATCGTCATATACTTCCCCATGTCTGTGATCCACCATTCCCAGCATCAGTAGCCATCTGGCAAGTACATCTTCCCATGGATTCAGTTTTCCTTGTTTCCAATATTTTATTAGTTTGGTCATCTCGATGAAATGAAATTCCACCACATCCGAAAGCCAATATCGATCCACATCTTCTGATAAGTGATAGCTTGTATGGAAGCGTTCTGTTTGGCTGAAATAATCGTAGTTCAAGATATTGATGGAAATTACCGGTCGCAGTTGTTTATAGTCCATGCTTTTTCCCAAAAGATTTTTATACAATCTTGACCAGTAAAATATAGACCGTTTAGCCATATCATGTTTGTCTGAAAACTGAACTTCCACATTAATTGTTTCACCGGCATCTGTAACAACGAGCAAATCCAATCTCGATTCTTTATCCTCATCATATTCCCTGTTTTGCTCTACATTGGCGAAGACGACATCCTTGATTATGCCTCTGCCAGTTTTTTGCAAGATAGCATTGAGAAACACAATTGTAATTTGTTTATTTTTTTCATTCCCGAATAGTTGTTTGAAAGCAAAATCAATTTTTAAATCCATCAACCGCTCTAAAGGAATTCGCTTGAGCAGCTTTGTTTGCTTATTATCTCTCGTTGGTTTGTTGTAATCAATGGGGTTTTCCTGAACGTTGATAAATGCAGTTGAATCAATTGTTTTCACGTGAAAATAGTTTGTTTGTGGCATATCATCACACCTTTCACTTTTTGAGGTCTGAGCCAAGGTGTATTGTCTATTAATAGTATATCAGAAACCCGTTGCAAAACAAGTGTTCCCAAAAGGTTTTTAAGCTTTTTTGCATCGTTTACCATTTTGCAACCACAATTCACGCAAATAATATATATGATATCCAAACCAAATTAAACCGCTCTATCCTTATTCACGCATTACTTCCTTGCTTTTATCCGCACCAAAATCATGCCCGCTTTTCAACTATTACCAATATAAGTGTCGCAATTGGCCCAAGAAATAGGGACAAGAGAAACCAATTCAATCCACTTCTATTCTTTCCTTGAGCCAATCCCGCATTGATTAATGACAACGTTCCCCAGCCAACAACGAATTCATTCATTGAATCACCTCCCCGCTGTATTTGTATTTAACCGTTTACCTTTGACTTTGGAATATACTTGGTAAAGTAAGCAGCCAATATTAACAAAACAATTGATATCCCCCAGCTCACAATCCCGACAAAGTTAAACCAATAAGCCAGCAGATTGGTTACCGCCAAAAGGTAAAGGAAAATTGCCGATAAAGCACTTTTTACTCCAGTAATTCCAGCCCTATTACGTTTACGCACAGCAAAAAACAGGGAAACAATTAGCACTATAACGGTTATCACGGACAAGATATCTGCCCACATCATCATTTGCCCCCTTCCAGATAAAATTCCGCAGCCATTACTTCATTTACTTAACTCTATACTACTACTGTTTACTGCCTTATGCACAACAACAACCAACATTGCTTACTTAACTTAGATGTTTTAATTCATCCAAACCGGGAAGACACATGATAGAAAGAACATTTCATAGAAAGGGTAGTTATTTATGAAAAATATACAATATCAGCCAACCAAAAACAAACAGCTTTCTGATGCACAGGAAGTT
Organism: Lentibacillus daqui; assembly: GCF_027186265.1. Classification (NCBI taxonomy): domain Bacteria; kingdom Bacillati; phylum Bacillota; class Bacilli; order Caryophanales; family Bacillaceae; genus Lentibacillus; species Lentibacillus daqui. Next base: position 533,769 of record NZ_CP114176.1, on the reverse strand, counting down.
CATTATTCCAAGGAATTTAAACAGGCAGATATTGCTGGCGGCTTTCGGAGACCCCGAGTCAATGTGGCAAAACACGAAAACCCACATTTAAAACAATAAACATATGATTCACCCCTATTCACTTTCAAATGCATATCAATTATGGAAACACATGAATGGCCATGTGTTTTTTCTTTATTTAAGCTACTATTAAATGATTGAAACCTTTTGCCAAATATCATCGTAATACAAAGCAAAGAAAATGGAGGTAGCAGTTATGGTAGAACCGGCAATGCAGCTCATCGATGTGAATAAAAACATCGGCAACAAAAATATTATCAAAGGGTTATCCTTTACAATTAATCCCGGGGAAGTGTTTGGATTTATTGGGCCAAATGGTGCCGGAAAAACAACCACGATCCGAATGATGGTTGGCTTAATGCATATGACAAGTGGCGATATTCGCATCCTTGGCAAAAGCATTAAAACCGACTATAAACAAGCAGCCCGAGAAATTGGTGCGATTGTAGAAAATCCGGAAATGTACCCGTTTATGACCGGGCTCCAAAACCTGAATCACTTTGCACGAATGACTCCTAGCGTGACCAAAGAACGTATCCAGGAAGTGATTTCTCTTGTTGGGTTGGAAAAAGTGATCAAACATAAAGTTGGCAAATATTCACTTGGAATGCGCCAGCGCCTAGGAATTGCCCAAGCCTTGTTACATAAACCGTCTGTCTTAATACTGGATGAGCCAACGAACGGGCTGGATCCTGCTGGTATTCGGGAAATTCGTACATACATCAGAAGTTTGGCTGAAAAAGATCATGTGGCTGTGATCATTTCCAGTCACTTATTGTCAGAGATTGAACTCATGTGTGACCGGATTGGAATTATTAAAAATGGCGAATTAATTGCCACCCAACAAGTGAACGAAACAGCTGACACACAAACAGCAATTCAAGTGCAAATGGAAGTAACGCCACAGGAACAGGCCAAAAAAATATTACAAGCGGAACACCAGATAGAAGCAATTATCAAGGACGGTATCCTGCAATTTCAAAGTGAAAAAGAAGATATACCAAAAATCATTCAAACACTGGCGAAACAGGATATTGCTATTTATCAAGTTAGTGCAGCCAAAACATCGCTAGAAGATAAATTTTTCGATTTGATTGGGGAGAATACGATTGGGTAACTTTATCAAATTACTCTATAATGAGCAGATTAAAATATATATTCGCAAGTCAACTTGGGTGATGTACATTTTACTGGCCGCAATAATTATTGGTCTGGCTTTTATCAACCATTCATTTGGTGACCTGAACGAGGAATATCAGGGAAATGACTGGCGGGAAGAATTACAACAAAGTAATGATGAAATGACCAAGGAAATGCAGGAAGATAAAGATTTGCAGGGACTTTACAATGAGGATATTGCTAAAAACAATTACTATCTGGAACACGATCTCAAGCCGGCCAAATATGATGCATGGCAGTTTGTCCTTGAAAATAAAGATTTCTTATCGTTGGTTACCTTATTTACCATCATCATTGCTGCCGGAATCATTGCGAACGAATTTAAATGGGGAACAATCAAGTTGCTGCTGATTCGTCCGATATCCCGGACAAAAATTTTGGTTTCCAAATACGTCTCCACCTTGTTATTTGCACTCTTTACACTGTTAGCTGTGTTGATCTTTTCCTGGATTGTTGGAGCGATTTTCTTTGGTGTAAACGGAATCCATACACATATTGTTGAATTTGGCATGGGTGGTATCACCGAAGTTTCTGTGCTCAAAGCAATTATTTCGGGGTATGGCTATCAACTGGTAAACCTTGTGATGATGGCTACATTCGCATTTATGATCTCTGCCATCTTCCGGCAAAGTTCATTGGCGATTGGATTAGCGATCTTTCTCATGTTTACCGGTACGTCAATCGTTGCGTTTTTTCAGGACAAAGCCTTTGCTAAATATATTTTGTTTGCCAATACCGACCTTAGCCAATACGCACATGGGCGGGAACCCCTCATTAATGGAATGACATTGGAATTTTCGATTATCGTATTGATTGTGTATTATGTTATCTTTCTTATTGTCTCTTGGCTGTTCTTTACGAAACGGGACGTAGCTGGACAATAAATTAAAATTGAAAAAGCTGTTTGCTTCGCTGGCAAACAGCTTTTATTTTTATTTATAGTTCGGCGACATTGGGCGTGGCGTATGAATATCAACCAGGTTTGAGATTACATCAACCGGTTGGGCGCGGGTATCAACCGGATTCGGGCATATATCGACCAACCAGACGCGGATATCAACCGGATTCAAGAAGATATCGACCACACGGGCTTGTGTATCAACCGGGATCAAATTGATTTATGCCATACATATAAAAAACCGGAAGAATGCCATTTAAAACATTCTTCCAGTTCGAGAATTATCCTAATTTAGCTCGTCTTGCTGCTTTTTCCCGTTCGTTTTTGTTCAGGATTTTCTTGCGCAGGCGAACGTACTCAGGGGTTACTTCACAATATTCATCATCATTCAAGTACTCGATTGCTTCCTCCAATGACATGCTTCTTGTTTTGCGGATGGTTGCCGTCTGGTCTTTTGTTGCAGAGCGGACGTTGGTCAGATGCTTTTCTTTCGTGATATTAACTGTCAGATCATTTTCGCGATTATGTTCGCCAACGATCATCCCGGCATAAATATCTGTTCCTGGCTCAACGAAAATGACACCGCGGTCTTCCAACTGCATAATACCATAAGTGGTTGCTTTGCCATTTTCCAATGCGACAAGCACCCCTTCACGACGGCCGCCGACATAGCCTTTGTAAACCGGCTCATACGAATCAAAGGTATGGTTTAAAATACCATATCCGTGGGTCTGACTCATAAATTCGGTCGTATAGCCAAGTAAGCCACGTGATGGAACTTTAAAATCAATCCGAACCTGGCCATTTCCATGGTTGACCATATCCAGCATTTCGCCTTTACGTGCGCCGAGGGATTCCATCACCCCACCTGTATATTCTTCAGGGATGTCGACTTGCACCCGTTCGACCGGCTCACATGATACACCATCGATTTCCTTAATAATAACTTTAGGCTTGGAAAGTTGCAGTTCAAATCCTTCACGCCGCATGTTTTCAATTAAAATCGATAAGTGCAATTCACCACGGCCAGATACGATCCATGCATCCGGTGATTCGGTTGGTTCGACACGTAAACTTACATCGGTTTCCAACTGTTTCATTAACCGTTCTTCAATTCGTCTGGAAGTTATATATTTTCCTTCCTTACCGGCAAATGGGCTATTGTTTACCAGAAAAGTCATTTGCAATGTTGGTTCATCAATTCTGAGCATCGGCAAGGCTTCCGGATGATCCTCAGGGCAAATCGTTTCGCCGATATTCAGATCTTCCATACCTGCAATGGCCACAATATCACCAGCTTTTGCTTCCTGGATTTCGATCCGCTTTAGTCCGATAAAACCAAACAGTTTGCTCACGCGGAATGATTTTTGGGTTCCATCTTTTTTCAAGACAACCACATGCTGGCCGACTTTAATTTTTCCACGGAATACCCGGCCGATCCCAATTCTTCCTACATAATCATTGTAATCCAGCAACGTTACCTGGAATTGTAATGGTTCATCAACGTTATCAACCGGAGCCGGAATCTGTTCCAAAATCGTTTTGAAAACCGGATCCATGGTTTCCTGCTGATCATCCGGTTCCTCACCAGACGTTCCATTTAACGCGGAGGCATAAACAACCGGAAATTCCAACTGATCTTCATCGGCACCAAGTTCGATGAACAAGTCTAATACTTCATCGATTACTTCATTTGGGCGAGCGTTTGGACGGTCAATTTTATTTAAAATAACGACAGGGGTCAATTTTTGTTCCAATGCCTTTTTCAAAACAAACCGGGTCTGCGGCATGCAACCTTCATACGCATCAACCACTAACAGAACTCCATCGACCATTTTCATAATTCGTTCTACTTCTCCGCCAAAGTCTGCGTGACCTGGTGTATCTAAAATATTAATGACTGTATCTTTATAATTAATCGCGGTATTCTTTGCCAGAATCGTAATCCCGCGTTCACGTTCGAGGTCATTTGAATCCATTGCACGTTCATCTACATGTTCATTTTCACGAAAAGTACCCGAGTATTTCAACAGTTGATCAACAAGTGTTGTTTTGCCGTGGTCAACGTGGGCAATTATCGCGATATTTCGTATATCTTCTCTTAATTGCATAAAAGTACGCTCCTCTTTTATTACGATTATGTTAGCGGAATGAGTGCCAAATAAATGGTTTCGTTCCCTAACGTCCATCTGTAATAAGGTTGACTCAAACCATACTATTATAGCACAAAATGCTGTCGAAAAAAACTACTTTTTTGCAACGACAAATTGTAACGTAAATTTTGCCCCGCCCAAACTGGATGTACCAACCGTAATTTTGCCATTGGATTGTTCGACAATCGCCCTGGCAATTGCGAGTCCCAGTCCGGTTTCGCCATTTTTCCCTTTCACAAACCGGTGAAAAATATGCGGAATTAATTCCTCCGCTATCCCTTCCCCGTCATCCTCAACGGTTATGAAGGTATTGTTTGCCTGTTTGGTAACATGAATCTCTACCCTGGAGTTGGCATGACGGATTCCATTAAAGGTGATATTTAACAACGCCCGAAGTAACATCTCCTGATCGGCAACAATCATCGTCTCCGGTTCTACATGATCTTCAATCGTAACTCCCTGTTCATTCACCAATGGCAATGCCCGTTCCAGAACCTGATCGATCAATTCGCGAACAGCTATCTTTTCCGGCTGGTAGCTTGTTTGTTCACTGTCCAACTTGGCTAGTAATATCATCTCATTAATAATCTTTTTTAGTCGTTTGACCTCTTTGACCATGATTTCCAGGCCTTTTTTTTCATCTTGCTCATTAAATATACGATCGTGGATTCCCTCTGCATAGCCTTGAATGGTCATTAATGGCGTTTTCAACTCGTGACTGGCATTTTGGAAGAAGGCTTGCTGTGTTTTCATATAGCGCTGCAATTCACCAGCCATTTCGTACACACTTTGTTCAACCTCCTTAATTTCCCCCGTCGCCTGAATGCGTTCAATCTGGTCAAATTGCCGCTTTTCAATTTTCTTTAACTGCCATTTTAATTTCGTTAATGGGGTAACCAGTTTGTTGGTCAAAAAATAACTCAATATAATCGCAGCCACCGCCCCAATCAGGAACACGACCAGCAGCCGTTGAATATAATTATGCTGGACAGCCTGCAAATCCTTGAGCGGGGTTAACAGGATCAGTTCCAGACCGGTGCTTTTTGGATAAAACAGAATTCTTGAGGTAACGTATTTATCATTGCTATATTCCCATAATTGCTTCGATTCGTCGGCAAAATTATTGTTCCGGAAAAATCCGGCGGCAACCTGTTGTGACATGGTCGAGTCCAGCACCTGATTATGTGCACGATCATACAAAAATAATTGTAAATCCTTATCCTCCAAAAAATCACTGAACTGTTCAATGTTTTGCTGGGAACTGTCCTCATCATTTAAAATACTGACAAGAATCTCCCCTTTTTGTTTCAATTGCCGCTGTTCATCTTGTACAAGCAAATCGAGGATCAAGGAATAAATAACAAATCCCGTAACAGCCAAAATGACCAGTAGTAATGTCGTAAACGCAACGTTTAATTGATTTTGCAGTTTCATTGCTATTCCTCTTCAGAACGAAGGCGATATCCGTAGCCCCAAACAGTTTCCAATTGGATATCCTTCAATTTTTTGCGAATTCGTTTCACCAGGTCATCTACCGCACGATCACTGCCAAAATAATCGCTGCCCCAGACTTGAATCAATAATTCCTCCCGGGAAAAGGCCCGGTTCACATTTTCTGCAAATAGTAACAGCATATCGAACTCCTTGGTTGTTACTTCCTGCTCGAGCCCATTCCAGAACACCAGACGATCCCCTTTATAAATAACCAGATTATCCACTGTTACCTTGTCCTGAACAGGGTCATTTGCGTCCATAACCAAGTTGGAGCGTTTCAACAGCCGCTTCACACGAGCCACTAATTCCCGGGGGCTAAATGGCTTCGTTAAATAATCATCACTGCCAAGTTCAAGCCCCAATATTTTATCCACTTCTTCATCTTTAGCCGAAATAATAATAATTGGCACCTCACTCTCTTGCCGAATTCGTTTGCAAAAATCATACCCGTCCATTCCCGGGAGCATAATATCTAAAATCCACATATCCGGTGGTTGTGTTTCCCATAATTCCAATGCCTTCTCCGCCGTATCATGAATCGTCACCATAAACCCTTCCTTTTTCAAATAGGCAGAAACGATATTTTGAATATTCGAATCATCCTCCACCACACCAATATGATAACCCAATTCATATACCTCCTTTGTGGGACGGGGGGACAGGCACCGCGTCCCGCTTTACCCACTTTCTACATTTACACTTTTATTTTTACACAAAATGGGGAATATGAACAATGAAAAGCAAAAAGCAGATCACTTATTAACAGGCTGTATTTTTCCTTCCCCATGTATGTGCAAATGATACATGAATGCGGGATAAGCAGTTCGTAAGTTCCTGATTGCTTCGGGCCTGGACAATGTGGAGCACTATTACACACTTTTTCTACATTTATACTTAATTTCTTCCAAGGCAGGCAATTATAATGATAATATAGAAATTATTACTTAGATATTAGAGGGTGATAAATATGGATTATCGTGATGAGCACAATGAACAGCAAAATCAGCAACAACCAACGGATAATCAAAATACTGACAGCCAGTCAAAGCAAAGTCATGATCAATTTTATGATAACCAATCAGAAAAAGGCCCGGGAATTACGAGAAGACCAAAACAAACACCGCCAAAAGAGCCGAAACCCAAATCATCCCACCCACTATTAAGCGGGCTTGTCGGCGGAATCATTTCGGCGGTGATTGTCGCAGCTTTATTTCTGACAAACGTCATTCCTACTGGTACAAACCAAGAGGCCAACAGCAACAGCGGATCCAGTCAAGCGGAAGATCAAGAAACAACACCAGCCATTTCCAATACCGTTGCTTCTGATGATGCGGATGTTGCCTCCGATATTAGTGAGGCTTCCAAGACAGTTGTTGGTGTGATTAACAAGAAGCAAATAAGTGATTGGGAGCCAAGTCAGGAAGCTGGTTCAGGATCTGGCATTATTTACAAGAAAGAAAACGGCAAAGCCTACATTGTTACAAACAACCATGTGGTAAATGGTGCGTCTGAAGTCGATGTTTCACTGGATGACGATCATAAACTAAAAGCAAAAGTATTAGGAACCGATACGCTCACCGATCTGGCAGTTTTACAGGTTGATGGCAGCAAGATTGATACGGTCGCAAAAATCGGCAAGTCCGGTGATTTAGAAGTGGGAGACACTGTCATCGCGATTGGTAACCCGTTAGGCATGGAATTCTCTGGTTCCGTGACCAAAGGCATTATTAGTGGACTGGAACGAAATATAAAAATTGATACCAACGGAGATAACCAGCCTGACTGGTCAACAGAGGTTATCCAAACTGACGCGGCAATTAATCCGGGGAACAGTGGTGGCGCACTTGTCAACAGTGACGGTGAAGTGATCGGCATTAATTCGATGAAAATTGCCCAGCAATCGGTCGAGGGGATAGGATTTGCGATTCCAATTGATTCCGCCATGCCAATTATGAAGGATCTGGAGAAAAAAGGCAAAATCGAACGTCCATTCATTGGGGTTAGCACTGCTGCACTTGATGAGGTTCCGCCGCAATATCAACAAAATATCAAACTTCCTAAAGACGTCGACCACGGGATGGTTGTTGCAAATATTGAACCTGGATCACCTGCTGATAAAGCCGGCTTAAATCAGTTTGATGTTATTACCAAAATAAACGATAAAGAAGTTAAATCTATTTTGGATTTACGAAAATATATGTACTCAGAGACAAACGTTGGAGATACCATTAAATTGGAAGTATATCAAAATGGCAAACCAAACACAGTAGAACTGACATTGTCCAAACGCCTGGAACAGGAACAATAATCTATCTCCATCCATTAAGGGAAACCTATCCATTTTAAAAAGGAGGTTTCCCTTCTTTTTTGGGTGGCAGACCGATATAATTAATAATATACGCGCACCCCAGCTTTTAAAAAAAGATCATGCGGATAATTTTCGTAAATATGTCAAAGGAAGTGATAACATGCATTGTCCAAATTGCGGACAAGAAATAGAGCAGGGAAAATTTTGCACAAACTGTGGGGCTCAACTGTCAGACACTGAATCAATCCCGACACAGGATCCAACCATGTATACGACCGAACAGCAACAATCGACCGCAAATAATGAACAACCGGAACAAGTCAGACAAAACGAAACAATTGAGAAGCTAAAAACAGCAGGCGCCGATTTTGGGCATTTTTTTGTTACCTTACTCAAAAAACCGAGCGAAGCAAAACATGCGAATAGCAATGATCTGGTTTCCAGTATTGTGACGATCGTTATATTTGCTCTCCTCCTTGCCTTAGGTGTTCACCTCACATTCCATGCCTTCTCCAGCGGCTATTTTGGTGAGCCTGACTTTACATTTTTTACAACCTTTGTGTTACCATTTGTTGAATTTATCTTATTATTCCTCGTTGTTGCTGCGTTAACTTTGGCAGGTGGTAAGATTGTTGCACAGCAGATTACCTATGCCGATGCACTGGCTAAATATGGTGCCTACCTAATCCCGTATTTGTTATTATATGTGGCAGGATTTATTATTGCTTTCATCGGCCTGTCTTCCTTATCCGGAGCATTCATTTTGCTAAGCATGATTGGTGCATTAATGATTATCCCGACACTTATTTTATTGGAGCAGCCTGCAAACGGATTTGACCGGATTTATATTTTAATGGCCATTTACTTTATTTCCTTACTTGTTTGCAGCTTCTTTTTACAATCCTTTGCCGAAACACTCATTGACTCTGTGCTTAGCAGTATGCTGGATGGGTTTGGCAGTTATTAAAGAAATCCCACCCAGGCCCCTATAAGAAAAACGCACAAGCAATCAACTTGTGCGTTTTTCTTATTCATTCTCGTTGTAACCATCGTCCTGGTAATCGTTTTCCGCTTCATTATAGCGCTTTTCATACCGGTTATGGTTTGGAGTAACGCCATCGTATTTACCATAAATATCGGCGGATAGGAAGCTTTCAATGTCCTCTGCACTTCCCCGGTTTTCGTCACTATTTGGATAAACCTGATCGTAATTCTCCTGATCGTCATAAATGTCAGAAGGAGTATCAGATGTTCCATAGCGGTTCACATCTTGCCAGGCGTCTTCCGCGTCATATTCTGTTTCCACTTCATCCCCACGTTTGTTCGGGTTGATATGCGAACTGTATACTTCTTCTTCAATTGGCCGTTCACGGTTAAATGTATGGTCCGACGCATGCTTCATACAAACATCAGTCGTTGGAACCGCCTCCAACCGTTCAAAAGGGATGTCCCTGCCACATTTACTACAAATGCCATAGGTTCCCTGTTCAATTGCATGTAATGCTTCATTAATCTCTTCCAATTCCCTTTCCGCATGCTCATTTAATGCGAGGTCTTTTCCGCGTTCAAACAAACCGGTCCCATGATCTGCCGGGTGATTATCATAATTGGATAGTTCCCCAATCGATTCCTGGGCAAACTCAAACTGCAGACCGAAATGATCCTGCACCTGCTTAATCAGTTCATTTTGCCGTTCGGTAAGGGCGTTTTTACATGTATTTAATTGCTTTTTAGTTAGCATAGGGTTAGCCTCCATTTAAAAAATCATTTCAGAGGATGTTCAAAAAAGGATAGCTAATTATACTATGTGTTAAAGCGCAAAGTTGATTCTTTATTTACGTTCCCAAATCATGTCAATATGTCCTATCAATTACCTGGATTAATTTTGGATCATTCGAGCTAGGCTGATATCATTCAGTACAAAATTAGTCATCGCCTTAATCGGGCTTTAAAATAGCGTTTAGCCCAAAAATTCTGGTATAAAAAAACGGCCATATTCAGGCCGTTTTTTTATTCAGAAAAGGGAATATAATCGGGTACCTGTGACCCATCCCTGCTTCTTTTAATGTTTGAAGGGTGACGGTTAACAGCAGCTCACGTAATGTCAATTTTACGGGCATTATCGGATTGTTGTTCGTCTTTAGGCACTGTAATTTGCAGCAATCCATCCTCCAGTTTTGCACTTACCTCATCGGGTTTAACATTGCCCAGATATAAGGAACGCTGCATTGTGTCATACCGTCTCTCTCTGTGAATATACGAGTCATCTTTGCCTTTTTCTTCGACGTTTTCTTTTCTGTTGACAACAATCGAAAGCCTGCCGTCGTTTAAACGAAGATCAATATCCTCTTTTTTCACTCCCGGAACTTCTGCTTCAACCAAATACTCGTTATCCGTTTCTTTTACATCCACTTTAAACGGATCCGTTACGAGATTTCTGTTCTGAAACCATGAATCGTTAAAGAAGTCATCAATCATGTTGATCGGATTCCAAGGACTCGCATTGACTACACTCCGATTTTTCCTGTTGTTAAAAGGAACTAATGCCATTGTTAACCACTCCTTTTGAACAGATTTTGGTTTTTAGCACTCTTCCGGGTCGAGTGCTAATCTATTTAATGTTTACCACGTGTGCAGAATTTCAAACACGATAGTCCCAAAAAATTGAACCAAAGGCGGAAGCGCCCGGTTAGCGGCGTACAAACTGGAAGGGTTCTGACGAGATAAAGGAAACACGGTAAGCTGGAAGCGAACCGATGTTGACTTATCGTAGGAAGAAGCCTGAAGTTTGCTAGCCGCTGGGCGCTGGAGCCGGACGGAGCCTATTCTGGCATAAGCTGGACGCAAGTTGATTTTTATACTTTCTTAACTTTCTAGAAAAAATACCTTTTACTCGAATAATGATTACCATAAATAATACATTCATGAACACCTAATGTTTCCCTTTTGCAATTGATTCCCGATTTGGAGCTTGCGGGGGCTTTTCCATCCACCCATTTTTAATCATGATATCTGCACCATCTGCGGCATATTTTGCAATTTGAGCTGTAAGCGCCGTATACGTTGTGATTAAATCCGATCTTTGACTAGCGCCAATTGCTGCGCCGTATTGACCAATCCCGGCTTCATTCATCGCTGCAATATGGAACATCATCAGTTTGTCTGAAAATGGAGGTTGTGTAGAATCCGTGGGTAATGCGTTCCACGTTTGAGCAGTAGGCAAATGGTCATTTCTCATAATTTTATTGAATGTGTTGACGTGTTTTTCTGAGATATCCCGTCCCCTGGCCATGTACTTCCTAACCTCACTTGATTGAGCCACCTGGCTGAACCCGGTAATCAGAGCGGCTCCCACCGTATTCCTTTCACTGTTGTAGTATAGGTTCGTAATTTCAATTCCATTTAACGGACGTTTTTCATTAAACCATCCTCCGCTCGTATAATTCTGGTCATTGACATATTCTGCAATTTTCGGTTTAGGAATATAGGGGGCTCTTGTAAAAACTCCTCTTTCCAATTTCACTTTTATGGCTTGGTCCAATAAATCCGCTGATGTATGAAGACATTGCTTATAAAACTGAACAACATCCGAACGTGCCGCATTAGCCAAAGCCATTGTATAGACTGTCACCCCCATTTTCCCAAGGTTTTGTATGTAGACGAGATAAAAGTCGTCCGTAAACAAGCGTGGTGCACTTAGATCTACATCTTGTTCGGAAAACCCAAAAGGAATAGCGATTTCTTCTGTCGTAAACATGTTTTCCACAAATTGCACGTGTTGTTGCGATAAGCTCAAAGCAAATTCAAATACAGCACGTATATCTTGATCTTGAATATGAGTTAATGCATAGCTAATGGTTTGTATTGCCATCGAATCACTCAGATAGCCACTCCAAAGACTTGCGATTTCTGAAGAGGTCAAATCTGGATTAGGCTGTGTATTCATAAGAGTCCCTCCAAAGGTGTTTTATTAGAAGTATCTTTCACCTCACCAGGGAAATTATGCAATTGGGTGGAACGAATCATTTGCTATTGCTGTATTATTCTGTTGCGTTTCCATAAAGAAACAGAGGGCAGGATTTCCTGTCCTCTGTTGTTGATTAGCAAAGTTCAGTTGTCATTACATACAAATTAATTACTACAGTAGATCATATCAATATGGGGAATGCCATCTTCCAAATAAGCCGGTGAAATCTGCTGAAACCCAAACGATTCGTAAAAGGATTGCAAATAGGTTTGAGCTTGAATTTTGATGGTAGTTTCCTGCCATTCTTCAACAATAAAGTTAATCGCCCGTTGCATGATCATTTTGGCATAACCATGGCCACGATATTTTTCCACCACCAGCACCCTGCCAATGGATACTTCCGGAAATGTCCTACCTTTTGGTAAGATACGAACATAAGCTGCAATTTCATTATTTACTTTCAAGAATAAATGAATCGCTTCCTGATCACAATTATCCAACTCCTCATATGGACAGGATTGTTCAACAATGAATACATCAACTCGCGCTTTGATAATCTGATATAATTCATCTACCGGTATTTCATGAAATGATTTTTTAAACCATTGCACCTAAAACAACTCCTAGCTAAGCGTGTATGAAATTTATAGTTGTGCAGTCATTTAACAAAAGCTTGTACAGCTACGACGCCTTTGTTTTTCCAGTATACCACACAAGAAAGGATTTTGGCGTATGGGTGTCGAAATGGTATGTATACTATTAAATAAGGGAGTATCGATATATGACAACGATTGGATTTATTGGAACAGGTGTCATGGGTAGAAGTATGGCGGAAAATTTACTGAATGCTGGATATGAATTGACCCTCTATACGCGTACGAAAGAAAAGGCTCAGGATCTGCTTGATAAAGGTGCTGCCTGGAAAGATACGGTTGCAGATGTAGCAGCTTCAGCCGATGTAATTATTACTATGGTAGGATACCCGCAAGATGTTGAGGAGATTTACTTTGGTGATGACGGTATTTTGGCCAATGCCAAGCAAGGTACCGTTGTGATCGATATGACGACATCAAAACCGGCACTTGCTGTTGATATTTATCAGAAAGCTGCGGAAAGAGGAATCAAAGCACTGGATGCCCCTGTATCTGGTGGAGATATCGGAGCAAGGAATGGAACGCTTGCCATTATGGTTGGCGGCGACCCGAATGTTTTTGATGAAATAAGTCCCATTTTGGATGTGATAGGCAGTGAAATCATTTTACAAGGAGAGGCAGGTGCCGGGCAGCATACGAAAATGTGTAACCAAATCACAATTGCTTCTAATATGATTGGTGTATGTGAAGCGATTGTTTATGCACAAAAAGCCGGACTTGATCCCAGCAGAGTCCTGGACAGCATTACAACAGGGGCTGCTGGCAGCTGGTCATTGTCCAACCTGGCACCCCGTATGATTAAAAGAGACTTTGCCCCAGGCTTTTATGTCAAACATATTATCAAGGACATGACAATCGCCTTGGAAACTGCCAAAGAAATGGGTATAGAAACCCCGGGATTAGCCCTGTCACTAAAACTGTACAAACAACTGGCAGAAAACGGAGATGCAGACAGCGGGACACAAGCCCTTATCAAGTTACTGGAAAAATAACATTCTTGACTTATTCTTTCCGTTGCTCGATTTCTGACTGAACAACATATGCTAAATCATTATTGCCAAAGAGCTGGAGCACCTGTAATACCGTCTGATCGGAAATCTCTTCTGATTCGGCTTTCGGTACAGTGTGCTCCAGTGCCGCGGCTAATGCCTGATTGGCACTTTGGGTCGGATAAGCCCTTTGGTATAATTTCATTGGGTGCAAATCATGATTGATGCACCACTGAGCAAATACGAGTATCATCATGTTTTCGGCGTTTTCATAGTTTTCAATGACCTTTTGATCCACATCACGATTTTCCATCAATGATCACCAGCCTTTTTCAATTTGAATATCCAATAAAAAGTAAAAACTCCATTCAGTAGGGGTTTCTGTCATTTTTAAAAACAAAATGAAACAAAAATTTATTTTTATACTTTCTTAACTTGCAAAAAAAGAGCCTATCCCCGAGGAGATAAGCCCTTTGTTGTTTTATTATTGAACAACGACGTTAGCCGCTTGTGGTCCGCGGTTACCTTCGACAATTTCAAATTCAACATCTTGGCCTTCTTCAAGTGTTTTGAAGCCTTCAGCCTGGATTGCTGAGAAATGTACGAATACATCGTCCCCGTCTTCACGCTCGATGAAACCGAAGCCTTTTTCTGCATTAAACCATTTTACTTTACCAGTCATTGAGGATGACCTCCTTATCCAAATATCGTGCAAAGTAATTGAATCATAAATACGTTTACACTCACTTTGATAAAGAGATCGTAAAGTATTATTTCAAACTTCAATTTCCTTTTGCTACTTTTAACTTTACTCTTTTATGAGAAAAAATGCAAGCCATTATTTAGTAAATTTCCGGAAGTTTTCTTGTATTGTTGTATGTCTGCTTCTTCTCCACCAACATGCGATATTCTAGCACTAGCTACACGAGCAACTTGTTCTGGACGGGAGAGAACACCTCAACTCGGGAGACAGCTTTGTCCCTTTTCGCCAGGAAGCGTCAGAGAATCACTCTAATTATCGGCCCTCAGGTTCTTTTTCATGTATGAAGCAATCCTTTGTTCGTCTTCATGTTCAGATTTTTCAAGTTCATGAATCACCATCTTTTGCCGTTCCCTTGGATGGTTTTGACTTAATTTCGCTTTACCTTCCATTTTATCGACCTTTATCTTAAAACCCACAATTCCTTTCGTCTGGGCTTCCATATATTTGGGATCGACCTCATCTAATTTGTATGAGCTGTCGGGGCCTTCATATTTTAGTACAAGTCCACTCAATGATTCCTTTAATTCTTTGCCATCGATAAGTTCAACATGCCCGTAAACATGTACAGTAATATAATTCCATGTAGGGACTGCTCTATTTGTCTCATACCAAGACGATGAAATATAACAGTGCGGACCATGAAAAGCAGCCAGAACCCGCTGTTTGTCAATATCCTTCCATTGCGGATTCGATCGTGCAAAATGGCCATAAAGATGTTTCCGGTCTTTATCCATCATTAAAGGTATTTGTGTGGCTGCAGGTTCTCCCTCATGCTGCGAAAACAAAGTAGCAAACCCATATTCATCTATGATTTCATAAAGTTTTTCATCATCCTTGATTGAAAAATGCCGCGGAATAAACATATACTCACGCTCCCATCAATTAAGTTGTTCATGCCATTGTTTTGACCATAATAAAATCCGTTTGTTGTTCGTCTCCCATGTAGAAAGAATGTGAGCCCGTTTTAACAAACCCCATCCTTTGATAAAAACGGATCGCACCTGTATTATATTCCCAAACACCTAACCAAATTTTCCTTTTGTTTTGGTCCTTTGCAACTTCCAGCCCCTTCTTTAACAGGCACTTTCCAAGCCCGTTTTTTTGAAACTCCTCACTAATATAAATCCTTTCAATTTCCAGTGCTTCCTCCCCCATATCTTCTGTTTGGGCCTCATCAACATTTATTTTTAAATAACCTGCAAGTTCCCCATTACAATATAGAAAATAAAATGTTGAAGCGGGGTTTGATATTTCTTCTTCCAACTTCTTTGTGTTAAAAGCATTTTCCAAATAAGCTTTCATGTTCTTCTCTGAATTCATATTGGAAAAAGTCTCATGAAACGTGTTATAACTGATTTCTTGAAGTGTTTTTACATCCTCAACTGTACATTCATTGATAACCACAGACATCTGAATCTTCCCTTTCCCTCAATAGTCGCGTTTATTTCCCTTTTTCACGAATTCCCAATCAGCTTCCACATTCTTTCTGACCCTTTGCAGCAGCACATAAAACGTATTCATCTCATCCGAAGTAAATCCAGCCAGAGCAACGCTATTCGAGTGTTCTTCTTCTCTTTTTAAAAATGGATAAATGTTTTCCCCTTTTTCTTTGGGAAACAGCCTTTTAATTTTTTTATTTGTTTCGTCATTTCTCTTTTCAATAAAACCTTGCATTTCGAGTTTTTTAATTGCACGGGCAGCAGTTGTGCGATCAACTTTTATCATCTCTGCCAATTTTTCTTGAATAATTCCAGGGTTTTCACATATTCTCACAAGATATAAAAATTGCCCTTTGGTAAGATCAAGTTCTTTAAACTCAATGTTGCTTATTGAATCTAGCGCTCTTGCTATGATTCCAATATCACGAAGTATATCCTTCATTATTCGGCTCCTAATTTTATTGATTTTACAACGATATTTATAAATTCAGATTACATTATTTTTGTTGTATTTGCAATAAAAAATTCAAATCATCTTCAATGGCAAACACAGTAAGAACACTAATCCCGCATAATTCACTTTTAATTACAAAGAATATCCAGCAAGAAGGTTGTTCAAAAATGGAGGGGTAATGTGGAACAGGAAAAACAAATAAGACTGACCTCAGGAGAAATTACACAGCTTGTTTCCCAATACATGGAAGATAGTGCAAGTGAATGTACGTTAAGCTATTTACTGGAAAAAGCCGAGGATACAGAAATAAAGCCTGTAATTGCGCATGCTTTGAAATTGTCTCAGGCACATTTGCAAAAAATCAATACGATACTCACTGAGGAAAAGCATCAAGTCCCGCATGGTTTTAAAGTGGAGGAAGATGTTGATGTAACCGCTCCAAGGTTATACGCTGACAGTTTTGCATTAACGTTTTTACATCAGATGGCTGCAATAGGTCTTACAAGATATGCAGCTAGTTTGTCCTTTGCTGTAAGGTCAGATATTACCGCCTACTATAAAGAATGTCTATCAGAGACAATGGAATTATACGAGATGTCAAAAGATTTGTTGTTATCAAAGGGGTTGTATGTCAGAGCACCATACCTGCCCAATCTTGATGAAGTTAACTTTGTACAAAAGCAAGGTTTTTTATGGGACATTTTTGGTGAAAAAAGACCGTTAACAGGATCAGAAGTGACTAACCTTTATGCTAATATCCAAAGAAATGCTTTTGGAGCAGCTGTTTTAACTGGATTTAGCCAAGTTGCCCAATCAAAGGATGCCACTGCATTCATGCTCAGATGTATTGAAGTTGCCAAAAAGCATATTAACTTATTTAGCGAAAAATTAAAAGAAAGTAATTTACCTGTCCCTATGACATGGGATACAGATGTAACAACAAGTACAACATCTACATTTTCTGACAAATTAATGATGTATTATACAACTGCTTTGATTGCTTTGAGTACCGGTTTTTATGGTACAAGTGTTGCGCAAAGCCCTAGAACGGATTTGGGCGCAATGTATAACCGATTATTCACTGAAATACAGAAACTTTCCGAGGATGGGGCTAATATCATGATTAAAAATAAATGGTTAGAACAGCCTCCCATGGCTGCAAATCGGAAAAAATTAGCAAAAGGGGATGGCGGTTAAGGGGGTTCAGTGTAATGCCCCCTGGTTTTTAATCTATACAACTCCTGCTAAGTGTGCGCTTCCTCCTGGTTCATTTCATTATAACGTCGATTTTGTCGATATCCATATGTGATGTTTCGAACGAGTTCATCGTTTTCCAGACTAGCACCAATTGACCCTGCTAAAGTAGCGATTGAGGTCGCAAGCCATGCAAGATCAACATAGTTACCAAAACTAACCGACCCTTTTACTCCTCCCAGAGAGATGAACAAATCCGGCGGCACGAATAAAAGTACCGTGAATAAAAAAAGTATAAACAGGACGACATAATAGAATATTACCGCTATTATAAGGGTGAGAACGGTAACCCTGTTATATAGTTTTCTTACACTTTGATTGTTTTTTGACGTGGGCTTTTCCCATAGATTATGCGCTGTGATGATCCAGACTACTATACTTAATATAGCTGCTGCCATCAAGCCAATCAAACGCAGAATATCAAAGGAATGGCTTATTTCCCAAAGTGTGGGGAATATTAAACCATATGCTCCTGTAGCAAACGCAACCGCAACAATTGGTTTAAAAGACGGAATAATCTTCCAAGGTCGATTCGCGTAAGTCATTCCAAACAGAACCCTTAATTTCCCGTGGATTCGGGGTGTAATAATGAAACGTAGATCCGGTGCCTCCTCTTTTTCGGCAGATTCAACCCTACGAATGGGAGAAAAATGAAATTGCCTCTTTATTAAACCCTTTTTCTTACCACTTTGATGGACGTTTTCATTCGCTGAGACCATCTCCTTATTTGCAGATGTGGTTGCGTTGCTGCTTTCCATCCTTCGTTCATATAATTCCCCTACTAATTGAACGATCGATTTTCGCACACGACTACGTAAGGGCATAGAACCAAATGCAGGAAGAGAAAGCTGAGCGACACCTTGTTCAAAATTAACCTCAGCCAACATCAAATCTTTATCCGAATACATAGGGAGGTCTGTTAAACATAACGCATAATCCCAGTTTTTCCTTTGTTTGATTTGTGCAGCTTCATCAATAACTTCCTTGGCATTTTCCACAGCCCCTGTAAGCGGATCTACCGCAATTTCAATCTTCCAACACGCTTTATGATTAATTTTTTCAGAAAAAATAGCGGGTAATTCTTCAACTATATCATAAGCCAACTCTTCCGGTAATTCGGGAGCAGGAATTAGTCCTACCGTTATTTCACGCATTTAAACCCCCCCTTTTAAGTTATTTTTAGAATAAACATTTAGCTTTTATTGTCATTTTTTCGTTCCCGCCATCCAACATCCTTAAACAAAAACAGCCTTAAATGGTCACACCGTTGTGCAAAGTGATCTAGTTAGAAACACAAAATGCAGTTTTACGCAGAAAATCAGGTGGTAAATGGAAAAAGGCATGGCATCAAAGAAATTCACGATTTAATCGCTAGGAGGTAACTTTTATGGAAAAGAGAAATCAATCCAAAACAAAGAAAAAAATAATTGATCAACGCATTTTTGCACCATCATTAATTATTATGATTGCTATCTGTATCCCTTTTGCGATGTATTCAAAAGAATCTCTAGAACTTTTAAACAACATTTTCAACCAGGTTATTGCAACGTTCAACTGGGGATATTTATGGTATGCCATTCTCATGGTTGGAGTAGGTCTCTATCTATCTTTTTCTAAGTATGGGAATGTCGTCTTAGGTGATCCGATGGAAAAACCCAGGTTCACCCTATTTGAATATTCTTCGATTCTAGTTGCCATGGGCCTCGGATCTACCATCATGCGTACGGGAATGACGGAATGGGCCAATGTTGCAATCGACCCGCCTTTTGGTGTAGAGGCAAAATCTGCGGAAGCGTTAATGTGGGGGAATTCCTATAGTATGTTCCTCTGGAGTTTCCAGACGTTTGCTATTTTCGTTATGGCAGCCCCTGCAATGGGTTACCTGGTGCATGTCCGGAAGAAACCGATGATGCGGATTTCCGAAGCATGCCGCAGTATTTTTGGCGATAAATTCACTGACGGAATTGGTGGTAAGGTACTGGATATAATCTTTCTGGTTAGTATACTATCAGGTGCCGCTGTTACATTAGGTCTTGGTACTCCGATTGTCACCTATAGTCTTGCCGAAATATTTAATATCAAAATCACATTTGGTTTAACCTTGATTATAACCATTGTGTGGGTACTCTTTTTCTCTATTAGTGCATACTTGGGGATAGATAGGGGTATTAAAAAGTTAAGCACATTAAACATGTATCTCGCCGGTGCATTTGCTGTATTCATTATGATAGCAGGACCGGGCGCATTTATTCTTAATTATTTCACGGACTCTATCGGGTTTCTGTTCACACATTATATTGACTTCTCCCTTAATACAAATGCCGTTCATATGGGAGAAAGCACACATATCCAAAGCAATACCGTATTTTATTTCGCCTATAATGCAACATGGGCAATGCTGCACAGTGTTTTCGCTGCAACAGTATCTCGAGGCAGAACAATAAGAGAAATGATCTTGACCTATTTATTAGCGCCAATGCTTATATCCTGGGGGACAACCGCCGTACTTGGAGGTCTTGGTGTTCACAGTTATCTTACCGGGGATGTTCCTGTGCCGGACATTGTGCAAAACAACGAGGTAGAGGCAGCCATTCCGTTAATATTGAATTCCCTGCCTTTACCTACTGTAGCAGTTGTTGCGTTTATCATCATCGCAATGATTTTTATGATTACAACATTGGATTCAACCACCTATACCATCGCCACTTATGCTGGAATGAGAAACAGTAGCAGATCAGAACCATCGAAAAATTTGCGTCTGATTGTTGCCGCCATTATCACTGTGTTTGCCCTATTATTATTGAGGATCGGCGGACTGGAACCATTGGAAGTAGTTTCAGGGCTAATGGGAATACCAATTATTTTCGTACAATGCCTGACTATATACGCTGGTAAGAAGATGATGGATGAAGATCAAGCGTGGATCAATAATGTAAGGGATACAGGACACAAAAGCAGCACTAGCAAGACGAGACAGAGAAAAAATGTTTAATTAAAGTGTCCTTTTTTGCTTACATAAACCCATAGGAAATTTAAAAATGGTACCTTCATCAATGGAATGATAGGTACCATTTTTTAAACTTAATTGACCGGGTTTTGTCCAAGCCTCTCTTTTTGAACACTCACTTTTATGATTTGTTATAAGATATATGATCCTCAATGGTTCCGTCTTTTCGGTGAATGGTAAGACCTGTCCCTTTGTTTTTGGCAATCTCTTTACCACGGTCAATGGCACCGGCTTTCGTATCGAATACATCGCTTGGCTGCTTGGCGCCGTTAGCCTGGACAGCCCATCCTTTTTCATGGGGGATAATCCGTTCATTTTTCTCCAACATTTCCGGACGGCTTGCATACCGATCATCCCTGTTGCCTCTCGCTGTCGGATCTGCCTGGTTTTTGAATGCTTGAATTTCATCTTGGCTGGCATCCTCATACCACGTTTTGGCTTGCTTGGTGGCAATGGGAATGGCGCGAGACGCTTTATATCCTTCATCCACCATAGCATTGGCGATATCAATTGCTTTTTTACGAACAACCTCATCTAAGTTTTTCATAGAACTAGGATAATCATCCATATCCCAAGGCATTGCGGTTCACCTCCTAAAAAGAATGGCTTGCCTTTTACGACAGATTATTCCCCGATTAGGCAACGGAGTAAACATCATTCATTCATTTGCTGCAGCAGTTTAAAATGTTTTTTTTGAGGGGAAAGAAAATTATAAGAGGATAGAAAAAAATAGACAAAGGAGGAGAGAACAATCACATGCTTCTTAAAGATCAACTCAAAGAACTAGAAAATATCGACTACAACGATGCAAAGAAAGTGTTTACTATGTATCTGAACATGGATCGCAGCAGTCCTGAGTAGCAAAAGGGTGAGCGGAAAATTCATCTTAAAAATGCCCTCAAGGATTTGGCCGATGCCACCAAGCAATATATTGAACTGGGATGCAGACAAAATATTAGCTGCCGTGCTTGATGCATAAGTGAAACAAACGAATAAGATCAATTTTAAAAAATGGAGAAAGGTGGATGAGAATGTCTAAGGACAAAGCAAAAGGAAAGGGTAAACAGGTAAAAGGTGATTTGAAGCAAGAATGGGCTGAATTAACCGGAGATGAAGAAACAAAGACATCCGGGAAAAAAGATAAAGCGGCCGGGAAAGTACAAGAAGCCTATAGCAAAGCAAAAGATAAAGTACGGGAAAAGGTTGATAAGCTTTCTCGGTAGATAGGAAACAAAGTGCGGAGATGTACTATTTCCGGTAAAAATTAGTCACAACAAAAATCAGAGGAAATATTTCAACGTTGAACCGATCTGTAAACACTGATATAATACCCTTTATGCAAGATAAAAATAAATAAACACTGCCAACCATTTGTATCTTGCAAATATAAATGAAGGTGGTAACGAAATGGAAGACAATCAAGATTATCAGGTTTTATTGTATTACAAATTTGTTCCAATGGAGGATCCCGAAACGTTTGCAGCCGAACATCTGCAGTTTTGTAAAGATCTTGGTTTAAAAGGCCGGATTTTAGTAGCAAAAGAAGGAATTAACGGTACTGTATCCGGCCCTGTTGAACAAACGGAAAAATACATGGACTTCATGCACCGTGATCCACGTTTTCGTGACATGACGTTCAAAATCGATAAACATGACGGACATGCATTCAAGAAAATGCACGTCAGACACCGGGCGGAACTTGTAACACTACGTCAGGATGATGCCGTTAGCCCGTTAGAAAAAACAGGTAAATTTCTTTCGCCAAAAGAATTCTACGACGCCATGCAATCTGAAGATACCGTGATATTAGATACGCGAAACGATTACGAATATGATTTAGGACATTTTCGCGGAGCTGTTAATCCCGATATCGAGAATTTCCGAGATTTCCCTGAATGGGTTCAAAACCATAAAGAGCAGTTAAAAGGAAAAAAAGTTTTAACCTATTGTACTGGCGGTATTCGCTGTGAAAAGGTTACCGGGTGGCTTATGGATGAAGGGATTGAAGATGTGAATCAACTGCATGGCGGCATCGTAACCTATGGCAAAGACCCCGAAGTCCAAGGAGAACTTTGGGACGGACAATGCTATGTGTTTGATGAGCGAATTTCCGTTCCGATCAATCATAAAGAACATGTTGTTGTCGGTACAGATTACTTCGATGGCACACCATGTGAACGCTATGTCAACTGTGCCAACCCGGATTGCAATAAACAAATCCTTTGCTCCGAGGAAAACGAGCACAAATATATGCGCGGATGCACCCATGAATGCCGGGTAACGCCAAATAATCTATATGTGAAAGAACACAATTTATCGCAGGAAGAAATTCAGCGGAGATTGGATATCATTGAGCGCGAAAATATGAAACAAGAAGCATAACAAAGAAGCAGCCTGGGGCATGGTTGAAGAACATTCAATTTAATGAAGATCAGACGTCAGGTAGGTAATCGGATTGAAACGCATCCATTTAAAGTAAAGGAACTCCACGAAGATAATCCAATCGTTAAGGAAATTATAAGTACAGGAGTTCGAATGATCTAAAAGAAAAACTTCTGACTTGGTGTATTGGTTGGCAGGTAAGATTTCCCTTACCTGCCTTTTTATTATGCAGTCTCACGCTTGTTTTTCTCTTCTGCTTTTCCTCTAATAAATTGAAACGCTGTAATTGCCGCAAAGATCACTAATCCTAGCGCCGATAATGTAATGTCCGGATAGACAAGTAATAGACCTGCAATAAACATGATAATTCGTTCGATCCAATTGACCGACTTGACGTAATAACCAATCATGGCAGCACTTATACTTGCCATCCCAAGCATAGCTGTAATAATTGCGATTGATACATTCCATACATTGGCATCCCCCTGTAATAACAGAATCGGTTGCGTAACAAACATATATGGAATAATAAACGCAGCGATCGCCAGCTTGACGGCGGTTACCCCCGCTTTCATTGGATTGGCACCAGCTATTCCGGCACCAGCGTAAGCCGCTAAACATACTGGCGGAGTAATATCCGCTACAATTCCAAAGTAAAAAACAAACATATGCACTGCAATTACTGGCACATCAAAAGCCAATAATGCCGGTGCAGCCATTGTTGCCGTAACAACATAGTTAGCTGTTGTAGGCAACCCCATTCCCAGAATCAGACAGGCAATCATCGTAAAGAACATGACAAGGAAAAACTGATTATGGGCAAGTTCAATAAGTCCACTAGCAATTTTCGGCCCTAATCCGGTAGTTGTCACTGTACCGGCAATAATTCCTGCGGTTGCACAGGCAGCAATAACTGGAAGCGCTGACCTAGCGCCTTCTTCCAGCATTTTAATAATTTCCTTAAAAGGCATTCTTGTACTTTTCCTAAAGAAGCTAATAATAAAGGCTGCCACAATTGCAAACAATGCCGCATATGTTGGGGTTTTCCCAATTAATAAGAAACCGACAATCGCAATCAGAGGAATGAATAAATCCAATCGTTTTGCAAGGTTTTTTAGTTTAGGCAGTTTTTCCTTGGGCAAACCCATTATGCCCTGCTTCCGCGCCTCAAAATGCGTGCCCATAAATACACCTGAAAAATACAGGATAGCCGGGATGATCGCAATCACAATGATCTCATTGTACGGAACACCCGTGTAAGCTGCCATAATAAATGCAGCAGCACCCATAATTGGTGGCATAATTTGTCCCCCGGTTGAAGCGGATGCCTCAGTGGCAGCCGCAAAATGCGGTTTAAATCCAGCATTTTTCATCATGGGAATGGTGAAAGATCCAGAACCAACCGTATTAGCAACGGAGCTACCGCTAACCATTCCCTGGAGTGCACTAGCCGCCACTGCAGCCTTTGCCGTACCACCGGTGTATCTACCAGTCAGCTTTAAGGCAATATCATTGAAAAATTGACCAATATTTGTTTTTACCAGGATTACACCGAAAAATAAAAACAAATATATGTAGGTAGATGAAATTTGTATTGGAGTGCCGAAGATGGAGCTTGAACTATAAAACATTTCCGTTGCTAGCGTTGGCCAATCCTTACCTGAATGGCCAATAACCGGAATATACGCACCAAGAAGTCCATAAAGCAAAGCTACAATCGCAATAATGACGATCGGCAGCCCAACTACTCGCCTTGTTGCCTCCAGTAATAACAATACACCGGCAGTTGCTACAATTTGATCAAATGCTGTAAATCCAAAAATAATTGCTTCGTTAATTAACCGCTCGTAATTAAATAAAATATAAAAATTCGCAAAAAGTGAAGCTAGTGCTAATAACGCATCATACCAAGGCACGCCCTGTCGCTTGGTCATTGACTTTTTGATAGGATAAAGCAGATATACCAAGCTTAACCCTGCACCAAGATGGATAGCTCCTTGAATTAGGGATACCTTTGAACCGTAAAATGCTGTATAAAGTTGAAATATGGTCAGTGCTCCACCGATGATTAAGGTAATCCAGCCCCAGGGACCCAGATTGGTTCGAAAGGCACTCTCCTTATCATACTTGGCCATTAATTCATGCTGATCGATTTCTTGTGTGTTAGATGTGTCAGACAATGTTATCCCTCCGTTCTTAACATTTCATTTTAGTCTAACTCCAGCGCCTAGCGGCCGTCTCTGCTTTTTGAGGTTAAAGAACCGGACAAGCGCTGTCCGGTTCTTTATGATTAGGTAATTAATTAATTTTAACATGATAACCTGAACAGATCCGTGTCAATTATCTACATGCTGCTAGTCGTAATTATTCTCCAATACCTTCCTCATCAAAATATTTTTGTGATCCTGGATGAATTGGCAAATCTTGAATCCCTGTCATAATATCATCCTTAGTAATGAGTTCTGCTTGTTGAATAGACATGTCACCGGCATTTTCAACAAGTGTTTTAGTCAGTTGATAAGCAAGGTCATCACTGATTTCACTTTTTGATCCAATTAATATTGCCATAGCTGTAGCAGTTTGTACAGGCTCATCTAGCCAATCATATGTGTCGGCTTCTACTGTATATTCCTCGTAATCACTATTATCCGTGACTTCCTTTAACGCATCTCCATCAATATCAAGTAATTTTACTTCTTTTGTCGACGCTTGCAATTCATCGGTGGAAGAAGAAGGAATACCGACCACTTCAATGGAAGCATCAATTGTGCCATTTTGCAATTTATCCTTTGCATCACCAAAGCCTTCTTCAAACGCCTCATAGTCGCCATCTTCAATACCATAGGCCTTTAAAACCAGCTCGGCAGCCGCACGTGTCGCGCCACCTGGAGGGCCAACTGCAATCTTTTTGCCTTTCAGATCAGCAATCGAGTCAACTCCAGCAGATTCCATTGTCGCAACCTGGATGGCTTCCGGATAAAGAGCGCCAAGTACAACAACATCATCCATATCCTTTCCTTCAAATTCACCAGTTTTATTGATTACATCAAACATGGTCGTATTCTGAGCGATACCTAGTTGGAAGTCACCTGATTGAATTTTGGCAACATTCTCCACAGACGCCCCTGATTCAACCGAACTTATATCTAACCCATCTACATCAATATTTTTCTTCCAAAGTGTTGCCATTTCACCGCCAAGTGGATAATAAACACCACCAACGCTCCCGGTTCCCAGTGTCAGGCTGGTTTTTTCTTCTTTTTTTCCACCACTGTCGGAGCTGGAGCTGGAACCTTTTCCACTCTCACCGCAGGCGGTTAAGATCATACCAGCAGCAAAAATAAGAACAGCTAGCAACAATACCTTCTTTCTCACGTGAATTCCCCCTTATTTTTTATTTAAAGCTCATTATCTTATACTCTTATATAATGCGCTTTATGATAAAAATAGTTTTCTAATTTGAAAACGCTTTAGTACATTTTACCTTCTTTTTGGATTATAATCAAGTATTAGGAAAATTCCAATCCAAGCAAAAAAAGTAGACCTACACTAGTAAACTGCTACATGTAGTGACTTCTTTTTCCACAAAATCCTTGACCCCAAAACTGTTACGGGAAACATGTAATTCCATAAAGCATATAATGGGGTGAAAAAGATTACAAATATTAATTCATCCATTAGAGTATGTTCAAAAAATCTGGAACTTTTTATCCTTTTGAACACGCACTAGTAGGAATATATGCAAAAATAAAGTAAGATGGTGACAGGAGTATTTGACAAGTCTCGTGGGTTTAAAAGATAAAAGTAATTCAAAAACGTCTAGTTCCAGCAACTGTCTTCACAAGGTTAAATGGTGCCTCAGGCGAACCCCCTATTGTGGTTGCCATTTACCTGTCGAGGTTGATCAAAATGCTTGTGCTTTTTTATATGGGAGGAATAATAGTCGATGGGTGACTTAACAGGCAAACTTTTTCAAAACAAAGGGATAAAAAGAGTAGTTATTTTTGCTCTGATTGTCTTCATTTTATATTTACTTCGAGGAATGATGAATTTAATACTGCTAACGTTTATCTTTACCTTCTTAATGGATCGATTATCCAGTATCATTTTAAAAAAGATCCCGATGAATCGGAGAATTATTATTATCGTACAATATGTTCTGATTGTCGGATTATTGTCTTTTGGAATCGTGAAATATTTACCAATCATCATCTCTGAAATTTCACAGTTAATTAAGCAGTTAACAGACTTCTATACGCAGCCACAGGATAATGTGGTGATTGATTATATTGTGACGTATATTAAGGAAAAGCAAATTGCCGACTACTTTCATCAAGGTGTAACATTTTTATTAGAGTACTTTTCCAATATCGGCAAATTTGGTTTGCAGTTGTTGCTGGCCCTTCTTTTAAGTTTGTTCTATTTATTGGAAAAGGATCGATTAATTGATTTCACAAAAAAATTCAAGGACAGCAAAATAGCTCCTTTTCATGAAGAAATTGAATACTTTAGCAAAAAATTCGCAGCTACCTTTGGAAAAGTGATTGAAGTACAATTTATTATTGCGATTGTCAACACCGTCATCACAACAATTGCCTTATCATTAATGGGTTTTCCACAGTTGTTTGGGTTGGCCATCATGATTTTTTTCCTGGGATTAATACCCGTAGCCGGGGTCATCATTTCACTTATTCCGCTCTGCTTTATTGCATACAGTATCGGCGGGATCATTCAAGTCGTATACATTCTCATTATCGTGGCTGTTGTACACGCATTTGAAGCCTATGTTCTAAATCCGAAATTGATGTCATCGAAAACAAACCTGCCCGTCTTTTATACATTTATTGTATTAATCTTCTCAGAGCACTTCTTTGGTGTGTGGGGGCTCATACTCGGTATCCCATTATTTGTTTTCTTATTGGATGTATTGGATGTCGTAACCATTGGGAAGAAAAACCAAATAAAAGAACAATAAGCTTAACTTTTGGCAAAAAACTCTCAGAATCGCGAAATGTTCTCCATATCTTTTGTTTGATTTCGACCATGCGCACATCCCTTTTAGCCTGATAGTTTGGTGCGAGGCAATGGCAAGTAAGTAATGATAGCTATGCCTCCCCGACTATCATTGTAGCCTGGTCGCGATCGATTTTAAGAAGCCAAAGCCTGATAAGGATAGTGTAAGGGTTTTTTCCGGGTTGATACTTTTGTGAATATAGATGTTTATGTTATCCATCCTTACCTTATGAAAATATCCAGTGTTCTTCGGTTTTCCTGGTACGGCGAGAACCTCTTGAACATTTGGGGCACAGCAAGTTTTTACTTCCAATGTTTTAATTGTTAGGTGACCGCCTTTTGATGCAATCCACTGCCTGGATGCATCATTTAATTTTACCTCCATCTCTATTCCCCCCCCCTGTTATCATCATACATGAGGATTCAAGGAGTTTCAATTATTACTAAAGTCAAATAATATTGTATTCTCCTTTTTGAACATGCACTTTATCACTGCAGAGACTATTCTCATGGAAAAATGATGTGCTATCATAAAGAAATAGGACAAGGGGGTGTGCGTTTGCTGGATCTATTAGTGACAATGTTGGAGCGAGTCGGGGTTATTATTGCGGTAGCGTTCATTTTGACGCGGTTGAATTTTTTCCGTGCCATGCTCCGTCACGACCGGTTAACATGGAAGCAAAAAGGCTTTGCCATGCTGTTTTTCGGATTTTTTGGTATCATCGGCACGTATTTTGGTGTTGCTTTCGACATCGGTAATTTGAAATTCGCCAGTGTCAATTGGTCCCTGGCAACCGATGAGGCAATTGCCAATTCACGGGTTATCGGTATCGTAATTGCAGGTTTGCTTGGTGGCTGGCGGGTTGGACTTGGTGCGGGACTGATAGCAGGCATACACAGAATGACACTCGGCGGGTTCACTGCACTCTCTTGTAGCACAGCGACTGTTGCATCGGGCTTACTGGCAGGTATCTTTTACCGTCGTGAAAAAGATCTCACACTGCCAATGGCTTTTGTTATCGGTGCTTTAGCTGAAACGATGCAAATGATAATGATCATACTTATCTCCAAACCGTTTGAAAAGGCACTTGCACTTGTCGAAGTGATTGGCTTACCAATGATTGTGGCAAATGGGATTGGTACTGCCATATTCATGCTGATCATCCGCAGCGTCATTAGCGAAGAGGAAAAAGCATCAGCATTACAAGCACAAAAAACACTGAGTATCGCTGAGCAGACGTTACGTTATTTACAACAAGGCATGACCAGGGAATCCGCAAAGGCTGTCTGTCAAATTTTATTCCGAGAAATCCACCCAGCAGCGGTTGCAATTACCGATCACACCCATATTTTGGCACATGTCGGAGTTGCCAATGACCATCACAGAGCAGGCAATCTTTTGCAAACCCATTTAACAAAGCAGGTGATTGAGCATGGCAGGCTTATGGTGGCAGGTAAACAAGCCATCGATTGCAAACAAGATGATTGCCCGCTTGAAGCAGCGATTGTAGCGCCATTGAAGCAACGGGGGGAAACGGTCGGCACATTGAAATTGTACTATCAATCGAAAAAAGAAATAACGGACGTGGAAAAACAGCTGCTCCAAGGCTTGAGTTCGCTACTGAGCAATCAACTGGAGTTAGCGGAAACGGATTATAAGCTAAAACTGGCAAAGGAAGCAGAAATCAAGGCATTGCAGGCACAGATCAGCCCGCATTTTCTATTTAACGCGTTGAATGTCATTATTTCTCTTGTTCGCATCAATCCTGACCAGGCAAGAAAGTTGTTAACATCGCTTTCGACATTCATTCGGCAAAACTTGGAAGGGACTACAGTTGCTTTCGTATCATTGCAACAAGAATTGCTTCATGTCAAAGCATTTTTGGAAATTGAAAAAGCACGGTTTGTAGATAAGCTGCAAATTATTTATGATATTGATGAGACAACAATGAAAGCAAAAATTCCACCACTCACATTACAACCGCTTGTTGAAAATGCTATCAGGCATGGGATTAAAAATATGGATAAAGATTGTCTGGTGACTATATCCATCAAAGACAACGGCGAAGATATCTTAATAAAGGTGATGGACAACGGAGCCGGGATGTCAAAGGAAATGTTGGAAAAAGTCAGCAAGCAATACCTAACTTCCAGCACCTCTACAGGTATGGGACTATACAATGTCAATCGTCGTTTAACGATGACATTTGGTAACGATGTTCGTCTGCATTTTACGAGCAGGCCACATAAAGGAACCACCGTTTATTGCAACATTCCAAGAGAGAAGGTAACATGATGAACGAACCAATCAAAGTACTGATCATTGACGATGAACGATATGCCAGACAGGAACTTGCTTTTTTACTGGAAGCATATGAATTCATTGATGTCATAGGGGAAGCTTCCAATGGCGAAGATGCTGTTGTTAAAGCGTTGCAGTTGCAGCCGGATGTCGTCTTTTTGGATATGGAAATGCCGAAGATCCCGGGGCTGGAAGTTGCAAAATCACTACAGGATATGAAGAAAGTCCCTTTGATCGTGTTCGCGACAGCCTACCCACAATTTGCAGCAAAGGCTTTTCGACTTCCTGCAGTAGATTACCTGCTCAAGCCCTATGATGAATCCGAACTCGCAGAAACTGTGACCAGGATTCAAAACCGCCTGCAACCCGAAACAGCAGAATCATCCCGTTCAAACAGTCTGAAAAAACTTGCCATAGAAGTCGATGGCGAGATAATTTATATGCCAATAGACGAGATATATTATATTTTCCGTGACGAAAAAACAACAAAAATGATTGCCAAAACAGGTGAACTCGATTTGCGGGTACCATTAAAAGATTTGGAAGAAAAGCTGAAGAACTATGCCTTTTTTCGCATTCACAAGAGCTATTTGGTCAATCTTGACTATGTTCATAAGCTGTCCCCCTGGTTCAATGGTGCCTACCAATTGGAAATGGAAAACAGAAAGGAAAAATTGCCCGTCAGCCGAAACTATGTGAAGGCACTTAAAAATCGGCTGGCCCTATAGCTTGATGAAAAGATCATCCCAAAATAGTACACAAAATTGTCAGATCTTCAGATGCATGTTGTATCCATTTGTTTGCATGTTGGCCAGCGTTTTTAACATGTTATGAAAAAGTTGAGCTCAATCTATCAGAATCTTGTATAATGTGTATACGCATACAAACACAAGGACTTTCCTACATTGGGGAAAAGAAGGGAGAGATAACAAAATGAATTCGGTTTCAATCGTGATTGGATCTATTTGTATACTATTGATTGCGTATCGATTATACGGGACTTTTATGGCATCCAGGGTGTTAAAAATAGATGCATATGAGAAGAAAAATGTTCCGACACCATCCCATAAATTAGACGATGGCAGAGATTATGTGCCAACAAATAAATGGGTTACCTTTGGACATCACTTTGCGGCAATAGCTGCGGCTGGTCCGCTGGTTGGGCCAGTTTTGGCAGCACAGTTTGGTTATTTACCATCCTTGTTATGGCTTCTGATTGGTGCAGTCATTGGTGGAGCAGTTCATGACCTTGTTGTCTTATTCTGTTCGATGAGAAGGGACGGTAAATCGTTTTCGGAAGTCGCCAAGGATGAACTTGGTCCTGTTGCAGGCTTTTGTACGGGCATGGCCATGTTATTTATCATAACGATTACAATGGCTGGTCTTTCATTAGTTGTGTTAAATGCACTGGAAAGAAATCCGTGGGGAACTTTTGCAGTAGGCATTACCATCCCTATTGCAATGGGTGTTGGATTATATCATAAGAAAACTGGAAATTTAAAACTTGCCACAATAGTTGGTTTTGCCTTGATTATGCTGGCGGTCATATTTGGACACTATTTAAATGGCACCTGGCTGGGGGATTTGTTAACTTTCGACAGTCAAACGCTAGCAATCATTCTGCCAATCTATGCTTTCTTTGCTGCAGCTTTGCCAGTTTGGCTGTTGTTACAACCACGTGATTATTTGAGTACTTTTATGAAAGTAGGGGTATTTGCAGCACTTATTATTGGGGTTATTGCTATCAATCCTTCCATTAAATTCCCTGCTTTTACCGAGTTTTTAGGCGGCGGTCCAGTCGTTGCCGGTCCGGTCTGGCCGTTTGTTTCAATCACAATCGCCTGTGGTGCAATATCAGGATTTCACGTGTTCGTTGGATCAGGAACAACACCAAAAATGCTCAATCGCTGGAAAGATGCGAAACCAGTTGCATTTGGGGCTATGCTGGTTGAATGTGCAGTAGCATTAATGGCTTTAATTGCAGCAGTTTCGCTAGAGCCGGGAGATTATTTCGCCATCAATTCCACTCCTGATCAATATGCTGAACTCGGAATGCAACATGTTCACTTGTCAGAGCTGGAAAATGAAGTAAACATGGATTTGGAAGGTAGAACCGGCGGAGCAGTTACGCTTGCTGTAGGTATGACATATATTTTTAAAGCAATACCATTTTTTGCAAATATAGCGGCATACTTCTACCAATTTGTCATTTTATTTGAAGCTATATTTATTTTGACCGCTATTGACGCGGGGACACGAACAGCACGTTATCTTATTCAAGATTTTTTGGGCAACTTTATCAAGCCATTGAAAAGGATGGACTCTATTCCGGCCAATGTTGTTGCTAGTGCACTTGCTTGTTTGGTTTGGGGCTATTTGTTATATTCTGGTGACATCAGTTCTGTATGGGCACTGTTCGGTGTGTCGAACCAATTAATGGCATCGATTGGACTGATTATTGGAGCGACAGTTGTTCTTAAAATTGCGGATAAGCGGTGGTATATGCTGACATGTCTCATTCCGCTCGCTTACTTATATGTAACAGTAAATGTAGCGGGGTACTGGATGACCAAAAATGTTTACTTAAATCCTGACGATCCGGGATATAACGTAGTAAACGGTGTCCTATCCATTATTATGCTTATATTGGGTCTGGTTATCATTATTGCAGCGATTAAGAAATGGTCGCAGTTATGGAAAATTCCACAAGCTGAATTAGTAAAGCAATCTGATTCAGAAATTGCTTCATAGTGCGTGTTCAAAAAGGAGGATAAAAAGGACCGAGAAGTTAGGCGGCGTAGCTTTTGGCACCGGAGTGTACATAAAAGGTACATGAGGAGCGGAAAAACAAGCCAACAAGTTCTTCAAATGAAGGCCGACTATTGGGCAATTGTAACGCCACTTTCAGAACCAGAAATTAACGAAGAAGATTCATAAAGACAAATCAGGTGGCAGAAACTTTATGCTTCTGCCGCCTGTACTTGTACCTATACCCAATTGGCACGAAATATTGGTTTTAAAACAATATGACTTTATTTAGAATCTTATCATCATCATTCATGATATTTCTTGTAGCACTTTTAAATTCATTTAATGCTTTACCAACTGATTTCCCCATTATTTCGCGGGCATTTTTTTAAATAACAAAAATAGAAGAGCAAACAAACTCATGTATCCCAAAAGTGGGTACAATACAGTAACTAACTTTCCATACCCCGCCTGACTTACCAGAAATATCACAAATAGGATCATCAAAACAGTGTGATGATAACGGAGACCAAATGTTGCCTCCAATTGCCGACTTATCCCAAAAACGTTTCCGATAACAGAATTGAAGATCTCTCCATAAATGACAAATAAAAACAAGATATGAATAACGGTTCCGAAGCGTATGACAATCTCAGCCATCGGAATCTCGTATAAAAATGTTTCTGGAAAGGCAGATAATGAAAAATGATTCATTAATAATAAGAAGAATAGAACCAGCCCACCTAAAAACCCTCCCCATTTAAGAATACGCTCATCACGAATTTCATTTCCAAGTGGTACAAGCACGACTTGTGCGGTCATGATATTAAATGCAGAATATGTAAAAGGAGAAACCGCCCACGATGAACCTGCCAATGTTTGCTCCGGAATGACCAG
Source organism: Lentibacillus daqui (assembly GCF_027186265.1). NCBI lineage: Bacteria > Bacillati > Bacillota > Bacilli > Caryophanales > Bacillaceae > Lentibacillus > Lentibacillus daqui. The sequence continues at coordinate 499,809 of NZ_CP114176.1, read as the reverse complement.
CTCCAAAAGCTCATGCGGATGTTGATCAAAAATAGCCAACGCCACAAACAGACTGAAGATAATCATGATCGGAACGGTGTATGCGTTGATTGCAAAAATTCCTTTCAAACCTTTCAATATTACGATATAACAGAGTAAGAGCGTAACAATAATCCCAACTTGAAAAGGAATTCCAAGCTGTTCATGAAAAACAGCCCCAGCACCTGATAACAAGACGGAGGTAACGCAAACAGTAATTATAAAAATGAGTAGATTAACAACTTTACCAATCCTGGCACCAAATAAATATGCATTAAATTCCCGAAATGAATAAGCTTGAATCCTGGCTGAAATGACCATAATCTTCATACCAGCCACCATAAACAAAAATCCGCTCACGGCAATACCCAACGTTCCCAAAACCCCATTTAAACTAAAAAATGTAACGATTTCTTTCCCCGATGAAAAACCTGCACCGACAACTGATCCAACATATGTTGCAGCTAAAATGAATATAGAAACCCGTTGATTCATTATCCATTCACCTCATCATTATTTTTATGATAATGAAGGGAATAAAAGGACAAGCTTTTATTAATCTGACAAAAGTTTGTATTTTTCGGTAACAATATTGTTTTAGCCGACAATATTTGATATGATATGCTAGGATTTTTTCCGTGAAATTTCAACTGGAGGTTATGAAATGTTCAAAAAAAAGGCAGACAAATTTTCGCTCTACCTGGTAGATTTTGCACATCATTTGGACAAGTCAGCGGATTTTTTAGTGAATTACAAGGTGAAAGACCCCCTGACTTTAAAGGAATTCGCTGACACGATCAAACAGTATGAGTCAGAGGCAGACGACAAGGTGCATGAGGTGATCAAGGATTTGAGCCAAGCCTTCATTACGCCGATTGAGCGAGAAGATATCATGCAGCTAACCATGAATTTGGACGATATCATCGATGGTATGGAAGAATTTGCAGCAATGATGGATATCTATCAAATCTTGTCCTCTGATCATTATATAGATCAATTCACAGCCGACGTATCAAAATGCACGAAAGAAATTTTAGCTGCCATGCAATTAATTGCTGACAACAGATTAAAAGATGTTGAACCGCATGCAATTAAAATTAAGGAATATGAAAGTAATTGTGATGATTTATACCGCGCGTCTTTAAGGAATCTTTTCCAATCAGAGAAAGATCCAATCAAAGTGATTCAATACAAAGAATTATATGAAACACTGGAAGAAATTGCTGACTATTGTCAAGATGTAGCTAATATACTCCAAAGTATAATCATGAAAAACGCGTAATTGAGGGATGAATATGGACATTCTATTGATAACCATCATGTTAATCGTAGTTTTTGCTCTTGTGTTTGACTTTATCAACGGATTTCATGATACGGCAAATGCCATTGCTACTTCTGTTTCAACAAAGGCTTTATCACCTAGAAAAGCAGTTATGTTGGCAGCAGTAATGAATTTAATCGGGGCATTAACATTCACTGGAGTTGCCAAGACAATCACTAGTGGTATTACGAACCCGTTTGAACTGGAAAATGGAATGGTTGTAATTTTGGCAGCATTAATCGCCGCAATCGTCTGGAACTTGCTTACCTGGTATTTTGGGATTCCAAGTAGCTCGTCTCATGCGATTATCGGATCAGTTGTCGGGGCGGTTATTGCATCGACAGGATTTGCTGCTATCAACTTTATGGGGCTTACAGAGATTATAACAGCCTTAATAGTTTCGCCGCTTCTTGCTTTTGTTGTTGGGTTCATTGTCTACAAGATTATTAAAGCGATATTTAAGAATAGTAATTTGGCGAAAACAAATAAACGCTTTCGCATTGTACAAATTTTCACAGCTGCCCTGCAGTCGTTTTCCCATGGTACCAATGATGCACAAAAATCGATGGGTATTATTACGATGGCACTGATTGTTGGAGGTATGCATGACTCTATTGCAATCCCGTTTTGGGTGCAGCTTTCCTGTGCCATCGCGATGGGGCTTGGTACATCTGTCGGCGGCTGGCGGATTATTAAAACAGTTGGCGGCAAGATTATGAAGATTCGTCCTGTCAATGGTGTAGCTGCAGATTTAACAGGTGCAGCCGTCATATTCGGGGCAACGGTTATTCATTTGCCCATTAGTACGACACACGTTATTTCTTCTGGAATATTAGGTGTTGGTGCCTCCCATCGTATAAAAGGCGTTAATTGGGGCGTCGGTAAACGAATGGTCATCACCTGGGTTATCACGCTACCGGTTACTGCTACCCTTGCAGGAATATTTTATTTCATTTTGAACTTGTTTTTATAAAAAAAATCGCTTGGTTTCCAACTCTGGTAACCAAGCTTTTTTGATCACATATTATTAATGCTATAAACTAAACAACTTTAACTAAAAAGGCGTCTATATTCGTTCAATCCGCTTCAATTCATAAGACCTACGACGAAGAATGATAATGCATCAAGGGTGTGTGACACATTGCAATTAGCAGGCTACCGTTTATTATTTATTTTCTTCCAAATCAATAAACCGATCAAACAAACCACTCCGACCCCAATAAAGATGTACGTTATGGTTGAATATGCATCCATAAACTGAAGAATGTCTGTCCATGATTCACCCAATACAGCACCTATTAGAATAAGTATAACATTCCATACTACGGTACCAATCATCGTAAACAGCAAGAATAACCAAAATTCCATATGAGACATACCCGCCGGAATCGAAATCAGACTTCGTACCAGCGGAATCATCCTGCAAAATAGTACAGTCCAATAGCCATACCTGTCAAACCACTCGTCCGCTTTACGAATGTCTTCTTTTTTAACCCGAATGATATGCCCCCATCTACCAACTATTTTCTCCATTCGTTCTACATCAATAAGTTTACCAATTCCATAAAGAATGATCGCACCGAGTACCGATCCGGTTGTCGAGGTTATAACAACCCCCATAATGGTCAATGAAGTTGTTGTCGTCATAAACCCGGCAAACGGGAGAATCACCTCTGATGGTATCGGAGGAAATAGATTTTCCAAAGCCATCATGAACAAAATCCCCACATAGCCGAATTGCTCCATTATATCTATTACCCATGTTTGCATGATAAACCTCCATAATGATGGATTGTCCATTATTAATAATACTCTAATAGTATAGTGGATATGTTTGTCTTTTTATAGAGGTAACGCTCTCCCGACTGGCGGGTGAAAAAACCGAGCGACTTGGCAGCGCTCGGTTTTTTCATCTGATTAATATGCCTTTGCCCAATAAACAAGTTCTTTCGCTTCTTTTCCGCAGCAGACGCAAGTATCGGCAACTTTTTCCTGTTCAAATGGAATACAGCGGGAGGTTGCTGATGTTTCTTCTTTAATTTTTTCCTCACATGCGGTATCGCCACACCACATCGCTTTAATAAATCCTGGTTTCTTTTCAAGCGTTTGTGCAAATTCTTCCATGTTCGTTGCTACCGATGTTTCTTCATTACGATGGGTTAATGCCTTATCGTATAACCCTTGCTGAATTTCTTCCAATAATGCCGGCAGTCGGTTCTCCAGTTCATTTAGCGCAACGAATTCCTTTTCACCCGTATCGCGGCGAACAAGAACGACTTGGTCTTTTTCGATATCTTTTGGACCCACCTCAATTCTTACCGGGATCCCTTTCATCTCGGATTCATTAAATTTCCAGCCTGGCGTCTTATCACTGGCATCGATACCAACACGTACGAGATTTTTCAACTGGTCGCGCAAATCATATGCTTTATCCAACACACCTTCTTTATGCTGGGCGATTGGCACGATGATTGCCTGCGTTGGTGCAATTCTTGGTGGAATCACTAGCCCACGGTTATCGCCATGAACCATGATCAATGCGCCCATAATACGGGTGGACATGCCCCATGATGTTTGATGGACAGGCTGCTGGGTTCCCTCTTTATCCAAATAACGAATATCGAATGCTTCGGCAAAACCAGTTCCTAAATAGTGTGATGTTCCCGATTGCAAGGCCTTTCCATCATGCATCAGACTCTCGATTGTTAATGTATATTCAGCTCCGGCAAACTTTTCCATTTCCGTTTTCCGCCCACTGATTACCGGAATTGCCAAATAGTGTTCGCAGACATCCCGATAAATATCGAGCATTCTGGCTGTTTCTTCTTGTGCGTCTTCTGTGGTTGCATGGCATGTATGTCCTTCTTGCCATAAAAATTCCGATGTGCGCAAGAATGGGCGGGTTGTTTTTTCCCAGCGAACGACATTGCTCCATTGGTTATACAGCATTGGCAGATCACGGTAGGAATGAATATTTTTTGCATAATAATCACCGAACAACACTTCTGAAGTCGGACGAACACAAATCCGTTCTTGCAGTTCTTCTTCACCACCATGCGTTACCCACGCCACTTCCGGAGCAAAACCTTCAATATGATCCTTCTCTTTTTGCAGCATACTTTCCGGAATAAATAATGGAAAATAAACATTGGAATGCCCGGTCTCTTTAAATTTCCTATCCAGTTCATCACGAATATTTTCCCAAATAGCAAATCCGTATGGCTTGATAATCATGGTGCCTCTAACTGCCCCATAATCAACAAGCTCAGCCTGTTTCACCACATCCGTATACCACTGGGCGAAATCATCCTCCATTGCCGTTATTCTTTCAACAAATTGTTTATTCTTACCCAATCCAATTCACCTCTTTAAAAAATTTGGGACAACGGGACGGTTCCCTTGTCCCATAAAAAAACCTCGGAGCCCAAATAAGGGACCGAGGTTTGGTGGTACCACCCTTGTTGCAATCAAAAGTACTTTTCCGGCGTCTGATATCCGGCCTCTAACTTCTGTCTTGCCACTTTACTTGATAACGGTTATGAACCGCGCGTATCTTCGCGAACTCAAAAGGCAGGTTCCAATCATGTCTTTGGAAATTCGCACCAGCCATTTCCTCTCTGCTAAAGACATTCGCATTGTACTAGTCCTTGTCAACGTTTCATTTATTGTATGTCTTAATATATATGGATGTAAAGGCAATGTCAAGCCTTTTAATTTATAGCCTTTTGTTAACTGATACACCAATACTAAACGATAAAAATAGGGTCAGACAAGGATCCGATAGATAACTGTTAGTGTGGTGACGTATGAATAGTATTGACAGTTTTGACAATAGAGGAGAAAATTAAAATGTTAATATATTTTTTCATTGACAAGATGGATGATGACCATTCAACAAATGATCCAGATTAGTTAATAAAAAATATTTGTTATTTGACAAAAAATTATGAATCACTCCTTTCAAAATTCTTAAATTGGTAATATTTGAAGGAGAAAAGAAGGGATGAGTTGCTATGAAAGCTGTTATTTTTGACTTTGATGGAACCTTAGCGAATACCTTACCAATTTGTTATTATGCCTTTCAGAATGTCTTCAAGGAATTTGACAATAAAGACCTTTCTCCTGAGGAAATTAAAGCAATGTTTGGACCTTCAGAAACAGGAATTATTAAAGAAAACCTTACAAACTTCAATAAAGAGAAAGCCATTGAATTGTATTATGAAAAGTATTTAGAGAACCACTCTAACTTGGTCAAATATAATGCGGAAATTGATGAAATGATAAAGCATTTACGGGATAATGGTATTAAACTAGGGATAGTTACGGGAAAAGCCAGAAGGAGTTTAGATATTTCATTAAAGGCTCTTCAAATGGATAATTGCTTTGATGTCATCATAACAGGCGATGATGTTATGTGCCCAAAACCTCATCCTGAAGGTGTAATCAAGGCATTATCATTATTAGGTGTGGAAAATAATGAGGCTATGTTTATTGGAGATAGTGATGCAGATATTCAAGCAGGAAAAGAAGCAAATGTACATACGGTAGGGGTTAAGTGGTTGCAAGATTACCAAACTGTTGAATTTGAAATAGAACCCGATTCTTTTTTTAACAGCGTTAATCAGTTTGTTGATTTTATGCAGATATGATTCGCTTATCTTAGATTTATAGACCAAATACTGGTTACCTTGTCTCGTTAATGGGTGCGATTTTTTAAGATCAACAGTAGAAAATGATCAAACCCTGTTATAAAAGTTGCAACATATTTCACAAAGAATAAGAACCCGTTTTGATCAATCATTTTTCAAAACGGGTTCTTATTCTTATCGTTTAGCTTAAGATATAAATTTTCAGTATACTTCTGATCAAACTTTATTCCAACCAACAATTGGATTTCTCACTACCCACTTCCTAGACTGTTCAAGGAATAAAACGCTTGACGTACGCTTGTCATTCCTACATGTTTAGTGCACGAATTTCGCTTTTTTCCGGTAGTAACCCATATTATCAAATGTAACAAAGAAGAAAAAAGAATCGTCCAAGGATTACATGGACTACTTTGAAAAAATAGGCCCTTTAAATTTAATTGAAATCCCTTCCAGCAAAATGGATGGCCTACAAAATGGAGATTATATTTCTATTAACGTAAATGGACCAAACAAGGAAACATATCCAATGAAGAATGAAACAATAACAAGGGTAACTATCTTATCCCCTTAAAAACAATAAACATAGGGTTTTCATCATTTTAAATAACTCACCATTTAATTTTAAATACGAAGGGTAACTAATTGAAGTCTCACAGACCAGTGAGACTTCAATACTTCTTGTTAAAATTAGATAAATAGGAGAAAAAAATATGATACTCTCCCAATGCTACACACGATACCTAGCTAAGTATAATGACGGTAATTGGTTTAGTTAAGCTTCAAGGTTGACTGTAAAGAAACCATGTCATTTATCCAACAATATACGCAACGCAACGCAACAAAACCACAACATTTGTTATTGTCATTGTTTATTTTATTTAAATGACTCTCATTGATGAAGGCTACTGTAAAGACTAACAATTTAAATACCATTACAAATCCACTTCCGTCGCATGATAAATATCCGCTAATCCCTTCAGCTGATCCAATCCCTCCTGTTGCAATTGTTTATCAATAATCAACATCATAATTGCATCTCCGCCAATTTCCGTACGGCCTACTTGCATGGTCGCGATATTGACATTATTTTCTGCCAATAGACTGCCAACCCGTCCGATGGCGCCGGGCTGGTCTTTATGCCGAATAAACACCATATGCCCTTCTGGGACAAGATCCAGGCTGTAATTGTCTACTTTGACGATTCGTGCGCCAAGCCCATTCAGCAATGTTCCGGCTACTTGGCGGGTGCCTGATTTTGTTTGAATCTCCACTTTTAACAAATTGGTAAAACCTTTCGTTGTCGATGTTTTTTGTTCACGGATGGTGATATCTTTTTTTTCTGCCAGATATGCCGCATTTACATCATTAACATGATTACCAAGACGGCGTTTCAGCAGCCCTTTTACTGTATTTCGGGTTAGCGGGCCTACCTCCATATCGGCTAGCTCACCGGCATAGTATACGCGCACCTCCTCAACAGCCTCATCTTCCAGGTGTGCAAGAAATGTCCCCAATTTTTCCGATAAATAAAAGTATGGAGCAATTTTTTTCATCACCTCTTGTGGAACCGATGGCACATTAACTGGATTCTGCGCCAAACCTCCACGTAAAATGGTTACCACATCATGACTCACATCAATGGCAACATTTTTTTGCGCTTCAATTGTACTTGCGCCTAAATGCGGTGTTGCGATCACTTCCGGCAGATCCAGCAATTTATGATGATGGATTGGTTCCTTTTCAAATACATCCAACCCAGCCCCGGCCACTTTTTTGGCAACAATCGCGTTATACAAAGCATCCTCGTCAATGATTCCGCCACGAGCACAATTGACGATTCGCACGCCATCTTTCATCTGCTCAAATGCTTCCTTATTAATAATATGCCTGGTTTCTTTGAGTAATGGCGTGTGGACGGTAATAAAATCGGCAACCTTCAGTACGTCGCCAATCGTGCCATAACCAATACCCAAATTTTCCGCTTTTTCTTCGGTTAAAAATGGATCATAGGCAATGACATTCATGCGTTGGCCTTTTGCTCGAGTTGCCACCTCGGCACCAATTCGGCCCAATCCGATAATTCCCAGTGTCTTTCCTTTCAGCTCCACTCCCACATACGTTTTACGATCCCAGCGATTTTGTTTCAGCGCGTAATAGGCTTGCGGAATGTTTCTTGCCAATGACATCAGCATTGCCATAGTATGCTCAGCAGCTGAGTTGGTATTCCCATCCGGGGCATTCACAACGATCACACCATTTTCTGTCGCAGCCTCCAAATCAATGTTATCAACACCAACTCCAGCGCGGCCGATCACTCTCAAACGTGGTGCATGTTCGATTAATTCTCTTGTTACCTGTGTTTGACTCCGTACCAATAATGCATCAAAGTCAGCTATTCGCTTCAGCAACAATTCATTGGACAAATCAGTCTCCTTGACCACTTCCACATCGTCCGCTTCTCTTAATGGAAAAATACCATCTTCACTTAACGGATCACTAATTAAAATATTATATGTCACGGTTTGCTTCCTCCTGTTGTAAGTAGATTTCCTGTGCCGCCGCTACGCCTTGCCCCAAAGGAATGGATTTCCCAAGCCGCTTCAGACCTATTTCTAACAAACTAACAACCTGTAATACATCCTGTGGTGCACAATATCCCATATGACCAACACGAATGATTTTCCCTTTGAGATGTTGTTGTCCTCCAGCTAATTCCAGCTCAAATTCCTGTTTGACTTTTTTTCGTAATGCTTCCGGATCTATATCTTCTGGCTTCATGGCGGTAACGGTTGGTGAAGCATGTTCATCATTTGTGAGCAGCGAGATACTTAATGCCTGAAGTGCACCCCGCATCATCTCCATCATCGTTTGGTGACGGCGATAAACTTGTTCCAATCCTTCTGTTTCCAGTAATGTCAGTGCTTGTTCCAGGCCAAATAACAATGATAATCCAGGCGTAAATGGGGTCGTATTATTGGCCAGCTGATCCCGATATTTGCGAAGATCAAGATAAAATCTTGGCTGTTTATTGTTCTCAATCACTTGCCATGCCCGCTTGCTGGCGGCTACAAATGTTAATCCAGCCGGCAGCATCATGGCCTTTTGTGATCCGGTGACAAGGACATCCACTCCCCAGTCATCCATGTTTGTTTCGACACCACCAACACAAGAAACCCCATCAACAATAACGAGTGCATCCGAATTTTCATGGACGACACGACTAACCGATTGAATCGGGTTTAATACACCGGTAGACGTTTCACAGTATGTCACAAACACAGCCTTCAACTTTGGGTGCTGTTGCAGGAAGTCTCTTATTTGATCAGGATCAACCGCTTCTCCCCAAGCAACCTCCAGCAGGTGTACATGCAATTGATAAGACTTACAAATCTGGGCAAACCGATCACCAAATGCTCCAGTAACAACGACAAGCACCTCATCGCCTGCCGTTGCAACATTCACTACTGCCGTTTCCAACCCAGACGTACCACTGCCGGTAATGATCATGACATCCTCATTGGTCCCAAAAACAGGCTTTAATTTGGGCTTTATCCGTTTTAACAGTTCTTTTGTTTCCTGTCCCCGATGTCCGATCATCGGCCTTTCCATCGCCCGCTGAACACTCGGAGGTATCGGCGTTGGTCCCGGTATCCGAAGTAAACTGGTATCTTGCAACATAAAAAATATCTCCTCTCATGTTTCCTAATAATTGACAAAAACAGCAAAAAACCTTCCACCCCCTGTAAAATACGAAGGGGCGAAAGGTTTTCTCTTTACGCGGTACCACCCTTATTCGCTGGTCAATGACACACCAGCCTTCATTGGTTTGTAGGGGTAACGGGCATTTCCGAATGGATCTACTTTATTTCAATCCATCTATTCCGAAGTGCTGTCCATCAGCGAATTGACTGGTTCACACCATCCACCAGCTCTCTTTGCAATTCTGACCAATGTACCTGTCTTCTTCACCATATTTAACAATTTTTTATTGGTAGAAATTCAATTTTTCTTATCATAGCAAATTTGCACATAATGTCAACCGTATTTTTTGACAATTTAAAAAGCACCCGGGATTTGTAAACGCTTCATGTCAACATACACGCCATATGTAGATGATATGAAAAAATTTTGCGTGGGGCGAGCTGACTTGGCCTTAATGCTCAAAAACCGCCGTGCGAAAGGGCCTGTACTTCATTAAACTCAGTTACAGATCTTTCGTAAGTATTCTCTGATCTCTTTTTCAACAATTTGATCGTTGTATAAATGTGCGTAAATGACAGATTCAAAAACTAAACCGTGGATGAATATGGTTAATGAGTTTGCGCTGTCCTTAATATTTATCGGATCTTTAATATAGCCATTCTTATCAAGCATTCTTAATATATCCTTTGCAAAATCAAGGTTTACCTCTCGAAATCCTTTCTTTGTCTCCTGATATTCCGGGTTCATTGTTGCCATGATGGAAAATTTCACCCATATATCATTCTCAATTCTTTCTTCTTCCGTATTCACTTGAACAATCTGTTTTATCATACGAACAGCATTTTCAAAAACCCCCGGATCCTCTTGTACTACCTTTTGCATTCTCTCTTCAAATCTTTGATAAATAACATCCATTGCGTACATATATATGTCTTTTTGTTTTGGAAAAAAATATTGAACAGAACCCAAAGATAATTCCGCTTTTTTGGCGATTTCCCGTAATGTCGTTTTTTCGAAACCAAAGCAATGAATGATGTGAAACGCTGCTTCTACAATTTGATCTTTTCTTTCCGCATGATCTATTTTTTTTGGCATATGATAACTCCCTTGAATTTTTAAGTCAATTGTATTATAATACTTTTTAAGTCATTTGACTTAGCAAGAGGAAAGGCGTGTGTTGATATGGAAAATATTTTTCTTCAGTGTATTTTTACTTTTTTTGTAAGTATGATCCCTTTCCTCGAAGTATTTGTAACTGTTCCAACGGCAATCATCGTTTTCAACTTTTCACCTTTTGCAGCAGTAATCGTGGCCATTCTTGGGAATGCAATTAGTGTCCTTCTTTTTGTACTTTTCGGAGCAGAAATTAACAAACGCTTTAACATAATATGTAATAAATTTTGCAAAAGGAATAGAACACCCGTGAAAATTAACCCCCGAATAAAAAGAACCTTCAATCGTTTTGGAGCAACCGGAGTATGTTTTTTATCATCTATTTTGTTTAGCAGCCAGATAGGTGCCGGTACGATGATGACGCTTGGAGCCTCAAGAAGTCGAGTGTTTATTTGGACGAATCTGGGAGTTAGTACGCTTGCAGTAGTAATGGCAACATTATCTGTAGTGGCAGAAGGATTAGTTTCGTCATTAGTGAATTTATAGGGTATTATAACGAAGAACTATCGTTAAAACAACTCACAATGGATTGCGAATTATTACTTGCTTCAGAAAAAGGCGCTTTAATAGAATCAAGAAGCACCTGTGGATTTGAAATAAAGTTTGGTTAAAAATCCCTCACGAATCTAAAATGTTAAGTAAGAAAAAGATTAATCCTGATATGTATAAGGCGAAGAGGATTTTAGGAGGCTTTCTACTCCACCACGGTAATACGGCATTAATTCATTCGCGGTTTGTAAATCCACCCATTTGATTTCTAAAATTTCACCTTTGCATTGTATGGAGACTTCTCCATTTATAATCTCTGCTTTAAATGTTATGAACAAAGCATGATGTCCTTTTCCTTTAAAACAGGCTTCATTCACCGCAATAACATCTTTAACTCCTATTCTCAAACTTGTTTCTTCCTCTACCTCACGAATCACCGCCTGTTCCAACGTTTCACCTTGTTCAACAGCCCCACCAGGAAGAGACCAGCCACTGCCTTCATTATTCACCATCAAGACTTTCTGGTCGTTTTTGTCATAAATAAGTGCGTATACTACATCAACCCTTTTCATTTTTAACCATCTCCCCTTGGATTTTAATTTTATCCAGAATGATTATTCATGTTCCATTTTATACCCGCTAATCAGATTGTTCAGTTAACTCCAACACATAATGTCGGTTTACAATAAAGTTTGACTAAAAATATCATGTTAACCTGTATTCTACATGAAATAAAAAGAATCTATTTTGAAAAAAGTTTGATCAAAATGGATTTTTATCCATCAGATTTATGTTTCGGTTTTATATATACTCAATAGCTACATGTTACTTGTTTTTTACGTGTTCCCTTCCATTTTCAGTATAGGATTCTAGAATTATTTTACTGCTATCATTTTTGTAGTAAAAGTAGGTCTTGGCATCGTTTTTCAATTTTATACTGACCATAAAATTTTTATTCCCTTCCAGATTTGCAATAAATGGTACGCTAGAAACAATATTGCTTTTCGCAACTTTTTTTCAGTCGTCAAATAATTAATTACATCAGTTTCGAGGTCTTTCTTTTTATAGGAAATATAGGCAAAGGGGCTTGCTATCAAAATAGCTAAAACCACTATAATAGTAATCCATTTTTTCTTTTTCATTTTTTCAACCTCGCTATCTCTCGTCTATTAGTAATATAATAATTCTTTTTTCAATGAATTAAAAGGAAATTAATTGTTGTATAAATTGGAAAACTATTGTATAGAAACTGATGCAGCGAAAGGGAGGAACTGCGGGAAAGCAACAGCAGCCAGTTGAACAGTATCAACGAACAAATGAAAACACGCATGCAGGCGATAGAAAACAACACCAACGAGATCATAAACGAAGCCAAGAAAAAGGGAAGGGGTTTAGTCTCTTAAATGCAAAAAGACATCATTGCTTCCTATTGGGGCGATGCATTCAAATATGGCTTAGCAACAAGTGTAATTGTAGTATCGGTCATTGAACAAATAGCCCTTAATTAACATTAGGCAGGTTTGCTCTCATGTTTTTTCAATCAATCCTATCGGGGACTTTTGTGCTTTTCTTCATGTGTATTACGAATAAAATGCAAAACTGCCAAAATAAACAGAACGCCACCAAGCAGCCACCATGGATCCCAAAATAAAAGGTGCCAACGGGCTGCTGTAGAATGCATAGATTCGGGTGTAGCCATCACTCCGACTGCCATAAGTCCACGTATAAATAGATTCGCGCCACCGTATAAGGATAAAAATATACCAATGAACCACCCGGCAGAAAGCAAAATCCAACGCGGGATTATGCGGCCCCATGAGTTTGTAAAAGCAAGGGCAAGGAGCCCGGCAATAGTTTAGAACTGCAATCCAACACCAATAGAATAGCTTTGTTTCAAATTAAACTACCTTAATACTTTCTTACAATGAAGCAAACGATATTTGTGATTTTGTTTTTTGTTCAACAATATGGACTGTTTCTGCAATATAGTACGCATATCCTTATTCCGGAAATACGTCTGTTGTGAGGAATAGCCTGTCAACTATCCTAATAGCAAAGCATTTCGACCATAAATCCTTCAGTAGCAAATCCGGGGGCTTCGCATCAAATCCGTCCTCACCCAAACATTGATTTAGAAGACAGTGGCTAGTAATAAGGCTATAACCAAACTTTGAACAATTAATACTAGAATAGTTTTACTATCAAATTTGTTCTTGTTTACAATTATTCTTTGTCCTATGTAACTCAAAATCAATACAATAATAAACGTAATGATAAAAGTAAAAAGGAAACCCTGTTCCACAGACTCCTGTATCAAATAAATCACCTCAATTGTACATCTGATATTCAACAATCTGGCCTTTTGTATGGTAATTGTGCTCATTCTTACTCGAGATTAGCGCCAGTTAATGGAAAGATCCATCTCCGAACTAAACTGTATTTAAAGTTAAACAACCTTGAATCTAACAAAATACGGTGTAACCAAAGAGCCGACAAATAAAATAGCGAGTGCCAGTCCCAACGCCACCAAAAAATTATTAAAAGGCGGAAAGAAACTAATGAATTTTATGAAAATCAACATTGGCAAAACAGTAAGTGCTACAAAAATCAACCTGCCAGTAGCAGTAATTTTGTGTTTCTTGCCACAGTTATCGCATTCAATTGGTTTATATCCTTTCCAACTCCAAAACGATTTATATATTTCACTCCAGCTAAATGGCATATTGCAGTTTTGGCATTTTTGCAAAATAGATACCTCCTTATATTCTGCAATTCGGCCTGTTTGTTTAAATCAAATAACTATAATCAGCCACTCCAATTAGCCGCGAAAATATTAATCTTGCAGTAAATCAGCCAACAAGTAGCATTATTGCCGAAATATGTGTAGCGGCTTCATTGCACAAAACTGGGCCGATGCTATTGTATTGATTATTGATACGCAAATTGAGTACCTCCAATACGAATATTCAATTTAATTTTAACACAAAGGGGATTATTAGAAATGCACTCTATAAAAAATGTATTCTAATTCGCAAAAGAAGAATCCGTTTTGATCAATCTTTTTTTAAACGGATTCTTTTTTATTGCCATAAAATGAGGTTTAAGGGGATCAAATTTTATTTAAGAGCAACAAACTCCGTCACCATTCATTATTTAATCCATCTAAGTTTTAGTTTATTAAAATATAACATTTGCCTTCTCAACCCATTTACACCACTTTAGCTCCCAATGTGTGAACAAAATGGGACAAAGCAAATTCATGCCCGGTTTGATTAAAACTTGCAACTGCATCTTTATAGACAACGATTCGAAATCCTTTATTATAAGCATCCACAGCCGTATGCAAGATACAAATGTCGGTACATACGCCAATTAAGTGTACTTCATCAATGGCCCGTTCACGTAATTTGATTTCCAGATTGGTTCCGGCAAATGCGCTATAGCGGGTTTTATCCATATAGTAAACATGGTCGGCTGCTTTATTTTCCTTGTAAACAGCTGCCAACTTCCCATAAAGCTCCCGCCCACTTGTGCCATTAAGGTTATGTGGCGGGAATAACGCGGCCTCAGGATGATACGTATTGCCTTCCTCGTGTCCATCAATGGCAAACACCACATAGTCTCCTGCTTTGATAAAATCCTTGGTCAATTCGACAACCTGGTTCTCAATCGCTTGCCCGGGTTTCCCACTGGTTAATTTCCCATCTTCGGCGACAAAATCATATGTGTAGTCAATATTAATCAATGCCCGTTTCCCCATTTTTCATCCCTCCATCTTTTCAACGATGATTTGGTGCGGTTCGCCATTCATCCGCATTGCTGCGTGATACGTAGGACCAACCTTTTCCGTATATGTAAAACCATATGCAATCGCAGCCGTCACAAAGGTTTTTGCCAGTTTCACCGCTTCAATGACATCATGTCCCTTAGCCAGTTCAGCCGTAATGGCAGCTGAATAGGAACACCCGGCACCACTAGTATTTACCGTATCAATGCGCTGTGCAGTAAACGTTGTCAATTGGGTCCCATCGTACAACACATCGACTGCCGGTCCTGTTAACCGACCACCCTTTACCAAAACATATCTCGAACCAAGCTTATGCAAATCGATCGCGGCTTGTTTTAAATCATCCAAATTTTCAAGTTTACGTTCATCCAGCAAGAAAGATGCTTCTGGCATATTTGGCGTAATGATCGTTGCCAATGGGAATAGCTCCGATTTCATCGCCTCAATCGCGTCGTCCTCCAATAGTTTCGAATCCAGTTTCCCAACCATTACTGGGTCAATAACATGATAATCAGTTGCGCCTTTTTGGATAATCTCACTTGTCTTTAGAATAACTTCCTTGGAAAAAAGCATACCCGTTTTCAATGCATCAAGTCCAACCTGATCAACCGCTGTGGCATACTGCGCTTCAATGGCCTCCAATGTTTGCGGATGGACGTTTTTATTTGTTGTTGGGTGGCGGGCAACAATAGCTGTAACCACACTCATTCCATATACATCAAGTTCCTGAAAGGTTTTTAAATCTGCCTGAATCCCAGCACTTCCACCTGCAGCCGATCCTGCTATCGTTAGCACTCGAGGCGGTTTTTTCATAACTACTAGCTCCTTTCTTATTGTTCATTATCCTTACATGATAACTACTATTATAAACCAAATGATCATTAGAAGTTGAATCATAACCTTTGCCAGTGCTCCACCAAAAAATCCAAGAAATGAACCAACAGCGGCTAGAATCGCTTCTTGGGAACTTCGCTGTTGCATAAGCTCAATTGTGAAAACCGCAAGAAATGGGATAACCACAATCCCAAAGGGCGGAATCACGAACGAGCCGATAATTACAGCAATAGCAGCAACGCGTTCTCCCCATTTACTGCCACCAAATTTTTTCACGAAATAACTGTTTGCTAACATATCAGATCCGATAAGCAATATTGTCAAAACTGCCATTGCTATCCAAAAAACAAGTGTTAACTCACTAGAATTGATGGCGAAGTGATATAGTAAAAACGCCACCCAAAGAACGAGCGATGAAGGAATAATGGGAAATAGGATCCCGGCAAAACTTAAGATAAATAGTGCGATAATTATTAGCCAGATCAATAGGTTAAATATACATCTCACCTCCAGCATGCTCCTGTTTAGGCCCACGGTTACTTAGGATAAAAAACAGCATGCTTTCCAGTGTTCCGAAAATCACATGCTGCTTCTTTATTATTTGTTATTCGCCAGTGGCGCTATTCCCCTCATTATTTTCCTGTGGCAATGGATCAATTGTATGTTGATAAGCGTATCCCTTGGAAATGGAAACCAATGTTAACACAAGAACAATTAAGATAATAAGAATTCCAATAATCAAGTAACCTAGCATTTTTGCACTCCCTGTAAAGTAATATTGTCTTTAAGCATTCTCAAACGGTTTAATTAATCCATATACTGCTTCCGTGTATGGCATATCAACACCGACTGCCTTAGCTAAACGGAGGGCGCCGCCATGTAAGTGATCAACTTCCAATGTTAAGCCTTTGCGGCGATCCTGATGCATGGATGAGGTAGCTTCATCAGGTAAATTCAGCAACTGTGTTTTGGCCGCTTCTACGTCATCAGCGGCAATCTCTGTATGATAAGCTTTGGCAAGTGTTCGCATTTCCTGCAAGATCATTTCCACAATCAAGAATGTACTATTATGCTTGCGAATGGCACCAATTGGTAGATTTGCAGCGGTCGTGACTCCGGAAAACGCATTAATAAATGTATACTTCTTCCAAAGTTCATATAAAATATGCCCACTAAGCTTCCCTGAAATATTTGCTGCTTTACAAAGCTCATCCAACCGTTTACAAATAGGCATTTGCGTTGAATGAAGCGGACCAAAGACAAGTTGATGGAAGTCACTTGAATGGACGACATGACCTTGTTCGTCCAATGTTGCAATAATAAAAGAAAGACCGCCAATCACCGCATCTTTACCCAGTTTGTCCTGCAAATAGCTAATGTGTTCGATTCCATTTAACACCGGTAATACATGTGCGCCTTGATCAACCAATTTCTTCAAATTATCCAATGTTCCCTCTAAGTGATATCCCTTCACACAAACAAGTACGAGATCCGCTTGGTCAATTTCTGCAGCGTCTGTAGCAAGTTGCGGTTTTTTGATTGTGTAATCCCCTTGAGGACTTTTGACGGCCAGTTTGTTTTCTTCAATTTGCCTGGCTCGTTTTTCCCGAACCAGAAATGTAACATTCGCCCCACCTTCCGACAGGCGTATACCAAAATAAGCCCCTAAAGCACCTGCACCAATGACAACAACATTCATCATGATCCCTCCATCCAAATCAGTATTCCCTGCTATCGTACCGTGTTCTCTTGGTAATGTCTATATCCAGCACCTAAGATCTCCATGAATTATAACAAACTTCATAAATTTCGAGTATATATGAGCATGCTGACATATAAACAAGCATACTTTGGTATTAGATAGCTTGATTCGTAACACGATAGGATATGCCGTTTAAATCAAAATTATCCGAAAATATCACATTTGAGGAATCTGAAAAATCTCTTTAGTATTATATTATGTCCACTTAAACCCAGCATCTTTTCCTTTTTCACCCATCAAAAACAGTATATTCACCTAGTACATAGGTAGCCCATAAGTATGAAGAATTACCCTGCCATTATTAGAGTTATCCAAGAAAGATTTGATGAAAGCATTGTTAGACACTTCACGTGAATAGTTAATGCTTAAAATAAAAGGGGAGGTCATTTTAGAAAATGAAGAAGACGTTATTCATGCCCATTTTGTGTTTTGTGTTAGTTATGCTGGCTGCATGCGGATCAGATAATGCCAGTGGGGAAAGTGACGGTGATGGCAATCTGCTTGAGAAATTGAAAGAAAAGGGCACCGTAACAGTTGGTTTTGCCAATGAAAAGCCGTACGCTTACCAGGATGATAGCGGCGAATTAAAAGGTGCCGCAGTGGATATTGCTACTGCAGTTTTCAAAGAACTGGGTGTAGACAATGTGGAAGGACAGCTTGCCGACTATAGTCAATTAATTCCCGGGTTAAACGCTGGAAAATTTGAAGTAATTACAGCTGGGATGGCCATCACTCCGGAACGTTGCGAAAACGCCGACTTTGGTGAACCGGAAATGATGTATGGGGAAGGACTAATCGTGCAAAAAGGCAACCCGCTGGACCTGCACAGCTATAAGGATTTGGCTGATAAGGATGCAACCGTATCCATTATGTCCGGTGCCACCGAAAATGACTTTGTAACCAAGGAAGGGGTTGACAAGAAGCAAATTCAAAGTGCACCGGATATTCCTGCAACTTTTTCTGCAGTTGAATCCGGGCGCGCCGATGCAACAACCGGTACCGAAATGACGATCAAAATGGCTTTTGAATCATCTGACAGTAATAAACTGGAATTCGTTGAGGACTTCGAGCAGCCTGAGGATATAGAAGGGGTACCGAGCTATGGTGCCGCAGCCTTCAAAAAAGGCAACGACAAACTACGCGAAGCCTATAATGAGAAACTGGCAGAACTAAAGGACAGCGGAAAAGTCGCTGAACTTTTGGAGAAAAACGGGTTCAGCGGCGAGACGAATAGTGCTCCCGATGATATTACCGCAGAAAGTGTTTGCAGCGGTGAAAATTACTAGAAATTGATAGTGTTTTAGCAACTCCATAGGGTCTGATCTCCCTCACCCGGGGGTCCGACCCTATTTCATTAAAGGAGTGATTACGATTAGTACAATAAGTCACGTTTTCCCGATTCTGATGAAAGGCGTTGAAGTTACTGTAACTGTTCTTCTCGCCTCCATTGTGATAGGGTATTTAGTAGCTTTCATTGCCGGATTTTGCCGGCTTTCCAATAATATAATACTGAGGAAATTTACCGGTTTTTACGTAGAGGTATTTCGCGGGACATCCCTCATTGTTCAACTGTTTTGGTTTTACTATGCCTTGCCAATGTTGTTTAACTTTGATATTGGCAGTAACTATTGGGCAGGGGTGCTAGCCATTTCCTTAAACTATGGTGCTTATCTATCGGAAATCGTTCGCGGTTCCATTGTATCCGTTGCTAAGGGACAAACCGAAGCTGCCACCGCATTAAATATGTCTTCCTTTCAGCGCATGCGACTGGTTGTTTTCCCACAGGCAGTGCGGATGATGTTGCCTGAGTTTGGCAATTATCTCATCCTCATGCTTAAATCAACCTCCCTTGTTTCATTAATTGGTATGACGGATATTTTGTACCAGGGGGACATACTGCGCAGTGCAAACCTGTCACAGGCACCAACCATTTATTTATTAGTATTGGTATTCTACTTCATTCTAGCCCTTCCATTAATTTGGCTTACAAAGAAAATGGAAAAGGTATCAAAGAAAGGGGTGGCTAGTCAATGACTGATAACGGCTGGAGCTGGGAGACATTCTTTGATTCATTTCCAATTGTATTGCAAGGGCTTGGCATCACACTGGGTTTAACCATTGCCTGTTATTTATTTGCCTTAATCTTTGGGTTCTTCTGGACATTTGCCAAGCGTATTCCGATAAAAGCGATTAGATGGGTGTTATCATGGATCATGGAGTTTATCCGGTCAACCCCACCACTGGTTCAGCTATTTTTCCTTTATTATGCATGGCCAATGGTACCAGGAATCGGTGTAACGTTGGATCCATTTACAAGCGCAGTACTCGGCCTTGGGATACACTATAGTACATATATCGGTGAAGTGTATCGCTCCGGAATCGACAGTGTTGGCGTTGGACAATGGGAAGCATCTCGGGCATTGAACTTTTCCACCAAACAAAAGTGGACAAAAATCATTCTGCCCCAAGCGATACCGCCAACCATTCCAATGCTGGGAAACTATTTAATTATCATGTTCAAAGAGGTACCACTGGCCTCAACAGTTGGTGTATCAGGAATCCTGTTTATGGCCAATGAATTTGGTTCACAGCATTGGAAGTATCTTGAACCCATCACAATTGTTGCCATTTTATTCCTGGTATTAAGTTATCCGTCCGCACTACTGATTAATAAACTGGAGAAAAAAATGAACCGGCGTTTCGATAAAAAAGCGGTAAATACGAAAGTTCAGGAAAACAAAGGAGCTGTTTCTTAAAATGACGGAACCAATTGTCATGTATAAAGACGTGCATAAATCATTTGGTGATGTAAAGGTATTGCGGGGAATTGATTTAGACATCAAACCAGGTGAAAAAATCGCGGTTATTGGCCCGAGCGGATCAGGCAAAACCACCATTATCCGCTTGTTGATGACCTTGGAAGAGCCAACCTCGGGAGATATTATTGTCGATGGTAAAAATTTATGGCAGATGAAAAAAGGCAACAAGCTTGTCCCCGCCAACGAAAAACATTTACGGGAAATACGCGGAAACATTGGCATGGTCTTTCAGCATTTTAATTTATTTCCCCACATGTCTATTTTGGAAAATTGTATGACAGCGCCCATTCATGTCCAAAAGGAAAATAAGGAACAAGCCAAAAAGCGCTCGATGGAAATGCTGGAAAAGGTCGGATTGGGAGATAAATTGGATAATTATCCAAGCCAGCTTTCCGGTGGGCAGAAACAGCGGGTAGCCATGGCCCGTGCATTGGTGATGCGTCCGAAAATCATGCTGTTTGACGAGGTGACCTCAGCACTTGACCCGGAACTTGTCGGCGAAGTGCTTGAGGTGATCCGTGATATCGCCAAGGAAGGGGAAATGGCAATGGTGCTCGTTACCCACGAAATGGAATTTGCCCGTGATGTGGCGGATCGTATCTTATTCCTGGATAATGGGGTAATTGCCGAACAAGGACCGCCCATGGATGTACTGGAAAATACAACGAATGAGCGGCTGCAAAGCTTTTTGCACCGGTTTAGGCACTAATATACTCGGAAAAGTATCTCCGCCACGACGGTTTGGCGGGGATATTTTGTGATTGAACCTTATTTCAAACCATGGTATAAGTGTATAGGAAGCAGAGATATCTTTGCTTTTTATTTTGGGACAAGTACCTATCTGAGACCACTAAAAAAAGAAGTAGTCTCGCTTGCCCTAGTGTATATAATGAGAGGATATGAATTTGATATGATAGATAATTTTTGGCGCGATTTACCAAGGCCGTTTTTTGTACTGGCACCGATGGAAGATGTGACCAATGTTGTTTTTCGCCATGTGGTGAGTGAAGCAGCCAGACCTGATGTGTTTTTTACAGAGTTTACAAACACGGAAAGTTATTGTCACCCAGAGGGAAAGCTTAGTGTGCGTGGGCGATTGGCTTTTACAGAAGATGAACAACCTATTGTGGCGCATATATGGGGGGACAAGCCAGAATACTTTCGGCAAATGAGCATTGGAATGGCGAAACAAGGGTTTAAGGGGGTCGACATCAATATGGGCTGCCCTGCACCGAATGTGGCACCAAAAGGGAAAGGATGCGGTCTAATCCGTCGTCCAGAAGTTGCAGCGGATATCATACAAGCAGCAAAAGCAGGCGGCTTGCCCGTTAGTGTGAAAACAAGACTTGGTTACACGGAAGTTGGTGAATGGCACGACTGGTTAACACACGTATTGAAGCAGGATATCGTTAATCTTTCCATTCATCTGCGTACGAAAAAAGAAATGAGTAAGGTAGATGCTCATTGGGAACTGATTCCGGAGATTAAGAAACTTCGTGATCAAGTGGCACCAGATACACTTTTGACAATCAATGGAGATATTCCTGATCGGCAAACTGGTTTGAAGCTTGCTCAGCAATATGGTGTTGATGGGATTATGATTGGACGTGGTGTTTTTAAAAATCCATTTGCCTTTGAAAAGCAGCCAAAAGATCATAGTAGTAAAGAATTGCTTGATCTCCTAAGACTGCAGCTAGATCTCCATGATAAATATTCCAAAGCATTCGAGCCACATTCATTCAAACCTCTTCGTCGATTTTTCAAGATATATGTCCGCGGGTTTCGAGGGGCGAGTGAATTAAGAAATCAATTGATGAAAACAGAGTCAACAGGTGAAGTGCGTGCAATGCTTGATAACTTTGAGTGAACGCATGTTTGTGGTACAAGGGTGCAGGTGGCAGCTGAAAACGATTATCTGTAACTCCTAAACACAAAGTTTTGCTTTTTAATAATTGAATCCAATGATATATCATCGGTTTCAGAAGTTATATCAGCGATTTACATTTTCAGTAATCTCGGGGGACGGTACAAGCGAAGTAGGACGAGCTAAAGAAATCCCAGTCCCCCACTCAGATACGATTCAGATGAGTATCTTGAAACTTTGTCGGATATTTCAATCCATAACCAAGCATTCGATCCATCCCGATATGGGCTACCCAAATTAAGCTAATCATTAACAAAGTTTGGCTATGTGTCAACAAACTATAAATGATTATTGTCATCGGAATACTATAGGTGTGAAATAGGTTATAAAATATCGAGCCAATCTTATTGTTTTTCAAATACCCAAGTGCCGATAGATCTGGTGAGAGCAATAAAATGACAAACATAATCCAACTAAATTGCAGATAAAAGTAAACATAAATGCTCAATGCCAGAACCAACAGCCCTTCTATTCGTAACACCATTGCTATTTTCATTTTGCATTCTCCTTATTTTAATTGAACATTGGTTAATTAATGGGCAAAAAAATTTATTACAGCCCCTTTATCAAAAACTCGACATGTGACTCTGCCAACCGTTTCACATCTTCATATGTTTCTTCTGGATGCCCGCAATAATGCGCAACAAATCCGTGCAAGGAAAGAAATAATGACCAGACGATCGTCGGTGTCACCTTATTCCCGCATAACGTATGAAGTGCAGACGCAAACTTTTCATATGTCAGATTCGGTTCTTGTTGAAGGTGACTTTGCCGGTCATCATCCTGAATGAGAAACATGATCCGATAATGGTTCGGATGCTTGACCCCGAATTCAATATACCCCAGCAAAATCTTTTTCATTTTACTTCCCGCATCCGTATCCTCTTTCAGGATTTCGTCCAATTTCTCATTAAGCAACCCGAAATCCTTTTCCACTAGTTTGTAAAACAATTCCGCCTTATTCTTGAAATGATAATACAACGCACCGTGACTGTATCCGAGCGCTTTCGCAATTTGCCTCATCGTAACGTGTTGATATCCTTGTGCCACAAACAAATCACGTGCGGTCTCCAGTATCACTTCCCTTGTTAACTCTTGATCCACTGCTTTTCGTGCTGCCAAAAAGATCAGCTCCAATTTATTAATTGACCATTGTTTAATTAATAATATAGCCCTGTTATCATTGGTTGTCAACCCTATAAAAATAGTATCAAATTTCGTTTAAATCATTTGCAAGAAGATTGATCTAAACGTTCGTCAATGTGGTTTACGAATAAATCCGGTTAAATATTCCCGTTATTTTGACATATTGTTAAAATACTATTTCTATTTGATTTACAGTGTGTTGGTTTTTATGAATACGCTTACATGATAAACTAAAAAAATAGTCCATATCGATTATGATGATTCAACTACGGGAGGGGCCGATTATTAATGAATACATCCGATACTCAATTACAAAAAGGGCTTAAAAAACGTCACATGACCATGATTGCCATTGCGGGAGTTATTGGGGCGGGATTGTTTGTAGGAAGTGGTGCTGTTATACATACTGCCGGGCCAGGGGCAATCCTTTCTTATGCTTTTGCAGGAATGTTGGTTATTTTTACGATGCGAATGTTGGGGGAAATGGCAGCAGTAAATCCAACAAGTGGATCTTTTGCACATTATGCCTATGAAGCAATCGGACCTTGGGCTGGATTTTTGATTGGATGGTTGTATTGGTTTTTTTGGGTAATTGCGATAGCACTTGAAGCAACAGCTGGAGCTGCCATTATTCAATATTGGTATAGTGGCGTTCCGTTATGGCTAATGAGCTTGATATTAACCGTATTATTAACATTAACCAATATTGTATCGGTTAAGTCATTTGGTGAATTTGAATATTGGTTTTCCTTAATTAAAGTGGTTAGTATTATTTTGTTTTTAGTGGTTGGCATTTCAATTATTTTTGGAATAACACCAACCTTTGATCCGATTGGTTTGACGAATTTAATCGGGCAGGGAGGTTTTATGCCAAACGGATTTGCGGCAGTATTAATGGGTGTTGTCATCGTTATTTTTTCTTTTATGGGTACGGAAATTGTTGCGATTGCAGCTGGTGAATCAGCTGAACCGAAGAAAGCCATTACACAGGCGACCAATTCTGTTACCTGGCGCATTCTCATATTTTATGTAGGTTCCATTGCAGTAGTTGTGACACTTCTACCTTGGAGCTCGTCTGACATTTTGCAAAGCCCATATGTTGCCGTACTTGATTATATTGGAATTCCCGCAGCTGCTGTCATTATGAATTTTATCGTTTTAACCGCTGTATTATCTTGTCTGAATTCTGCATTATATGCCACATCACGTATGTTGTATTCCCTTGCAGAAAAAGGGGAAGCACCAAAACGTTTCTTAAAAGTAAACAAAAAAGGTGCACCTGTTCAAGCGATTTTAGCTGGTACCTTTTTTTCTTATATAGCGGTCATCATGAACTATGTTTCTCCAGATAAAGTATTTATGTTTTTAGTAAATTCCTGTAGCGCGATTACATTGATTTTATATCTAACTATCGCTGTTTCGCATTTAAAAACGAGAAGGAAAGTCGAAAAGGAAAATCCAGAAGCACTTGTCGTTAAAATGTGGTTATTTCCTTATTTAACGTACTTTACGATCGTTGCCATTTCGGCATTGTTAGTCGCCATGTTCTTCATCGAATCGATGCGGGTGCAAATTATATTTACATTAGTGCTTACCATTATTGTTCTGCTTTTCTATTTCTTCACGCAAAGGAAGAAAACAAAAGAGGCAAACAAGGATGGATTGGTATCCATTCATGAGGATGTAAAAGATTACTATACATGAAGAATTGGAGGCAGGATTTCTTAACATGCTGGTAAACATTAATTCCCAATTTAACGTACTTTACAATCGTTGCCATTGTTTCGTGATAATAAAATCGTTTCATTTATAATAAAATTGTTTAAAAACTACTGTTGTTACTTTGATATAAAGTTCGATGGAATTACCTTACTAGCTCGATTAAGACAATTCAATAAACAGGCCAGATTACATGAATCATTATTCACCATCCAATCATTACCAATCAACACCGAAATCCTACCGTTTGGGATTTATTAATATTTTGGATATCCAAAGAATAGTATAATAATTAGTAGTTGCGCAAGCGCTTACCAGATGTTCACATAATTTTAAACACTATATGGCGGTTAAAGCTAAGGCGAATGTTGGTTATGGTGGTGCTTACTATCGGGAAAAGGGGACTGGGTTCCTCGTCCTTTTTAAAAAATTAGGAGGAGAAATATGAGTCAGGATAATGTATTTTTAACAGAGGAAAAATTAGCAAGCTATCCACAGAAGCCACATGGCGGTAAATTAGTTGACAGGGTACTTAAAGGAAAAGAACGAGAAGAGGAATTGGAGCGGGCAAAGCAGCTGCCGATGATTATGGTGGATTTAGAGGCTGTTATTACGCTTGAGATGATTGCAACAGGTGTACTATCACCGAATGAAGGATTTATGAATGAGGCGGATTATAAGTCCGTTCTGACAGAAGGACGTTTAACAAATGGTGTTGTTTGGCCCGTGCCTTTAAGTTTCGCGCCAGTTGGTGATCGAAACAAGCAAATAATTGCGGGGTTGTCTGTTGGAGATGAAGTTGCATTAGCAGATGAAACAAAAGAGCCGGTTGCTGTTTTGAAGTTAGAGGATATTTTCCATTATGATCGCGATTTCCGTGCAGAGCATGTTTTTGGAACTAAGGATCGCGCCCACCCCGGTGTTGACGCAATTTATCGTAGGATGGGGGACACGGCTTTAGCTGGACCGATTACTTTAGTCCGCCGGGTTCACTGGGGGCCATTTGAAAGTATACGAATGGAACCAAAAGACACATGGAAACTTTTTTATGAAGACAAAAAAATGAATTCGGTTGGTGGGTTCATCACGGGTGCAAACCCTCTACACCGCGGCCATGAATACATTCACCGTAATGCACTGGAAGAAATGGATGGAATTTTTGTTCAAGCTCTAGTGGAAATGGCAAAGCGTGAATATACAAGACATGAGTTCCGCATGTTATCATATCGTGCAGTGTTGGAGGAATATTATCCCAAGGAAAGAACTATGTTTGCACCACTGCGAGTGACATATATTTTCGCTGGTCCACGTGAAGCAGTTCTACATGCCTTGATTATGAAAAATTATGGCTGTACTCATGCATTAATTGGTCGTGACCATGCCGGTATTGGCGATTATTATGACAAATATGCAAGCCACACTATCTTTGATGAATTTACCCCCGATGAATTGGGGATAGATGTTCGCCTGTTCCATGAGGTATTTTATTGTACCCGTTGTGATAATCCGGCAACAGACCAAACATGTCCGCATGATGAGCGTTATCGTATCAATATTTCCGGAACTGGAATTCGTGAATTATTACGCTATGGTGTATTACCACCGAAAGAAATCGTTCGTCCAGAGTCTTCACGCATTGCAATGCAAGGTGTTCAGCCAAAAGGAGTGGATGAGAATGGTCTGGCAATCAATCCAGTTGGAAATACCATTAAGAAGATTTTCCCTTATTACCTTGAAAATACTCGTCTTGGCGGAACCAAGCGTAGAAAGCCACTGGAGGGGGAGCAGTTGACCATAGAGGATTTGGAAGCTGTTATCACCGATGTTCGTGATAATGCGGATCGAGTGTATAAAGATATTTTTGACGAATTTAGCTATGTAACTGATAATTTACGTCACGTCCAGCCAGAATGGGTTGCAGAAGCCCGCGAATCTATCCGCCACCAGCAAAAGATGGTTGTGGAAAATCTGGAAGAGAAGGTAGATAAGGCATTGGAGAAAGCTTCAGATGATTTTATGTATCAGGATAAATCTGAGGCAGAGAAAGAGCTGGAGGTTGCTAAACAAATCTTGGACGATATTCCTGCTGCGTTGCGTAAAGAAGAGCTGGAGTTTCGCACCTGGAATCCGCTGCCTTATAAGCGATATCGTAGTTAAGATGATATTAAATAGATTAAGAATGAAAATAGAAAGAACCTTTGAAGTATTGAATTTCAGGAAAACAAAAGAGGTAAACAATGAAGGATTGGTATCCATTTAGGTTGCAGAACATTTCCATTCGAGAAAAGGGCACTATCCCGAAGTAGTGATAAAAGTCCAATTTCTTAATTTTAATTGAGAAATTGGACTTTCTATATTTGTTACATCCTATTGTTTTGTATCTATTTAATTCTCTATTAACACCTTTATGCCTCTTACAAAATTTAAAATTAAATAGTAAACCCCAATCGCAGTAAAAACACAAATGATGATAAGCATTGTCGTTTGGTTTCCGACATTTATATTTAATACCAACGCCCCTATACCAATGAAAAGAGAAAGATAAGGAACCAAGTGTGTCCATAATGACTTTCCCGCATGGTGTCTCACATTCCCTGATGCCAAAATATATATAATGATCGGGAATAAAAATGGTGCAAAAAAGACACTAAAATAACATAAAGATGACAAAAGCTTATCCGCCTTCATACGATTCACCTCTTCTTATGATGAGATTAAAATGACTATGCCTTAGGAATCGCTATCGTCCTCCAACAACTGCTGGAGATCTTTTGGTATGTCATCACTTTCTACCTCTTCATAGGTAATGACCTCGCCTTTCTTGTAATAAATCCGTAAATAGGCATCATCTTTTAACTGATGATTACTCGTGAACTCGAGATTTTTGCCTTCACCATCTTCATTAAAGCCTTCCAATTCATATTTGTACCTGGAATTACCTTGTTCCGTATATTTTTCACCTTCATCTTGGATTTTCACATAATATTTATCCGAACCGATTGTTTGCATTTGTTGTGGACTGCATGCGGTCAGTAAAGCTAAAATGAGGCCCATGCATACGATAGGGAGTTGTTTCATTACGAACCCATCCTTTCCTGATTGTTGAAAAATACTAGATCGTAAACCAGAAATTGTGAGCCAGCTAATCAAAGGACTGATAGCGTGCGTCATAATCGTTCTTTTCCTAGTTCTGATCTCTTGATCCAACGATAATTCCATTATAAAGGGAAAATACGCACGCGAACATCGATTTTCCTTTCAATGCTCGTGGAAAACCTTACAATTTTGTTATGTTTTAAATTGCAGTTTATGTAAAACATCCGTGATGAAAACCGCTTTCAAAATAACTATACATCTAAAAATTTGAATCAGCACCAAATCTATGATTGAAATGAATGAATAAAAATGTAATGCTAGACTAGCTATCGCCTATATCAAAATTACATCTAATCTGTCAATCATAGATTTTGATTAAGAGCCATCATTTGAGGTGAAAAAAATGATCAGACCTAATCAAAAGAAAGGATTATTTCTTGTTATAACAGGAGCCACCTTTTGGGGTATCGGTGGTACTGTTTCACAAAAACTCTTTCAGCAGTATGCCATCGATGTCAATTGGCTCGTAACAATTCGCTTGCTCATCGCCGGTTTTTTACTTTTAGCCGTGCAGTGGGTTAGAAAAGACTATTCTCAGGTACTTGCTGTTTGGAAAAATAGGAAAACAGCCGTACAACTAATTATTTATGGAATAATTGGTATGCTTGGTGCTCAATACACATATATGGCATCGATTAATCACGGTAATGCTGCTGTTGCAACGTTATTACAATATCTCGCTCCCGTGATGATTATTATTTATTTAGTCATACGCAAACAGACTGTTTTAACACGCAACGATTTGTTGGCGGTAACGCTTGCTTTAATTGGCTGCTTTTTCCTATTAACAAATGGATACATATCACAGTTATCAGTGCCAGTCATTGCCATTATTTGGGGTGTTTTATCTGGACTAGCATTAGCCTTTTATACGTTATACGCTGTTCCTCTCCTTGCGCGATACGATACGCTTGTTATTGTAGGTTGGGCTATGATTATCGGCGGCTTGGCATTAAGCTTTATCCATCCTCCTTGGCAACTGGACTTTACAAATTTAACGTTGGAAATTTATTTATATCTCTTTTTTGTAATCATTTTCGGTACGATGATCGCATTTTGGTTCTATATTGAAAGTTTACAGCACCTTTCACCTAAACAAACAAGTCTTTTGGGCAGCCTGGAGCCTCTATCCGCTGTTTTAACAACAGTCATTTGGTTAAACGAGCCTTTTGGAATTTTCCAATGGATTGGTACAGCTTGTATTATTGGGATGACTTTATTAGTGGCATTAAATAAAGATTCTTAAAAAAGGTCAGCCAAAGCTACTGGCTGACCTTCCCTATTTTCCTCAAACGATTAGTTATTAAAAACCTCCATTGGAGACAACCCTACAAAATCAACAGTTATTCTGCTTCCTTTAGATTCACATGATCAACTGTTTGATCACTGCCAACGACAAAGTGAAGCTCATAATCACCCGTCTTATAAACATAGTCCATTTCATTTGTGTCGGGAACAGCAAGAATCGTATCAGCCTTGCCGATTTGTTCGCTTAATACGGCAGGTGTGATGCCTCCCAGGTTTTGTTGTCTTTCAACACCTGTACCAAAGTATCGTATTTCAGATACGGTATTGTCTTCGTTATAAGCGAATCCATATCCAGGATTCCCCATTTCCCAGTGGTACAAATCAAATTGACCGTCAACCTCCTGAGGATTGCCTAACTTTTCATGAATGTCCTCTTTTGTGCTTTCATTGATTCGAAATGCGTGATCCTCTCCAGGCATTTCACCGATAAAAGCATGATCGTAAATGTTATTTAAAGTTCCTGCTGCCTCCTGGTTGGTAATAGAAGAATGGATACCTGAAACTGAAGACGCAGGAACATTCGCATTGGAATCAGCAGCAGAAACAGATGATATCCCTGCTCCAGATATTGTAAGGCCCAAAGCAACCGCACCTATTAACAAACCTTTTTTCGCATTCATATTATCTCTCCCCTCCAAAATCAATTTGTATTTAATCATTTTCCCTTCCATTTATTACTTAAAACATCGAAAATATAGAATTGTCCCACCCCTTTACCCAGGCTAACTAGGAAGAAAACACGGATAATTACATCTATTTTCCTTGCAATTTTGTCATGTTCTGCCGGTTTGGCTTTTAAGTGACTTTACATAATTAGCATTTGACTTGTAACGATCGGGCAGTTTTCCATATGTTGCTATTCTCCATATAAACTCCATGGGGCCGATCTTAAAATATTGAAACCAAATGGTGCTGTATATCATTTGGATAATCAAAATGACGATGGCAATGTTCATTAATGTCGTTTGATGCACGTCACCTGTTAAATGAAACAGATGACTCGCTAATAAAATCAAAGCAGTTTGAACAAGGTAGTTCGTTAAAGCCATTCTTCCCACATACTTTAAGGGTGCCAATAACTTTTGAATCATATTGTGACGGAGCAAGAGTGTTAACGACGTCACAAAGAATGCACTGACAAACGGGGCCGAGATGGAACTAGCTTGCTCCGATTTTCCGGTTTGTTCAGATAAGATATATTGAATATAAATAACCACAGGCAAAAGACAAAGGGAAGCAATTTGTACCCAACGAAATCCTTTTTGATAGGCCGTAATCCTCTCAAAAACCTTCCACTGCCCCATACATAAGCCAAGCAAGAACATCGGCAAGATCATAAAATAGCTTCCTCCGAGAAATACAGCAGGAACCATGAGTATTACAGCGGTTATAAAATTAGTGATTGGTTTTAATCGATAAAAAGGAATGAGAATGAATCCGAATATCGCATAGGGTAACAAAGCTTCTCCTGGCTGAAAATATTGATGAATCAACCCGAAAATCAATAGTGCGATCAGCCGCCTTATAAAAAGGATCTTACTTCGATCACCACGATTGACGGCTCGCGTAATGAAAATATAAAAACCAATCCCAAATAAAAAAGAAAAAATCATAAAGAACCGTTCTGATATTACATACTCCAAAATTTTACCCCAGATAAGGTTTGTATGAATGGAGGAGGGAAGTATAATCGGCCCAACATTCGCGAATATAATCCCCAATAATGCAAATCCACGCAAGAAATCCAAGGTATCAATCCGTTGTTTCATGTTAAAAATCCCCTCTCTTTACTTATCGGTGAACCTATAAAATGTCTAAACAAAACAGAAGCTAGAAGTGTACGATTTGATAGATCCAAAGGCGACTGTATCTCATCATCGTTTTGATTTCTGATCTAACTATAATTCCAATATGACAGGAAAACAGGAAAATAAATATCGATTTTCCTAACAATTCTGTCGTAAAACCTTACAATTTTGTCATTGTAAATAAAGTCTTTTACCTTTGGATGTGTAGAAGCCGCATTTTGGGCAAATAAAAGAATCCGTTTTTTGGAAAGGTTGACCAAAAACGGATTCTTTTATTGTGAACGAGTATAGGTTTTTCAAAAGGGTTGATTATTTTCTACCCTTGATATCTATTCTTTATGCCTTCTCTGAGTTTAGGTAATTTAAATAACAAGGTAACCGTTAATAATATAATGGCAGCTAAAGATCCCAAAAACTTATATTCAAAATTAATTAGGTCGAACCATAGCATACTCACTGGAAACATTATAATGAGCATTAACCCCCCCTTACCCTTACTAAACAATATAGTCCAATGCCGACACACTTTTTTTCGGTAAAGGGACAAGAGTGGGGTACCGTTACTTAATATCCCGCTGCCTCTGTATACAACTAATTTAACCCCACCACATCAAACAAACAAATATCGACCATGAGGATACGCAAAAACCTATAATTCCAAAGACAATAATATAAATAAAACTATACCTATTATCAAATCTCATTATGTATGCTAACAATGGAACGGCTATGTATATTAAAACACTAATAACCGTAAAAATGGTTAAGCTGGATATTAGTATCGCACTATTTCCGTTAACCGAAATTTGCTCATCTACAAAATAAGCCAAAGATTACCCATATATTCCCAGCACAGTAGCAATTAGCATTTATATCCAAATAATAAAATGCCTCTTTTTCAAAACTTGAATCCCCTTTTTATTCTACATATAAATGAATTGGGTTATTCGGCTAAACCGCCGCCATTGATAGAAGATTCTATACTCAAACAACCTTACTTCCTTGCGTCACTAATCTACAATGTTCTTTTTCCATTTTGCATAAGTGTAAAATAATTGAACCACATAAATTCCCAACAACATAAGCATTGTAAGTAATTTTCTCCAGGACTCGATAGATAAAAAACACCAAATTGATGCTGTAACCAACAAGACAAATGGGCATAGCCACAATGTTCTAATGAATTTCCTTCTGTTTGAAAGGCTCCAATAATATAATTCAAATCCCTTATCCGTTTTTTTGTCCTTGTTATTATTAAAGCTTAAAAAAGTAATAAAGAATACAATAATAAACGCTATTAATGATTGCAAAAACTTCCATGACAATAAAAAGATGCCTAAGCCCACGACAAGGGCATTAAAACCACTTATTATAAATTTCTTTAATCGTCTGTCTTCCATTTGAAAAATCCTTTCAGTAGAAAACTTTCCAGTGCAAAGGTCGTTGTTATGAGCATTAATAGCTCCGAGTTCATTTCTAAAATGGTCCGAAAATGTTAATTAGGGCGCTTTTTTCTTCTGGTAAAATTCTGATTGTAAACACTTTATTCCAATTTATTTTTTATCATTCTCTAAGTCATCAACCCTTTTTTAAAGTTCTGCAATTTGTCTTTTACTCACCTCAACTTCTCCTCCCTTTTTAAACACGCACTTTAATGGACCATCTTTTAAAAGCATTATGCGCAATCAGCTGATAACCATCATGATAATCACAATAAACAAAAGAATTAAGTAGATTTTTGAAAAGAGTTTGTCAGATAATTTTTGAGCCCAGGACCTTCCAATAGGTACACCAATAAAGCCTCCGATTGTAAACCCAATAAGCGCGGGTAAGTATATAAACCCTACAGTTGACGAAGGCATTACATCTATCTGCATACCCGTAATTAAATATGTAAAAGCTCCCACAATAGCAACTGGCAGACCTAATGGAGTAGCTAAAGCCACAGCGTGTATCATACGCATACCTCTGTTTCTAAGGTAAGGAATTGTCATTGTGCTTCCGCCAATACCTAACAAAGTTGAGAGAAAGCCAATGCCTATCCCAATAAAAGATGCTGAACTTTGTTTAGGCAGACGAAATGAATGTTCTTCCATTTCTACTGTGAACGATTTCTTGAATATGTTCGCAATCAAAACGTAAACTAATAGACCAATAAATGCAAACCTAAGGAAATCACTTTTAATGTAGACCGCAAGTACTCCGCCTATTAAAGAACCTATTGCAATATATCCTACTAATATTTTAAAGACTGACCATGTTACATTGCCTTTTTTGGCGTGATTATAAGTTGAATTAAATGAATTTATAATCATAACTGCTAATGATGTTCCTATAGCAGTATGCATTAAGTATTCGCCAGGAATAGAATCCGGCAAAAAAGCAAATAAGATAGGAACTACAACAAATCCACCCCCGAATCCAAACATGCTTGATAGAACGCCAATAATAATACCAATTAATGAATACATTAAAAATGAAAAACCCACTAAAAATCATCTCTCGCTTTATTAATATTAATGAAGGACTGTTCTTAGGTCCCCTTTTTAAAAGTTACAGTTAATCTGGGCGACTCTTAAAGTGGACCTCATTACTCTTCTCTTTTTTGTTGTCGAATGCTGGTTCCAATATAGCCAGTAGTAGTGCGACTATTAACTTTGTTTCCAAAGAAAGAGTAATACTTTTCATAAATGCATCAACTGTAACAATGACGAGCCAGTTTGACACAAATGCAAAAAGAACTTGTATCAAAAATGCTTTTATATTCCCTCTTGTATTTTTGATGGAAAGTTTCGCTATAGCATCAAAAAATAGGTCAGCCAAAAACCTTAAAATAAAAAAACCGACAACAAAAATAATCAATGACCAAATAGAATGATAGTGAACTCCAAGTAATTCAAAAACTCCTGCAAAACCAAAAAGGAAAATACTTAAAACAAAACCGATTACCGATATCATAAAAAATGTGAATCCGATAACGGTTGCTGCTTTTTCTTTGACATTCATATTTTTAAATGAATCATCGTTATGTTCAACAATCTATTACAAATCTATAGCTATTTACTTTCCGAATTCATACGTCATCTTCAAAAACTCAAAACGACTGCCATTTGTATCCTGCATGAAAGTCATAACGGATTCAAAGCCTGCTTTTTTGTAGACCTTTATGGCTCTCTCATTAAAAGTGGCAACCGAAAGCGTTATTGCTTTGGGATTATATTTGGATATTGCATAATTTAGTCCAGCTTTAAGAAAATCTATACCCATACCCCTTCCAGTCAATTCGGGTTTCATTCCCAACCCAATATCAACGGAATCGCCTTCATTTTCAAAACAAAAGAACCCCCTTTCTTCATTGCCCTTTTCGACTATGTAATATTTATCCCCACGTTCTCGAGGATTCAACAATTCAGCTAGATCCCCCTCATCAGCCTCAAAATCATAAAAAGAATATTTCCCATCATAGTGCCAGTTCGAAGCAATGTTTTCTGCTTGCTCTTGTGACATTTTGTTAAAAGTATAACCCATGATAGCTCCTCCGATCAAAAATAGAAAACTAGTATCCGTATCTAAGTTAAGCGACCGATTAGGGGTTTCATGGTATTTTGCATCGAGACCCCTCTATATTAAGTTTAACATACGTTGCACTAACGCTAATGATATCTTTCGGGATGTTAGTGGCGTTTATTATGTCTGACAAAAACCATAAAAAATAATCCCTCATATGCGTTTTGACCAGCGCTGAGGGATTATTTTTCCTAAAGCTGCCTTGCCCTTCTTGATAGGGTTCGGTCTCGGTCGCTCCATGTATCAGCATGGGCGGTCTTTATTAGTGTATGCACTTATAAACTTTCTATGTTAATTAGACCACGAAATCAATGTTTGTACACATTTTCGTGCTCATCTGTTATTCTAATCACGTTGTTAATGATCAAATTTTTTCAATGGTTTCTTTGAGTCTTCTTAGGTTTGTGTATTTTCGATCAAGTCTTTAGTATACAAGAAAAGAACATTCTTTTTATTAGCATAACATGCAATTATTAAGAAAAGTGCCTTCCGAAGCTAATGTACTAGAAAATATTAATCTAAGAAAGCAAAGGTTTATCGAGAATACACAACCCATATGAGGGTCATAGAGGGCATTTTAATAGATGGATATAAAGCTCAAACGAATTGATAATAAGCTTTTAGGGGTTATGTTTGAAATTAAAAATCTCATCAAAAAAAAAGAAGGAAGGAATCAACACCTTTATTCATCCCTTATATTATTTTGGTCTGGCAGTTACCGAGGTAACAACATATGCCTTATTTGACTACCGTTTTTGTTCAGGCTATTTAATTTCGGCAACCCCGGTCCCCGACTCCGTTAGCAGTCCCCTTTATTTTTAAGGAGTAGCCAAATTAGAATTGGAAGTCACCATCTTTCATTAGCAGGGCTTCAGTACCACCTTCTTTAATACCCACTACTTTCATATCTTCGGTTCCAAAGGTCACATTGACTAACAGGATTGAAGTATTAAGGCCTGCTTCCTTCAACTCTTCCTCAGATAGGTTGCTGCCATTTTGAAGGTTAGAAGGGGAGGCGTTCCCGATTCCAATATGGCAGGCCGTATTTTCATCAAACAAGGTGTTGTAAAAGAGCGTATCTGCCTGAGCAAGAGGAGAATTGTTAGGGACCAAGGCAATTTCACCTAAATAACATGAACCTTCATCTGTTTCGATAAGACTTTGTAATGCTTCTTGTCCAGTGGCGGCATAATAGTCAGTAATCCGTCCATCTTTAAAGGTTAGGTAAAAATCATCGATGACGCATCCCCCATAGATAAGCGGTTTAGTGGCTACTAATTTGCCATTTACCTCATTTTTATGGGGGGCGGAAAATATTTCCTCTGTGGGAATGTTCGGAAAGAACGGTATTCCCTTTTTATCTATAACACCCCCGCAGATAAAGAAGTGATTTTTAGGCATACCGACTAATAAATCAGTTCCTCGGCTATTTGTAAAATGCAAGGCTTTAAACTGGCTGTCGTTTAGAAACTTTTTCCTGGACTCGAAGGCTCTGTCATGATTTTCCCAGTCTTTTATAGGATTTTTTCCATCTGCCCGAGCTCCATGTAAGATTAATTGCCATAATGATTGCAGAGCTTCTTCTTTACTTAAGTGAGGAAATACTTTAGTTGCCCATGCGAAGTACGGGACAGCTAGAAGACACCAGCGTACCTCGTGGGATCTAATCTTTGCGTAATGAGCCTTCAACTTGGTGCGAGAGGCCTTTTGGAAGCGGCTCATCCGTTTTGTGGAAACATCCTTAAAGACGTCTAAGTTTTCAGAAATAATATGGATATAAGCAGCACCCGCATCATCCCACTCCTTAAACCGAGCATCCTGCCAGTTAGGAAAATGTTCGATGGCATCATCCGCTGCATTTAAATAAAATTCTTTGGTAGACTGTTCATCTGTCCAATCCATAACCACATTTGAAGCCCCTGCCTCATAGGCTGCCGTTTGGATTAGACGTGCAAACGTTACATTTTTTATGTCACTATGAATAATCACTAATTGATTCTTTTGCACATTTACACCAGCTCGTACAGCAAGCTCTGCATACTTTTTCAACTGTTCTTCGCTAACAAGCTCATATATCCCTTTAATCATCACACACTCAGCTCCTACCTTTTTATTCCTTTATAAATAGAAAAAATTCAATTAACTAAGCTAATTCCAAAGTAACAGCACAAGGCTTTAATTATTTATTAAATTTAAAAAAGAACTATGCGTACCTTTTGACAAACCAAGAGGGGCGGGATGCGGCGAATGTGTCAACTCCTTAATTCCCGTTCGGGTCAGATCACTATCTCTGCGATTACCTTGACGCGTACCAGGTTTTCATTTTCTACAGTAGTCCTGGATTTTACCGAAAATGAAAAAAGAACCCTTTCACTACGGAAAAAGTTCTGCCCAATCTAAACACAATCTGCGACAATCGCGCCCGTATCTGGAATTGGCTAAACGCCCACTGTGTCAGCATTCTAATAGTTCCGTTGTTCAATCTACCCCTTGCTTTGTATCCCATATACCTTTCTGTTTACGTATATGGACGATTTGCCCAATGTGATATGTATTGTGAAGGGTAAGATGAGCCAGTTCTAATGCCCAATCATTGATTTTCTGATCGTCGCTTTTTTCCAACGACGTTCTCCATCCAGACATGATCTCATTGATTAATTTTACGGTGGACTCCCATGTTTGTTCATCAATATTTTTAAACGTTGAACTGTTACTTTCGGGACCATCAGAATTGGGGATGCTATTAAAGCGATTTAAATATCGTTGATTGTAAAAAGCTAAATGATTGACGATTCCCCATATCGAATTCACTGCTTGTCCGTCTCTACAGGATGCTTGTTCAGCTGTAAGGCCCTTTATTGCATTGTTAAGTGACACGAACCAAGTGTTTTGATCATAACAAGCCGTTAACTGTTGCAAAAAAACATTTTTCATATCCATAACGATCTTTCCCTCCTGGTTACTTTCTTAAGCTACATATTTCTATTCAAATAACCGAGATCTACTTGGCATTTCATCCAGGCTGCGTATAGCATTTTTAATCCTCTCTAATTGTCGAGCAGATATATCAGGTTCAAGCAAGGTAAATGCAATGTACTCATATATCCCTCTTAAATCTGAATCTGCTTGTTCCGTCAAAAATATTTTAAAATTCATATATTTTAATCTCTACGGATATCTGAAAAGGTACTCTCAACTGATTTTATGTTACCCTGTGTAAAATCCGCATATCCTTTTTCCAACTCAACGTTTAAGTCTTTTTCTGTTAAATCAAAGGCTCCCATAGGCTTATAGACTGGAAGTTTAACATCAAAAGGGATTCCCCTTTGCATAACAACCTGTTTCAAAAATATATTCACAGCGTTCGATACTGGAATACCCAATTGTCCCAAAACTTCCTCCGCCTGTTCCTTAAGCCCCGGTTCTCCTTACAAATAATATTAGGGTGTTGTGTGCACAAAAGCAATACATTGTATATAATTATTATAAATTTGGCCCTAATCCCTAATGTTAGGTAATGGATATTAATGGTAAATCCACCAGTTAGGTACACTTTATATTCCCTTTATCAGTGAAAAAAGGCTGTGAACATATAGCCACGTTCACAGCCTTTTTTTTCATTCAACCAAATCCTCACCAATAATTTTAACCTCACGTTCCAATCGAACACCAAATTTCTCTTTGACGGTTCGTTGGACAAAATGGATGAGATCAATATAGTGCTGAGCCGATGCATGATCCTTATTAACAATAAAACCGGCATGCTTTAAGGATACCTGAGCTCCGCCAATTTGCTTGCCTTGTAGATTACTATCCTGAATTAGCTTGCCAGCAAAATATCCAGGCGGCCGCTTAAATACACTCCCGCACGATGGATATTCCAGTGGCTGTTTTGATTCCCGTTTAAACGTTAAATCGTCCATCACCGCTTTAATCTCGTCATAGTTACCTGCTTGCATCTTGAAGGTTGCTTCCAGAACAATATAACCATTATCCGGAATATTACTGGAGCGGTACTCCAAGTCCAATTCATCTGCTGATAATGTTAGAAGATCTCCATCGCGATTGACAACAATGGTGCTTTCCAATACATCCTTGATTTCACCGCCATATGCTCCGGCATTCATAAATAATGCTCCGCCAACAGATCCGGGAATCCCACAGGCAAATTCCAGCCCAGTCAGTGTTTTACCTAAAGCATATCGGGATACATCGATAATCCGGGCACCACTTTGGGCAACAATGGTAGTATCATTAGAAGTAATAGATGCCAGTTTTTGCAAATTAAGGACGATGCCGCGGATGCCCCCGTCCTTGACGATTAAATTAGACCCATTTCCAAGCATGGTAAACGGGAGATTCTGCTTATTTGCCAGCCTAACGATTTTCTGTACTTGTTCATATGTTTCCGGTGTGACATAAAAATCCGCTTTCCCGCCTAAACGGGTATACGTATGATTTTTTAAGTGTTCATCAACCATCACATTATCCGCTGGTGTAATCTTAATTAATTCCTCATACGTATGATGATCATTTACCACTTAAACCATTCCTTCTATAAAGTAATTACGATTAGTTAATGTTCGCTGTTACAAGCTACAAAGCGGACATTTGAATTGCTAATACTTGCTAATACTATTGTAAGTGATCGTACCTAATCCTGCCACAAAAATGAGTAAATCATTTGGTCAACTTGAGTATTTTCATGCAGCTCACTGTGACCCAGGTAGTCGTTGTCGATTATTTTCTCCGTCAGACGGCTTTGCGGGATCATTGTTTTCAGTTTCCCAACACTTTCCGGTACAGCCACCGGATCCCCAGTACTACTAATACTTAGAACGTTTATATAATCAGGAATAGCCACAGCATTTTTTCTCAACAATTGTAATGCCGCGGAATTCGGTTTTAGATCCGTTGTCGCCGCATCATGGTTAATTTGAAAATAATAGCGATTATAAATCCCATTAAATGGGCTGCCAATTGTAATCAGTTTATTTGTAACCGGATATCGGGAGGTTTCCTGATATTCTTCCAGATATTTCAATGAAACAATACCACCCATCGAATGTCCGACAAGATTTACCGAATGGATATGATATTTTAGTTTTAATTGTTTCATTACCTTTGAAAGCCATCTTGTGGTATCTTCAAAACTTGCCCGGTTATTTTCGAAAACAACCTGCACTAAAATCGGTCGTTTCTCCTCCTTATTAAGCGAATATGTTTTCACATGTCCTTGTCGTGTCACATAGCAAATAAGTGCTTTATTTCCCCAATCATTTCGCTCAAACCGGTTCAACATCCCGCCAAAAGAATTCGCCGTTCCCTTATAACCATGAACAAATACTGTTACAGGAGGAAGTCCATGCTGGGAATTTGCACGGTGCGGAATGTACGTACCAATCGCTGCAATGAAAACAATCAAAACAGCCGATACAATATATATGATGTGTTTCTTTTTCAATTGCTCCTACTCTCCTGACAATAGTTCAATTTCATCTTTTTATTGTACCATCTTCAGCCAGATTTTTGTCGTTATAAATCGAATTTTTCATGACAAAATATAGCGTTTTGAATAGGAAGCAATCGTTTAATGGCTTCCAATTGAAATATTGGTAACCGTTATGTCCACTAGGTTATCATTGTAATAAAGTGAAACTTCATTCAGTAGGGGGTTTCCTTTCCCGCCACTGATCTAGAGGAACAAAGGCTGAATTCGCAACGTCCTGTTGCAACGCCTTTGTGACCTGTCTCCTGCAGGCTCGAACGGAATCAGGAATTTACGGGCTGTTTATCCCCCGCCTTTTAAGTTTTTGGTTACTCTCACTTATAGAGGCGGGGGTATTACAGCCCGTTAATGCGTGATAAATCAATGATCAATTTTGACGACTGGTGGTGAATCAAAATTTGCAATATTAAAGACATCGCTAAACGAGCTGGCGTATCCATTACAACAGTATCTAGAGTATTGAATAACCATCCCTATGTGAGTGAAGAAAAAAGAGCAAAGGTAAATAAAATTATTAAGGAATTGAACTATCATCAAAATTTAAACGCCGTTCATCTTGTAAAAGGGAAAACACTTACTTTAGGAGTTATCATCCCATATATTGACCATCCATACTTTCAATCCATGGTGGGAGGGATTATGGAAAAAGCGTTTGAGAATAACTATACAGTGCTTTGCTGTGCTACAAATTATAATAAAGAAGAAGAATTAAATTACTTGTTAATGCTTAAAAGAAAACAATTGGATGGTTTAATTATATGTTCCCATGCGAATGATTGGGAAACTATACTGCCATATACTATTTATGGCCCTATTATTAGTTGTGAATATGTAAAGGAATTACCTTGTGTTTATTTAGACCATTATGAGGCCGTTATGTCTGCTTTAGATTATTTAATAGATAAAGGACATCGAAAAATTGGATATTGTACAGGCAGAAAAAACAGTCTTAGCAGTACAATGCGCTTTTCAGCATTTAAGGAATCTCTAAGAAAGGTTAAGCGAAAAGCCTCAAATTCTTGGATATTCACAGATTGTTTTACAATGGATGATGGTAAAAAAGTTATTCAAAGGCTATACAGTGAAGGGGATTTCCCTACAGCCATCTTAGCAAACGGAGATGAGGTTGCTGCAGGTATGATTGTTCAGGCTAGGGTTTATGATATAAAAATTCCGACTGAATTATCGATTATAGGATTTGATAACGTCCCTATATCCGAGGCCCTTGGCTTGACAACTTTGGATCTAAATATAAAAAGAATTGGAGAACAAGCATTTCAGCTTTTCTTTGACGATACAAATAAGAAAATTAAGAACCCATTCCATCTTGTGAAACGTAACACAGTCTCCTCTCCTAGGAAATAAAAACTCCTTGATATGAAAATGTTTTCATCAATTAAACTCTTGATAGGAGTGAAAGATAAAAACATTTTCCATAATAAGGAGTTGAAGAAAGTGAAAAAATTAAATTCAATATTGATTTCCGGAGAGCAAATTAAGGAAAGGATAATGGGAACATTCGAAGTACACGGAAAAATGGGGATTGAATATAAATTTGGAGAAATCTTTGCAACTGATAAGCGACTAATTTGGTATATCAGTTATCCTTTTAGATTGGAGGATTTTGAAATATATAGTTACAATGATATTGAAAATGTAAATATACAGCATGCATCATTTACATTTAATAATAATATATCAATCAATGTAAAATGGGTAAACTATGGAGATGCCGAACAGTTTCTGAAAAAAATTTGCGATTTAGTTACACAAACAAAAAGCAAAAAGCAAGTACACTGTGCACATGATAATCAAACATGGGAAAAATTCCTCCTTATTTGCTATTGACTTTTACCGTATTAATTATTAGAATACTAGTTAACTTTAATTAAATAAAGTGTTAAAGCGATAAAGTTATAGAATAGGAGATTTTTTATGCTGCAGGTACAGAATCGGAATGCACTGCGCCAGGATGAATACCGGAAACAGGAATATGTATTGGATAAAATGAAACAACGA
The DNA here is from genome assembly GCF_027186265.1 of Lentibacillus daqui. NCBI lineage: Bacteria > Bacillati > Bacillota > Bacilli > Caryophanales > Bacillaceae > Lentibacillus > Lentibacillus daqui. Next base: position 457,099 of record NZ_CP114176.1, on the reverse strand, counting down.
TTTGCCACTTACGGTTATCGGCAAATTCAAACACCAGCATTTGAGGCCTATGATCTGTATCAATCCATTACCGGAACGATCCGTACAGAGGAAATGATCAAGGTGATTGCCCCGTCAGGAGAGATATTAGTCCTCCGACCAGATGTGACCATTCCGATTACCAGACGGGTGGCAGCGATGGAACAATTGCCTGAAGAGGATAAACGGCTTTTTTACATGTCCAATGTTTTTCGCACGGCTGGTCCAAATCAGAAATCTAACGAACAAATGCAAGCAGGTATTGAAAATTTTGAAACAGAATCGGCGGAATTGGATGCAGAAGTCATTGCATTAGCTGTTCATACATTACAGGACCTTGGTTTTGATCGTTTTAAACTGGTTATCGGTCATGCCGGGTTTTTCAAGGAATTATTAAGTCAAATTTCTATAACCGATCAAGAAGCGGAACAATTGCAGGCCATGATTCAGGCGAAAAACTTCTCCGAGATCGAGCCCTTTCTGAATAGGTTGTCAATTGATACACAAAGCAAAGATGCACTGCGACAGATGCCGTTATTGTATGGGACACCGGAAAAGGTAATTGCAAGGGCAGAATCCATTGCACTCAATCAACAGATGCGAAAAACGGTGCAAAGTATGGTGGATCTTTTAGAAGTATTAACGTTGTACAAGGTGGAACCGTTTATTTCCTTTGACCTGGGACTGATCAATCATATGAACTATTATTCCGATATCATTTTCCAGGGGTTTGTAGAGAATTTCGGAAAACCCGTTTTAATGGGCGGCCGGTACAATCACTTGGCAGAACAATTCAATCAGCCAATGCCGGCAATTGGTTTCGCCTTTGATATTGATTCGATTTCCGACATTATGGATCAGGCAGCCCTATTCCCGGATTTGCAGCCACCCTTCAATATTTACATGTATTATGTCAAGCGAAAACAGCAAGAAGCATTATCCACGGCACAACGATTACGCAATAACGGATTGCAAGTACGGGCAACAAAACTGGAAAGCTATGGGCACCATCAAACCAATGCTACAGCCATCTATTATAAAGAAACACAGAATTTCATCTGTTCCCCAGCCAAAACCATGGTATTCACCAAACAATCCGAATTGTTAGCGCTGCTGAAGGAGGAATTGAAATGGAATGTCTGACCATTGCCATGGCAAAAGGACGAACGGCTGAACAATCGATGAAACTGTTAAGGGGGGCTAATATTCATTTCCCCGACTTCCATGAAGAAACACGAAAATTGATTTTTTATGATGAAACGAAGCGCTTGAAGTTAGTCTATGTGAAAGCAGTTGATGTACCAACATATGTCGAAAAAGGTGCCGCTGACCTTGGCATTGTTGGTAAAGACAATATTGCGGAATCCCGGGCTGATGTTTACGAGATGATGGATCTTGACTTTGGTAACTGTCATTTTGTGGTTGCTGGCACAGATGATACTACCATCGAAACAAATCAAAAATTAGCGGTCGCTTCCAAATACACAAATGTTGCAAGTGCTTATTTTAAAAGCCGGCAAATTCCCATTGAAACCATAAAATTAAATGGCTCGGTGGAACTTGCCCCACTTGTCGGATTGGCAGACGTCATTGTTGATATTGTCGAAACCGGCACAACTTTAAAGGAAAATGGTCTGCACGTGATCGATACAATTGAATCAATCAGTACACGATTGATCGTTAATAAAGCCAGTTTAGCCACTAGATCCGAGCAAATCCATACCTTTATGGATCAACTGCATCATGCCTTGGAGGTGCAAAAGTAGATGAACATCCAAACTAAAGCGGACTATTTAGCAAAGAACGGAGAAAAAACGGATTCGCTTGAAGATCCCGCTCTTGATCAAGCCGTTTTAGACATTATTTCCGAAGTCAGGAAAAATAGCGATCAAGCATTATTTAACTATACGGAGCAATTTGATGGCGTAACGCTGACAGACCTCAAAGTTACCGAAGCAGAGATAGCTGCAGCAAAACAATCGGTGCCAACAGAATTGACGGAAGCATTGGAACTAGCAAAACAAAACATCACACGTTTTCATGAAGCACAAATCGAACGGTCCTGGTATCTGACCGATGAATCGGGGAATATGCTTGGCCAGAAAATCACCCCAATGGATCGGGTTGGCGTCTATATTCCGGGTGGGAAGGCAGCTTATCCATCAACGGTGCTAATGAATGTCATCCCGGCAAAATTAGCTGGCGTCAAATCAGTCATTATGGTTACACCACCACAACCAGATGGAAACGTAAATCCTTTTGTGCTGGCTGCCGCTGACGAAGCTGGTGTTGACCAAATTTACAAGGTTGGGGGTGCCCAGGCAATTGCAGCGCTGGCATACGGTACATCTACCATTAACAAAGTTGCCAAAATCGTTGGTCCGGGAAATGCCTATGTCGCCCGCGCTAAAAAATGGGTGTTCGGGGATGTGGCAATAGACATGATTGCCGGTCCGAGTGAAATCTGCATTGTCGCCGATGAAACAGCCAATCCAAGATTTGTCGCTGCCGATTTATTATCACAGGCTGAACATGATGAACGGGCACGGGCCATCTGTATCACAACAAGCGATACACTCGCCGAGGAAATCCAGACAGAGCTGGAAATACAGTTGGACTTCCTTGACCGCAAAGAGATTGCTCAAAAATCCCTGAATCAATATGGCAGCATCATTGTCACAAGCGGGGTTACTGAAGCATTGGATTTGGCAAACACCATCGCCCCGGAGCATTTGGAACTGCTGATTCAAAACCCGAATGAAAACGTCCACCGCGTGAAGCATGCCGGTGCAATTTTTCTCGGATCGTATTCACCGGAACCATTGGGTGATTACTTTGCCGGCCCGAATCATACCCTGCCAACAAGTGGAACGGCTATTTTTTCCTCCCCGCTCGGTGTGTATGATTTTGTCAAAAAATCGAGTTTGATTCAATATAATCAATCGTCCCTGTTCAATGCGGCTGATCAAATTATTACACTTGCCGAGGCAGAAGGGCTAACAGCACATGCCAATGCCATCAGGATAAGAAGAAAGGATGCTAATCATGCGAAATAGTTCGATTGAGCGTACAACAACTGAAACAGACATTCAATTACAATTCTCCGTTGATGGAACCGGAACAGCAAACATTGATTCCGGCGTTGGTTTCTTGGATCATATGCTGACACTAATGACCAGGCACGGGCTATTTGATATGGATCTTGCCTGTGCCGGCGATTTGACAGTTGATCAGCACCACACAGTGGAAGATATCGGCATCGTATTGGGGCAAGCAGTTGATGTGGCATTAGGAGAAAAAGCGGGCATTAAGCGCTATGCCACGATGACTACCCCAATGGATGAAGCCTTATCCACCCTTTCCCTGGATATTAGCGGGCGGCCCCATCTTGTATTCCATGTGGAAGGATTGAAAGACAAGATCGGGACGTTTGATACAGAGCTGGTCAAGGAATTTTTCCAGGGTTTTGTTAACCATGCCAAGGTAACCTTACATATTAACCTTGACTATGGTGAAAACAGCCATCACATAGTGGAGTCTATCTTCAAAGGTTTTGGCCGGGTATTGGATGAAGCAACCCTGGAAGATCCACGTATCAAAGGCATACGTTCAACAAAAGGATCACTTTAACACTTCTTGATTGGAAAAGAGGAATTATGCAAATGATTGCCATTATTGATTATGGGGCGGGCAATATAAAAAGCCTGCAGTCAGCATTGACCAAACTGGATATCGATTCCGCCTTGACAAGCAATCACCAAACCATCGCGGCAAGCAAGGCGATTATTTTGCCTGGTGTAGGGGCTTTTAAAGATGCGATGGCAGCACTTGACCAGCTTGGGCTAACAGCGGTTTTACAAGCTGAAGTGGCGAAAGGAAAACCGCTTCTGGGCATCTGTTTAGGTATGCAACTACTCTATGAAACAAGTTACGAGAACGGAGAATGGAAGGGATTGGGTCTCCTTAAGGGTTGCGTCGAGAAAATTGACGCTTCGGTAAAGGTGCCACATATGGGATGGAACACATTAACCCATCACCGCACCCATCCGATATTACAAGGGATCGACAGTGGTTCGTATGTATATTTTGTCCATTCCTACTATATCGACGCCAATCGTCAGGAAACGGTAAGCAGCACAGAATATGGCGGGCAAATTTCCGCCATTGTCAATCGGGAAAATATCATTGGCATGCAGTTTCATCCGGAGAAAAGCGGACCAATCGGATTGCAATTACTAAAAAACTTTGAGGAGATGATTTCATGATCCTATTTCCAGCCATCGACATACGAAACGGCAAGTGTGTCCGGCTGATCCAGGGTGATTACCAAAAGGAAAACATTTATCATGATTCACCAATTACTGTTGCAGCCAATTGGGAACAACAAGGAGCGGCATATTTGCATATTGTTGATCTTGACGGAGCTAAAACAGGAACAATGGTCAACGCGTCTATTATCCAATCGATTATCAAACAAACTTCCATACCTGTACAAATTGGCGGCGGTATTCGGTCGATGGAAACCGTAGAAACTTACTTATCGCTCGGTGTCAATCGGGTGATTATCGGAACAGCTGCTATTCGGGATCAAGCGTTTTTGCAGCAGGCAGTAGCTCGCTACGGTGATAAAATAGCCGTCTCCATCGATGCGCGAAATGGCTATGTAGCAACAAATGGATGGATTGATACGAGCGAGGTAAAGGCGATTGATTTAGTGCAGGAGTTAGCGAATATCGGGGTAAGAACAATCATTTATACCGATATTCAAAAAGATGGCATGCTTTCCGGTCCCAATTTTGCAGAATTAGAGACAATCAATACGGCAACATCCATTCATGTGATTGCATCTGGTGGTGTATCCAGTGAACAGGATATACAACGATTACAATCACTTGGGCTTTATGGCGCCATCATCGGTAAAGCATTATATGATGGAACATTGTCCTTATCCACATTACGAGAGAGGGTTTAACCATGCTTGCTAAACGAATTATTCCATGTTTGGATGTTGATAAAGGCAGGGTTGTCAAAGGAAGGAAGTTTCAGGAAATCCGTGATGTCGCTGATCCAGTTGAGCTGGCCAAACAATACAGTCTGAGTGGTGCCGATGAGCTTGTGTTCTATGATATTACAGCCTCGAATGAACAACGTGATATTTTTATCGAGATTGTTGAACAGGTTGCCAGTGAAATTAACATCCCGTTTACCGTCGGCGGTGGCCTGGGTTCGGTTGATGACATTTATCGTGTACTAAGGGCGGGAGCGGACAAAGTATCCTTAAACAGTGCCGCCGTTCGCAACCCTTCTTTGATTACCCAAGCCGCTGCCAAATTCGGCAGCCAATGTTTTGTTTTATCCATGGATGTAAAACGCGAAGGATCAAACTGGATGGTTTTTTTAAACGGAGGCAGAATCGATACTGGAATGGATGCGATTCAATGGGCAAAACGCGGCGAAGAACTTGGTGCTGGTGAAATCGTCGTTAATGCCATGGACACCGATGGGGTTAAAAATGGCTTTAACATTGCATTGACCAAAACAATTGCCGAAACAGTTAACATTCCGGTTGTTGCCAGTGGTGGTGCTGGTGAAGCAAAACACTTCGCAGCTGTTCTCCAGGAAGGAAAGGCGGATGCTGCACTTGCTGCCTCGGTTTTTCATTACGGTGAAATAAAGATACCGGAATTAAAGCAATACCTTGCCGAAAATGGTATTACAATGAGGAGAGAGCTATCATGAACATAAATTTCGAGCAGATTGCATTTGATGAAGCAGGACTTATTCCCGCAATTATTCAGGACAGTGACACCGGAAAAGTCCTGACACTTGCCTATATGAATCTAGACGCCTTGAGAAAAACATTGGAAACAAAGGAAACATGGCTATATAGCCGCAGCCGCCAACAGCTATGGAACAAAGGAGAAACTTCCGGAAATAGACAAATGGTCAAAAGTGTTTCTTATGATTGCGACGGTGATGCGATATTAGTACAGGTAGAACCACTCGGGCCAGCCTGCCACACCGGAGAAGAAACTTGTTTTCATAACCAAGTCTATCAAGGCACTCCCAATCAATTTGCGATGATCAATGACCTCGTTGACATGATTAAACAGCGTCGGGAAAACCCCGTGGATGGTTCCTACACCACCTATTTGTTTCGCGAAGGCATTGACAAGGTGTTGAAAAAAGTTGGCGAGGAAACAAGTGAAGTGATTATCGGTGCAAAAAATGCGGATAACGAGGAATTAATTTGGGAAATCTCCGATCTGATTTATCACACCCTGATTCTGATGGACATACGTCAAGTTTCCCTTAGCGATATTAAACAGGAGCTGATGAAACGTCACATGCAAAAGGAAGGGATACGCAGTGAGTCAATTTTGGAGTGAGATGGCATCAAGAGCCGAACCTTATGTACCTGGCGAGCAATCAGAGGTAGCGGATATCATCAAACTTAATACAAACGAAAATCCCTACCCTCCCTCGCCAAGGGTCAGTAAGGCAATCGCCGAGGAGATAGAACGCAAACTGCAATTATACCCCAGCCCAACCGTTGATACGATAAAGGAAAAGGTCGCCCGGCAATATCAATTACAAAAGGAAAATGTTTTTGTCGGCAATGGCTCTGATGAAGTGCTGGGATTTGCCTTTATGGCTTTTTTTGACCAAGATAAGACAATCCGCTTTCCGGAGATTACCTATAGTTTTTATCCGGTATATGCCAAGCTGTTTGGCATCCCATATGAAACCATCTCACTAAAGCGTGACTTTACCATTGTACCGGAAGATTATTTTCAATCGGAAGGCGGCGTTATTTTTCCAAATCCAAATGCACCGACAGGGATCTATCTTGAGCTTGGCCATGTGATTGATATCGTGGAGAGTAACCCGGATCAAGTTGTCATTGTTGATGAAGCATACATTGATTTTGCCGGGGAGTCAGCCGCTTCACTGGTGAACACCTATGAAAATTTGCTCGTTGTCCAAACCATGTCCAAATCACGGTCACTCGCCGGGCTAAGGGTGGGCTATGCCTTGGGAAGTGAGGACTTAATCAAAGGACTAAACCGGATTAAAAATTCTTTTAACTCCTACACATTGGATCGACTGGCAATCGCCGGGGCAGAAGCAGCATTGGATGATCAGAAATATTTTGATATGCGGGTACAGCAAGTCATCGAAACCCGGGAATGGGTAACCAGCCGTATGAAGCAACTTGGTTTTATGGTGCTCCCATCCAAGACAAACTTCATCTTAGTCAGTCACTACAAATTTCCGGCAAAAGCACTTTATGAAAGGTTAAAAGCCTGCAACGTGTTAGTCCGTTACTTTGACAAGCCGAAAATTACTAATTATTTACGGATTACGATTGGAACAGATGCGGATATGCGAACCTGTTTGGAGCGAATTGACAAGGTAATGACAGAACTTGCGGCGGATGTAGTACATTCGTGATCGTTTTAGTTTGTATAAAAAAGGGCCTCTGCCGGAAATAGCAGGGGTCCTATGTTTTTGATCCTTAATCAGGAGTATGAGGCTAGCTCCAACAACATGAATGGGTTCCAAAATTTGGGAATCACGGTTTAATGTGTGAAAATTACCGTATCATGATCACAAATCGCCGTATAATCGGCTGAAATCGCCGTATCAATTACGCAAGCCGTCGATGAGGGTTGATATTCCAGCCATTTCGGTTGATATTCACGCGCACCGGGTTGATATCCTGCCTTCTCTGGTTGATATGCACGCACAAGAGGTTGATATCCGCTTTAAACTGGTCGATTTGCACGCACAAGAGGTTGATATCCCGCTTAAACTGGTTGATATGCGTAAACCAAAAGATCCTCTGTTTGCGATGCTATCTTTATCTAAGCAGTTCCGGTATCTACCCCGAGTCAACTGTGTTTTACAGTCACAGCATAGACAGCGCTAAACGAACAACTTAATGGCTTAGATCATATTTTTAACATCGGCGTTTTTTTGCAGTTTGTCAATTTTCTTTTGCAATTCTTCACTTTGTTTTTGTTGCTCCAATTGATCTTTGATTTGATCTTTGACATCCTTCAATTTAGGAATATCCTCATTTTGTTCTTTCATCTGGTCGTAATACTCTTTCACATCATCATTGGACACATCAGCTTTCGGTAGTTCCTTATCCATATATTTATCTACAATCATCTCGAAAGTCAGCTGGTTTTTGTAACCTTTTTCACTAAGATTGTATTGATCGAGTACCGCCTGAAACTGGTCTTCATTTTGCGATTTCATTTTATCGAATTCCTTGTCAACATCATCATCAGAAACGGTAATTCCTTTGTCATTCGCATCCTGTTTTACCAATTCCTGTTGAATCAGGACGTTCATAGCTTGATCTTTCAGTTGATCCTTATCACTAACATCCTGACCATATTGATGCATGGCTACTTTCGTTTGTGCGTATACATCATTATATTGCTCACCTTTTATTTTTGTATCATTTACCTGTGCGACCACATCATCTTTGTCCACTTTTTCGTCATCCGAAACCGTTACATCTTCCTCTTGTTGCGCCTGTTGTGATTTTTCCTGTTGTTCCGTTTTTGCTTTATCGTCATTTTGCTTTGCCTTTTCCGAACTTGAATCATCGGAATCATTTCCACATGCGGCTAACAAACCTACTATACTAAGTGTCAAAACGAGCATGACTAATTTTTTCATTAGATTTTCCCTCATTTCCTTGGTTGTCTTATCATTCAAACATACATTCATGCTATATAGCAAGGCATTAATTTTGGGTGATCGCGAAAGAAACGCATGATGGCGGGCTTAGAAGGGGCTATTAACAATTCAATGACAGGCATGCCTATTTTCTGCCACAAAATCAGGGACAGTCCTCACCACTTTAACGAATTTGCGTGGCGGGAGACTGTCCCCAAATATTTACTCCAGGCTGTCTGAAACTTCTTTAATCATTTCTTGTACAGACACAAGTCCGCCACCGGAGAGATACCAGAATTCTGGATTTAGATACGTAATATCATCATTTTTATATGCCTTCGTATCTTTCATGAGTTTATTTTCAACAATTTTCTTAGCGGATGGTTCCCCGCCAGTTACAACGGCTCCTCGATCGACAACATATAACAAATCGGGATCCTGCTTTCTTACATATTCAAAGGAAACATTCTGGCCATGTACGGAAGCCTCAATGTTTTCGTCCACTGCAGGAATGCCAAATACGTCGTGGATCAGCCCAAAACGTGACTTCGGACCATATGCGCTGATTTTATCATCATTCGCCAGCACGATTAGTGCTTTCTTATCGATCCCTTCCGCTTTTTCTTCTAACTTCGCGATGGAATCATCAATATCAGCAAGTTCCTGGTCAATTTCATCTTCTTTGCCAAATATTTCACCGACTGTTTCCATATTTTCTTTGAACGAATCCATGTAACGTGCGGTATCTATCCCAAGATATACGGTTGGTGCTATTTCTTGCAGTTGGTCATAAACATCTGATTGACGACCGGAGATAATAATTAAATCCGGATCCACTTCAGCAATCTTTTCAAAATCAGGTTCTTTTAAACTGCCGACATTTTCATAATCGTTGCTTTTATATTTATCCAGATACGTTGGAATATTGCCTTGTGGAACCCCGGCAACCTTAATGCCAAGTTCATCCAATGTATCTAATATACCATAATCAAACACAACTACTTTCTTCGGGTTCTTTGGCACTTTTGTTTCACCTAGTTCATGCTTGATGGTAAGGGTGGAATCTTCCTTGTCCCCTGTATCATCTGTTTTTTCTGCTGAATCATTGGAACCACAAGCTGCTATCATAACAGCCAGAAAACCCATTACTACAACAAGTGCAAGTTTCTTCATATGGTTAAACTCCTTGTATATGATGTTATACTTCCTCAGCTTTTAAAAATAAACACAAATCCGCTGGTTATCAATCTCTTTTATATCAATATCCATATCGTAAATATCTTTTAACACACATCGGTCAATTACATCACAGGTTGGACCTTGTTTTACAATCTTTCCGTCTTTTAAAGCGACAATGTTGTCAGAGTAACAAGATGCGAAATTGATATCATGAATGACAATAACAATGGTTTTGCCCATTTCGTTAACAAGACGGCGCAATGTTTTCATAATCGATACGGAATGACGCATATCCAAATTATTCAACGGTTCATCAAGCAGAATATATTCGGTATCCTGGGCAATAACCATGGCAATGTGTGCACGTTGACGTTGACCGCCACTAAGTTCATCCAAAAATTGATGTTGCATATCGCGAAGTTCCATGTAATCGATCGCTTCCTCAACCTTATCCCAATCCGCTTGCTTCAGCCTCCCTTGTGAATAAGGAAAACGGCCAAACGACACGAGTTCCCTAACCGTCAGCTTCAGATTGATGGCATTGGATTGTTTGAGTATGGAAATTTTCTTCGCCAGTTCTTTATTTTTTGTTTGCAAAATGTCCTGCCCATCAATTGTAATTTCACCATCATCTTTTGCAATCAGTCGGCTAATCATTGAGATTAATGTACTCTTTCCTGCACCATTAGGGCCAATAAATGATGTGATCTTTCCCTTTTCAATTTTAATGGACACATCATCAACAACCTTTTTTTGGTTATATTTTTTTAATACATGTTTAATATCTACCATGATTTATTCTCCTTTAACAAAAGATATATGAAATACACACCGCCGATAAAATTGATGATCACGCTGACGGTTGTTTCAAAGCTGAAAACCTTCTCGACAATAAACTGCCCGCCCAGCAGCGCAATAATACTAATTAACACCGATCCAATAATAATATAAAAATGCCGGTACGTTTTTAGAAATTCATACGCCACGTTAACGACCAGCAAACCTAAAAAGGTAATCGGCCCAACTAATGCAGTGGAGATTGAGATTAACACTGCAACAATGATTAATAACCGTTTGACTACATAATCGTATGGGACACCCAGATTAATTGCGTTGTCTTTGCCCAATGCCAGCACATCGAGGTATTTATAAAAATGCATGAAGTACAACGTAATCAATACAATCATGATAACTGACATATAAACAAGATCTGTGTTCACATTATTAATACTGGCAAACATTTTATCCTGGGCAACCATGAATTCATTCGGGTCGATCAATACTTGCATAAATGAAGTAAAGCTGCCAAAAAAGGTTCCTAAAATCATACCAATTAATAACAGGAAGTAAATGTTATTCTTTTCTCCCCGAAACAGCCATCGGTAAAGGATCAAAGCGAACAGAACCATGATGACAATGGAGAATAGATAATTTAGTTTACTGCTCATCATGATGAGTGATTTGGATCCAAATATAAAAATCGTAACCGTTTGAATTAACAAATATAGTGAATCCAGTCCAAGCACACTCGGTGTTAATATCCGGTTATTGGTAATGGTCATGAAGATCGTGGTTGAAAAGGCAATCGCCCCGCCAGTAAGGATAATCGCGACAACCTTAATCATTCTTCTTGGCAAAATGTAACCAATATTTCCACTTAGGTCATATAAGATAAACAGGGCGGCTAGTAATGCTGCGATTAGACTTAAGATAATTGTCTTTTTCTTATAATCCATATTTCTTTCTCCTTACTAATAGATAGATAAATACCCCGCTACCTATCACTCCAACCGTTAAACTAATTGGAATTTCATAAGGATAGATAATAACCCTGCCAATGATATCGCAGACTAAAACAAAGATTGCCCCCAGCAATGCAGTATGTAATAAGTTTTTTTTTAGATTATCTCCCTGATAAATGGTAACGATATTCGGAATGATTAATCCCAAAAAAGGAATCATACCGACTGACAATACGACCGATGCTGTAACAAGGGCAACAATGATCAGCCCAAGGTTTACCACCTGGCGATAATTAAGACCTAAGTTTTTGGAAAAGTCCTCCCCCATTCCGGCAATCGTAAATTTATTGGCGTAAAACGCAGCAATCAATAAAATTGGAATACTTACATACATCAACTCATAATTTCCGCTCATAATCATCGAAAAGTCGCCTTGCATCCAGGATGACATATTCTGGATTAGATTGTTTTGATAAGCGAAAAAAGTGGATACAGAGCTAATAATATTTCCAAACATTAAACCAATCAATGGAATGAATATAGCATCCTTAAATTTCACTTTCTCCAAAATCTTCATGAATACAAGTGTACCAAGCAATGCAAAGGCAAACGATACAAGCATTTTCTCCAGTTGAGTTGCTGATGTAAATATCATCATGGAGACAAGGATACCGAGTCGCGCTGAGTCAAGCGTTCCCGCGGTTGACGGGGAGACAAACTTATTTTTACTCAGTTGCTGCATAATCAAGCCGCATATACTCATGCTCATCCCGGCTATTAAAATACTAACAAGCCTGGGGAGCCTGCTGATGACCAAAACCTCTTTTTGATCTTCTGTCAGACTGAATATGTCGAGTAGAGAAACATCAGAAACCCCGACAAACACAGAAATAACAGAAAGAATGATTACCAATATAGCTAAATACCGTACCTTCATATCAAGACCTCTACTTCAAAAACGCGTTGTACTGCTATGGTGTCCGTTCGATTACAGCATGTTTATTTAGAATGATTATCACCTTCAAATTAATCTAATTAAGAATGATATTCATTATCAATTAGCCTGCATCTTTGATTATAGTCAAAAAAAACGTGCACGTCAATGGCATTTATGTAATATATATCACATTTTTGTGGCAATTCTTGTGATCGTTTGCGGAGGCGGGTACACGGTGACAAAAAAAGAAAACGAACCCGGATGAAGATGGTGACCATTTTCATCCGGGTTCGTTTTCATTAGCCGCATATTTCTATTCTTCTATCTCACAGCATCCATCATCCGTGCAATAGGTCGTTTTTGATTTTTTCGGGGTTAACGACTGTAATGTTGGTTGTTTACTTTCTTCTTCCCAGACTGTGTCCAGTACTTCGCTAAAAACTTCCGCCGGCTGTGCACCGGAGACCGCATATTTTTCATTAAAGACGAAAAACGGAACACCTTGTACACCGATCTCTTTTGCCTCTTCTTCATCCGCTTGAACTTTGGCAAGATAATCATCTGTTTGTAATAGTGTATTCACGGCCGAGGCCTCCAAGCCGACTTCTTCCGCCAGTTCCTTTAACGTTTCCTTGTCACCGATATGCTTACCATCCGTAAAATAGGCCTTTAGCAAGCGCTCGGTCATTTCCTTACCCTTACCTTGTTTTGCTGCATATTTGGCAACCCGGTGGGCATCAAGCGTATTGGTTGGTTTCATGGAGTCAAAGTTATATGTTAACCCAAGCTCGGCTGCCTGCTCGGCCATCTTATCATTCATACTTTTCGCTTGATCAATCGTCGAACCAAATTTCTCAGCCATTTGTTCATGAATCGTTTTTCCAGGATTTCTTTCAGCGTTTGGACTAAGCTCATAACTTTTATATTCAAGCGTGACTTTGTCTTGATGGGGAAATTGAGCCAATGCGTTTTCCAATCGGCGTTTTCCCATATAACAAAATGGACACACAAAATCAGACCAAATTTCAATTTTCATTTGTAAACACCTCATTCCACTGATTATTTTAGCACAAGAGAACTTTTTTCAAATAATGTTGTGCTCAAAAACAGTGGGGTGCCAATTAAAGGAAAGACCTCAACATTTAAATATAACGTCCATGGTCTGGAACAGCAATGTCATCAAAATTCTCAACAAGGTGCTGTAATCCTTCTGTTAATGCGTCTTTCTCCATATAATGTCCATGACCGGTTATCACCAATTCCGGATTTAGTTCTGCCAGCTTCTTCACTGATTCCTTGGCAGCATACCAATCGGTGGTCAAATATCTTGGCGGTCCATTCACCTCTTCTTTCTGCACTAACACTTTATAAAACGAATCCTGGCGCACCGTAATAAAAGCATCTCCTGCTATCAACGTACGGTCCTTTTCTCTATAAAACGATACATGTCCCGGACTATGGCCTGGGGTATGGATCCACTTCCAATCAGCCAGCCCCGGAATATGTTGATCCATTGGTAATGTTTCGATATGATTGCCCAGATTAATCGGCTCATTTGGATACATGGGAGAGATTTTTGCCAGGAACCCACCTTCCACTGTTCCGTCTGGTTCCGGGTAACTTTTTTCACCAGTCAGAAATGGCAGCTCCTTTTCATGCGCGTAAACAGGCACATCCCACGCTTTAAGCAAATCCACCAATCCTCCTACATGGTCAAAGTGTCCATGTGTCAATAGAATCGCCGTCGGTTTGCTGTCTTTTCCAAAACGCTCCTTCACAACCGAGCGAATTTCCGATGCTGAAAATGGCAGCCCAGCATCAATCAGATACCATTCCTCTGCATGGGGAGAACCAATAAAGCAAATATTCACGATCTGATCTGTATAATAATAAACGTCATCCCGTACTTCTTCTCCAGTGCCGCTTGCAATCGATGTCATTGGAATCATTTTGTTATCTTTACTTTTGTGCATGTCGTTGTCCATACATTCCACCTCCATTTGTTGATATTGTTTGGAGGGGAATGAAAAATATACTTGATTGATGGGCGGCCAAGCTTGGTTGTATTTCGTGATATTGTGGGCTGGTTGATATTTGATAGTATATGGTTGATGTTTTGTGGCTATAGGTTGATACTCCTTTGACATTGGTCGATATCAGCGTTTTCCGGTCGATTAGCAGTCTTTTTCGGTCGATAACTCGCACTACCCGGTCGATAGGCGATTGCTTTTGGTCGATCATTCACTACTCAAAGATAAAAATATTTAAAATCAATGCATTTCAACAGCAAAAACAAAAAGAAAGCTAAAGCCGCAATCAGCTTTAGCTTTCTCCCAACAGGGATCGTCCCATGATATTTACACGATCAGTATTTTGCAGCTCAGTAATGGACCTCACACCAATACCGAACATCACCATCTTCATTTCAAATTCAATTTGTTCCATCGTTTGCATGACTTTTTCAGCTGATTCGGTGGCGGATTCCAGTAATTGTCTGGCAAATCCGATCATATCCGCACCAATGGTCATTGCTTTTGCAGCATCCACACCTGTTTTCATGCCGCCACTTGCAACAATCGGTACATCAGGCAACTTGCTTTTTACTGAAACAATGCAGTCTTTCGTTGGATTTCCCCAGTTGTTAAATGCTTCGGCAGCCGACTTGCGTAATGGGTCTTTGGAACGGAGCTTTTCCACCTGACTCCATGATGTTCCACCGGCGCCAGCGACATCAATGAAGGAAACACCTGCATCGTATAATTTTTCCGCTACGATACCATCAATCCCAAAACCAACCTCCTTGACACCAACTGGAACGCTTAAGGATTGGCATACTTCTTTTATTTTTGGCAACAGATCTTTGAAGTTCAGATCTCCTTCATCTTGAACGATCTCCTGCAAGCTGTTTAAATGTAAATAAAGTGCATCCGCTTCCGTTAAATCAACAAGCCGCTGACATTCCTTGACGCCATACCCATAATTTAGTTGAACAGCACCAATATTGGCAATTAACGGAACTGTTTGCGCATGCTTGCGAATTAAAAAGGATTCTTTATATGCATCACTTTCAAGCAGTGCCCTTGTTGAACCAAGCCCAATTGCCCAGCCTCTCTTTTCCGCAGCCATTGCCAGGTTAGTGTTGATTTGTACCGCAAGTTCCGATCCGCCCGTCATGGAACTGACAAGAAACGGTGCCTTTATTGATTTATTTAAAAAGGTTGTATCCAGCTGAATGTCGGCAAAGTCGATTTCCGGTAATGCATTGTGTATAAATGAAATGCCTTCTAACCCCGTTGTTTTATTAACACCTTCCACATTCTCCGTTAAACATAGACGAATGTGTTCCGTTTTACGTTTGTTGATTCCTATATCCATGAAGATATCCTCCAATTTCACTGTTTTACGAACTATGTTATCCTCTTAATAGTCTACTTGTTTTCCAATTGGATGAAAAGAAAAACGACGCCTTGTCATCTCGTTTACTTTTATCTGGAAAAAGAACGACTCAAACGATTGGAAATGGAGTTTGCAGACCAGATTTTAAACACAGAACGTTAGCATCGATATCGGGGTAAAAGAGGGATCTTTGTTGAAGGCACAAGCAAAAGCGTTTGCCGAGATGGCACATAAGGGACAAACACGGAAAAGCTCTGGCGCACCATATATCACACATCCGATCCGGGTTGCCGAACAGTTGGAGCAAGCAGGTTTTTCCGAAGCATTGGTTTGTGCAGGCTATTTACATGATGTCGTTGAAGATACGCCCTACGACATAGAAGATATACAGCAGGCATTTGGCGCAAAGGTAGCCAACCTTGTTGCTGCACATACAGAGGACAAATCAAAATCATGGCAGGAACGAAAACAGCATACAATTGACACGATTAAGAATGCTGATAAGGAAGTCAAATATCTGATTGTTGCTGATAAATTAGATAATTTGCTCGAGTTGGAAAAGGACCTTGAACGTTTAGGCAATGAGGTATGGCTGCATTTTAATGCCGGGTTTGATGAGCAAAAATGGTATAACCAAGCGATTGCCAGAAATATGTATATCGGGCTTGCGACTGATGAGGTGCCAGCTTATTTCAATGAATTCGAGGCGCTAGTCGAGCGTGTATTTGGCTCAAATTAAGAGGAATTAGAGCCTGCACCAAATAATCGGGGAAGGCTCTAATCGCTTATCATCTATTTTTATATCTGCTTTTCAATTCCTTGGAGACTTTCTTCCATCTACCTTTTTCCTCCAGCCGGGCTTTTTGATCCTGCTTCCTCTTTTCAAACGCCAATTCCCGTTGCAGTTTCAAATAACATTGAAATCGTTCCGTTGATAATTCCCCGGATTTTAATGCTTCCTGTACGCGACATCCGGGCTCCGTATCATGCTGACAATCGGTAAATCGGCAATCCAGCGCCAATGCTTCTACATCCTGGAAGGTTGTATCAATAGCTGAATCCCCGTCCCACAGCTGCAATTCGCGCATTCCGGGGGTGTCGATTAACAACGAACCATTTGGCAAGATAAACATTTCCCGATGTGTGGTTGTATGACGCCCTTTGCTGTCAGCTTCCCTGATATCATTGGTTTCTTGTACCGTTTGACCATAGAGTTTGTTCACCAAAGTAGATTTACCGACACCAGATGACCCGAGCAGCGCAACCGTTTTATGCGGCTGCAAATAATCTGTCAATTCGTCCATACCTTCTCCTGTCATACTACTAATCGCGACAATTGGTACACCAATCGCCACCTCTTCTACCAAAGCAATAATCCGTACTACTTCTTCAGGTGAGGATTCGTCCAATTTTGTCAATACAATAACTGGAGATGCACCACTCTCATATGTTGCCAAAATATATCGTTCCATGCGTCGTACATTTACATCGTGGTTAAGGGAATTCACAATGAAAACTTGATCCATATTTGCTGCAACTATTTGGCCTTCCGTTTTCAAGCCAGCCGCCTGTCGAACAAACTGACTTTCTCGGGGCAAAACGCGATGAATGACCGCTTTTTGTTCCTCTTTTAACTTCTGAACTTCCACCCAATCCCCAACAGCGGGAAAATCAAGTGAAGCAGCCGCCTGATTTAAAAACTTTCCACTTAGATGGGAAAAATATTCTATTTCCCCATCCGAAATTCGATAACTATCTCTTTGCACAGCAATAACCCGTGCTAATCTGTCCATTTCAACATCTGTTATGGAATTGCACCATCCAAGACTTTCCAAACCGTTCAATTACATTTTCCTCCTTAATTGTTGGAGGAAAAGTCTGTTACAACACCGACCGTTCCTCCACTTTGTTTTGTGTGTTTTGGTTTACAAAGATAGTATTAATTGCACTCATAAAACACCACTCCTTTCAAAATGGATGAACAAGCTAGTGTTAGTTTACACCATGCCATTACAAAATGCCAATTCCATTAAGTGAATTTTTAAACAAAACGCTATCGCATATGTCTCATGTTATGGATAGAATTGAGGAAATAGTCAATGTGGAAGGAAAACGCCTGGATTATCCATAAATCCAAGCGTTTTTTATTCGACAATAAACGACAAAATTCGGGAAGTGATAGGCACCCCCTACCGCTTATTCATCTCACTAGGCACAGAATTGTGACGCTGATTTCGATCTAAACCAGCAATTTTCTCCATATCTGCTTCACTCAGCTCAAAATCAAATACATCCAAGTTCTCAGCCATCCGCGAAGGTGTTACTGTTTTTGGAATGACCACAACATCGGATTGAAGGTGCCAGCGAAGGATTACTTGTGCCGGTGTTTTGCCATATTTACCGGCAATTTCTTTAATAACTTCATCTTTTAAAACATCGGTGCCATTCATTAATGGACTGTATGCTTCCAAACGGATACCATGCTGCTTGCAGAATTCTTTCAGTTCTTTCTGCTGTAAATATGGATGACATTCAACCTGATTAATGGCGGGTGTAATATCACATTCATCCATAATCCGTTGCAAATGCTCGATATCAAAGTTACAAACGCCAATCGCTTTGGTGCGCCCATCTTTGTATAACTGCTCCAATGCCTTGTATGTTTCAACATATTGGTCATACTTTGGTGTTGGCCAGTGGATCAAATAAAGATCTACATAATCAAGACCAAGTTTCTCCAAACTTTCATCCATTGCTTTCAATGTATTTTCATAGCCCTGATCACTATTCCATACCTTTGTGGTGATAAATAAATCGCTACGATCGATGGTGCTATCTGCCAATGCTTTTCCAACACCACGTTCATTGCCGTAGATTTTTGCAGTATCAATCGAGCGAAAACCAGCTTTTAACGCATTATCTACCGCTGTTGCTGCTTCATCTTCGGGAACTTTCCAAACCCCATATCCAAGTTGCGGCATACGAAGATCATTGTTTAGTGTTATGTATTGCATAACTGATCGCTTCCTTTCTTTGTTTATATCTTAAGACATTTCTAGAAGTGGAACAAAAATGCTATTCGTATTCATTCCCTTCATTTATAAAATGTAAACTATTTTAGTGTGGAAAACAGGGCTGATGTACTTTCCTCAGTAGAAATTAAAAAAGGATGTTATCGAGGTGTTGTTCTTGGTGGTGTTTATTTTTCTCCGGGGAACCTTATAGCTAGAATGATAATATCGTCTCCTTGCATTTCATAATAGAATTTAAATTTCCGGTGAATCATACGTGAAATCCCCTTACACTCTCCCCATTCATCAGTATATCGTCTAGTTAAAAAAGGATTCAAGAGGAGATCTTCAATTTCGGCTGACAACTTTTTTAAAAATATCCGCGTCTCCTCTTCGGTAAAATGTTCATTTCTGTAATGCTGAATTTTCTTCTTCGCCAGCTTAGATAACACTACTCGCTTCATTTGAAAAAATCCTTTTCATCAATAGATCGGATAAGTTCCTCTGTTGTTACATACTTCCCTTCCCTATATTCCCTTCTGCTTTCATTAATCATTTCCCTGAGTTCCTCGTCTTCTTCCATTTCCTCTTTAATGGTCTTTTCCCGTTCTTCACATGCCAGCGTGAACGTCCCTTTCCCGGGTACATAGAATTGGGAAACGGTATGTTCTTTATTCAGTTTATCAAGTTCTTCATACAGTTCTTCCGGTGTGTTTATATGCTTCAACATGAACACTCCTTATCCGTCATACACTAATGCCACCTTTCTTGCTTTCAAGTGTTAATAATGTATTCAGAATTTAAGCTAAGTATACTACCGTTAACCCGGTTGGTCAAAGTTATGGATTAGGCGCAAAATCTTGTTTCAGTAGCTTTCCACAGCACGTCTTTTTATTATTTTACAAATATTTGCTTTCATTTTTGAAAAAGCCTCCAACAACCCACATAAAAAAGCAATTTTCCTAAGATAAAATAAAAGCCAAAAAAATAAAACGAACGTGGATTCTCGCCACGTTCGTTTCCACCACTTACTATCGCGCATTCATCTCACTCGGCTCAGGACCTTTTCGCTGATTACGATCCAATTCAGCCATTTTCCGCATATCGACATCACTTAATTCAAAATCGAATACATCGAAGTTTTCTTCAATACGTGATGGTGTGACCGATTTCGGAATCACGATGTTGTTGTATTGCAAGTGCCAGCGAATAATCACTTGTGCTGGTGTTTTGCCATATTGATCAGCAATTGCTTTAACTTCTTCACTGTTCAACACATCGCCACCGCTCATTAATGGGCTCCATGCTTCCAAGTAGATGCCATGCTTTTTACAGAAATTTTTCAATTCCTTTTGCTGTAAGTATGGATGGCACTCGACTTGGTTTACTGCTGGTATCACTTCACATTCATCTAATAAACGTTGCAAGTGTTCTATGTCGAAATTACACACGCCAATCGCTTTGACACGGCCATCCTTGTAGAGTTTCTCCATCGCCTTATAGGTTTCTACATATTCGCCATATTTTGGTGTTGGCCAGTGGATTAAATAGAGGTCAACATAATCAAGACCCAATCTTTCCAGGCTGGCATCAAACGCTTTTAAGGTGTTCTCGTATCCGTGATCACTATTCCAGACTTTAGTTGTAATGAAAAGATCTTCACGGGCTATATCCGTTTTTGCCAGCGCTCGCCCTACTCCATGTTCATTTTCATAAACTTTCGCAGTATCAATGGAACGATAGCCAACCTCCAGCGCTTTGGTTACTGCAGGGGTTGCTTCTTCATCTGGTACTTGCCACACACCAAAGCCCAGCTGCGGCATCTTTAGGTCATTGTTTAGTGTTACATATTGCATGTTGTGTCGCTTCCTTTCCTGCTGTGATGTAATTTAGTTTAACATATATTGGGACAGAGGTCCGGTTCTTGTGCCTGCTTTGGTAGATAATGGTGGGACAAGGTGCCTGTTCCCCTTTGTCTCCCTATTTTTTACGTTTTTCTCTGGCAAAGGTATAGTTTCCTTCATATCTAGTTAGCTTTTCATCAGAGAGCCAGTAGGTTATTGGGAACAATCGATCGAGAAAATAACGGTCGTGGGAAACAGCAATAACGGTTCCGTCAAATTGCTCCAATGCTTCCTCCAATACTTCCTTTGATTCAATATCCAAATGGTTGGTTGGTTCATCAAGGATAAGCAAATTGTGACTTTGATGGACTAATTGTGCAAGCCTTAGTCGCATTTGTTCACCACCGCTTAAACTGCTTACTTTTTGAAAAACAGTTTTTCCATAAAACAGGAATTTTGCTAGCATCCCGCGAGCCGCCCCTTCTGTAACATGAACTTGATCGCGGAATTCATCCAATATTGTCCGTTCCCCATTCAGTTCAAGCATATGCTGGGAAAGGAATCCAACTGACAAATTACTACCCAATTTAACTGCGCCTTCGTCAGCCTCCACGGTTCCTAACACCATTTTCAATAGACTCGACTTTCCGCTTCCGTTTTCTCCGACAATCGCAACCCGGTCTTGAAAACGCACGTGCATATTTACTGCAGAAAATAACTCCTTTTCGTGGAATCTTTTGCTGACGTTTTCCATAACTAAGACATCTTTACCGCTACGTTTATTCATCTGAAAATCAAGATCGATCTTTTTCTGTTCCAGGACTGGCCTTTTCATGACTTCTATCTTGGCAAGTGCTTTTTCCATGCTTTTCGCCCGGCGATGCAGGCCAGCATTAGGTGGATTTGCCTGATTGGCCCACTCTTTTAACTTTTTAATGGTTTCTTTCATCTTTTTAATTTTCTTTTGTTGATCCTGATATTGCTGAAATTCCCGCATTAATCGTGCTTCACGTTCCTTTACATAATCTGTGTAATTGGTCGCGTAAGGAATAAGCTCACCTTGATCCATTTCAAAAATAGATGTGACGGTTTCATCCAAAAAGTAGCGATCATGTGACACAATTACAACTGTCCCTGCATATTGCTTGATAAAATCAGTCAACCATTCTATTGCGGATAAGTCCAAATGATTGGTCGGTTCATCAAGCAAAAGCAAATTTGGCTCTGTTAGTAGTAACTTGGCCAGACCAACCTTTGTACGCTCTCCGCCGCTCAATTGCTCCCAATTTTTTTCAGCTAAATTCGCTATTTGCAATCCACTCATTATTCGTCTAACCCGCGAATCAATTTCATACCCGCCAGCTTCCTGAAATTTCTCTTGCAAAGTCCCATATATTTCAACAATACGTGTTAATTGATTTGCATTTGTTTCGAGTGACATAGATCGTTCCAAATCTGTCATTTTTCTTTTCATCTCATTGATGGACGAAAATACATCATACAGTATTGCTTCTACTTTCCGCTCGCGATCTACGTCAGGAGTTTGTTCTAAAAGCCCAACTGTTAAGCCTTTTTTCCAAGTAATCGTTCCCGATGCTGGTTCTGTTTTACGTGCCAGTAAATCGAGTAATGTTGTTTTACCTTCCCCATTTCTTCCAATTAAACCGATTCGATCCCCAAGATTTATTTCACATGTTACGTCACTAAAAATCGTATTCGCACCAAAAGTTTGTGTTACGTTTTGTAAGCTTGAAACAATCATTTCTCTTCCTCCGTAATGAAGAGACCTTCCCCCATTAAAAACAAAAAAGACGGCAGAGCAAACACTCCACCGCCGCATTAAAATTCCGTTCGTGGATAGATGTCTCTTACTGGTATTTTTTCCATATATTTCTATTAAAAAAGTACACACTCGTCCCTTGCATAGAAATATCGGAAAAAATTGCATAACGCGTCCAAAGGTACTCCCTAAACTTGGTTATGCCACTACCAGTATGATTCATCATATCCACCTCCTTTTGCTCATTTGTATTTAGTTTATGGGAAAAATGATTGGGAGTCAACCTTGGGAATTAATTGAAATGCCGTAAGATCAAATACACGCATACAATTTTGAATTGCTTGACTAACAATTGCTTTCCCTTTACTCTTACTCAGAGGCAGACGCTTGTGGTTTTTAATTTTTGAAAAGGAAGAGAAACATGACCAATAAGGAAAAAAATGCGGAAATGGTTAGTCAGTTTGTGGAAGTATTCAGATGTCCACTTTGTAAAGGGTCAATGAAGGTCGTTGATTTAAAAAGTCTCATGTGCTCGAACAATCATACATTTGATTTTGCTAAGCAAGGGTATATAAACATGCTGAACCATCCCTCCTCCAATCAATACAACAAGAATTTATTTGCAGCAAGGCATCAAATCATTATGAATAGCAACTTATATTCATTGCTGCATGAAAGGATTTCAAAAGTAATAATAGAATATGTAGCTGTATCTAATGAGCCGTTCATGATTCTTGATGCAGGATGTGGGGAGGGCTCACATTTACAAAGGGTTTTAGACGAATGCAAGGATGAAGCGATTATCGGAGTTGGTTTGGATATTTCAAAGGAAGGCATTAAGATGGCTGCCAGAGAATACCAAAAATCAATCTGGCTAGTCGGGGATTTAGCGAATTCACCATTAGCGAATCAATCGTGCCATGCCATCATTAACATACTTTCACCAGCAAATTATACAGATTTCAAAAGGATCCTGGCTTCGGATGGCCTTATAGTCAAAGTTGTTCCGCGTGCAAATTATCTAATAGAACTTCGGGAAACACTTTTCAATGATACAGCCAAGATGCTCTATAAAAATGATCAAACGGTGTCACTTTTTAAAAAGCATTTCCATCTGGTTAATAAATTTAAACTAAGCTATACCAAGGTGCTCAATCAAACGGAATTAATACATTTAGCTCAAATGTCTCCACTTGCCTGGAACGCGAAAAAAGAACAATTTGATACATTTTTTAATCAAGGTTCTTCTGAAATAACGGTTGATTTGGATATTTTGGTTGGAATGAACAAGTAAACAGGAGGAAATGATAGGGAAGGAAAACCTATGTATTGAGACGTGAAAATTGTGTGAAAAGGCGAGGGAATACCATGACAACTATTGTGCAATCGATCAATTATAATCAAGCACCTTATGCATTACAACGAGAGATTGCTGTTATGCTGCATAGGGTCTGGCCGGACGCTTGTCCAATGCCAGGGGCAACGATTCCGAAAGCGCACGATAAAGAACTTCATGCACGCTCATTTTATTCCTATATAGACGGAAAGTTGATCAGCTATGCAGGCGTGGTGCGCAAAACTATCAGGCACGATGGACAAACATTCAATATTGCTGGTCTTAGCAGTGTGGCTACTGATCCCGCGTACCGTGGCCAAGGGCTAGGTTTACGTACAGTCTCCGCCGCTACTCAATGGATTGAAAAACAAAGTGACATAGACTTTGGCATATTCACGTGTGAACCATCTTTAGCTATTTTCTATAATCGTGCCGGCGCTTGGTCTGTGGTGTCGGATGTGGCACTGATTGGAAGTCGGGATGAAGATGCTTTATCCAGCCAATCCTTGGACGTTGTTGTTCTAATGCGTCTGTTGTCAGAAAAAGCTAAGGCTTATGAACCGAGCTTGCGTCATACGACTATTAATCTTGATTTGCCTTGTGGTCAGTTTCTATAACAAACGGCATGCGACCTTCCGTCATCGGGCCGCTTAATAGTATTTGCGAAAAATGTAAAAATTAAGTTTGAATCAAAGGAGAAAGGTGTCGAAAAGGGAGAAACTGTTCCAACATTCACACCCTCTCTCATCCATCATTCCAAACAATTCTGCCACTTTGCTCCTCATGATCAACCTCAACATCAAAATCATGCTTACTATAGAAATACGTTAAACGATCAACATGGTCAAAATCACGGGCAACAATATCACCTGTTATATATTGGATATTCTTATCACGGGCCAGTTCTTTCAAATGATCCATAAGTACGGATCCATACCCTTTATTTTGCTCCCCTTTGATATCCGCAATATGCAGGGTATCCTCGCCTTTAAATTCCGCCTGGATTGCAGAATGCCAGTTACCACGAAATGGAGACTGACAATCGTGCAGCATCAACTGAAAAGTATCCGCTTTTTTATCCGCATAAATAATCACCAATTGTTCATCCCTAGCGTGGTCAATACTAATTACTTCTGACTTTTTCGCGATTTGTTTCATATTATTTTGCATCCGCGCTAATTGGATTTCCAATGTATCTAGTTCTTCTTTAATTTCCGCTTTGTCTTTTTCCTTTTCCAAAAAAACTGAGTAAACCAATTCTACACCTTCTCCTTAGCCTGTATAAACTATATTCGTTCATGTACACAATTTGTTATTGTACTAGAAGACAAGCTTGATTTTCAAGGGTGAATTTTGGGTGTTTGACATCCGGCAAAACAAAATTTATGAAAAATTAGTAAAAGTGGATTTTGGCTTATATTCTCCTTTACAAAACATAACTTTCCCTAAGACAAATTACCAAACTAGCTTCCAATTAGTATTAACCTTTATGTTCCCGTCTCACTGCCTTTCTCACTTATCCGGACTGGGTGCCAGACATGCAAGCAATTCTGAATGGTGTCCGTTCCTGGCACCCGAACAATTACGCGTGATACAAAAAACAATTCTTCGTATGATCATTCACCATTCCAGTCGCCTGCATAAACGCATAGCAAATCGTTGGGCCAACAAACTTGAATCCTCTTTTTTTCATGTCCTTACTCATTTGTTCTGATTCCTTCGTTGTAGCCGGAACATCGGCATGTGTCTCCCAGTGATTATTGATCGGCTGGCCGCCGACAAACTGCCAAATATACGAACGAAACGAGCCAAATTCATCCGCTATCCGGAGAAAGGCTTGTGCATTGGTAATGACGGAGCGTATTTTTCGTTCATTCCGGATAATCCCTTCATCTTGCAACAGCTCATTGACTTTATTCTCATCATATGCACTTACCTGCTTCGGATCAAACTGGTCAAAGGCAGCCCGATAATTTTCCCGGCGTTTTAGAATAGTAATCCAGCTAAGTCCTGCCTGTGCCCCTTCCAAACACAACATTTCAAACAGTTTCTGATCATCATATGTTGGCTGGCCCCATTCATGGTCATGGTAATCGATATAAATTGGGTCGGACGTTACCCAGTCACAGCGAGATTTCATGCTTGCATCTTTCATCCTTATTCCGCCTTTGTTTCTACTTTATTTTCCGGGTATGATATCCAATCACTAAAGCTTCCGGGATACAATTTCACATTTTCATAGCCAGCCATTTTCAGCGCTAACACATTTGGGCAAGCGGAAACACCAGACCCGCATGATACAATGATTTCATCCTTTTTCCCTAGTTTTGCAAAATGGGTTTGAAGTGCTTCCTTGCTTTTCCATTGTCCATCTTCTCCAAGCACATCTTTCCAAAAGTAATTTTTGGCACCTGGAATATGTCCCGCTTTTGCATACAGTGGTTCGGTTTTACCCAAGTAGCGATCTTCTGCGCGCGAATCCAATAATACAGCGGATCCATGGTTGACTTTCTCTTTTACCTCTTCCATATGCACAATCTCATTAGAACGGACAGACGGCTTAAATTGTTTTACAGTCGGGACCGGAACCTTATTTGTCACAACATGCCCTTCTTTCACCCATCTAGTTAAGCCACCATCCAGAATATGGGCATTATCATGGCCAGCGAAATACAGCAGCCACCATAATCTTGAGGCAAACATATCATTATCCTGATCATAAATCACCACTGTTGTATCCTGATCAATACCAACCTCACCCAATTTCTCAGCAAAATCATTCATATCTGGTAATGGATGATTTCCCCCGTGTTCCTGCACTGGACCTGCTAAATCTTTGTTCAAATCAAGGTAAACAGCTTCTGGAATATGACTTTCTTGATAGGCTTTTTCCCCCGCTTCAGAATCTGTCAGCGAAAAACGGACATCAACTACTGCCGTCTGTTCCGGATGCTGCTTCACCCGATTCTCGAGCCAATCCGGTGTTACTAAAACAGCCATTTGCAATCCCTCCCATAGTTATCTTTTGTTCATTCTATCATAACAATTTTCCCATAACATATTCATCTTTGAAGACTCCGTCAATATGTATGGAATGTTTTTTCATACCTTCTACCTCCCTGCTTCTTAAAGTAATTCAACAAACATCAAACGATTTCCTTCATAATATAATGCTGGGAAAAATTCAATTTGTTGTGATATGCTTATGTTAAGGAAAAAGGAGATGATCTGTATGAAGGATGAACTGATCAAACGATTCACTACATACGTCAAAGTTGATACACAATCAAATGAAGAAAATGAAACAACACCATCGACCACCGGCCAACTGGATCTGGCTAATATGCTTGTCGATGAACTGCGGCAGATTGGCATGGCCGATGTAACAATGGATGAGAACGGCTATGTGATGGCAACCCTTCCCGCCAATTCCGAAAAGGATGTACCAACGATCGGCTTCCTTGCCCACGTCGATACCGCAACCGACTTTACAGGGAAAAATGTCAATCCACAAATCATCGAAAACTTTGATGGCAATGATATTCAATTGAATGAAGATGTCGTGTTATCCACGAAAGATTTCCCTGAGCTTTCTGGCTACAAAGGACAAACACTGATTACAACTGATGGGACAACATTGCTAGGAGCGGATGACAAAGCAGGTGTGACGGAAATCATGACCGCTATGGCATATTTGATTAACCATCCGGAAATTAAACATGGACAAATCCGTGTTGCGTTTACTCCTGACGAAGAGATTGGCCGGGGACCACATAAATTTGATGTAGATCGCTTCAACGCTGATTTTGCCTATACGGTTGATGGCGGTCCGCTTGGTGAATTGCAATATGAAAGCTTTAATGCTGCCGCTGCTAAAATAAACTTTAAAGGAAATAGTGTTCACCCCGGAACAGCTAAAGATAAAATGGTGAATGCAGGACGCATGGCAGCCGAGTTTATTTGTAAGTTCCCAGAAAGTGAAACACCGGAACACACCGAAAAGTATGAAGGGTTTTTCCATTTAATCTCAGTCAGTGGAAATGTGGAAAATACCCAGGCCACCTTTATTATCCGGGACTTTGACAAGGATAACTTTGCCAGGCGAAAGGAAACAATGAAAGCAAACGTGCAAGCCATGAAAGATAAATATGGTGAAAACAGTCTCGAACTACAGATGAAAGATCAATACTATAATATGGGTGAAAAAATAAAACCGGTCAAGGAAATTGTCGATGTTGCTTATCAGGCCATGGAAAATCTGGATATTAAACCAATCGTCCAGCCTATCCGCGGTGGCACTGACGGATCGCAACTTTCGTACAAGGGACTTCCTACACCGAACCTATTTGCTGGCGGTGAGAACTTTCACGGGAAATATGAATACGTGTCCGTCGAAACAATGGAAAAAGCGACAAAAGTTATTGTAGAAATTTGCCGGTTGTTTGAAGAGAGAGGTTAAAGAAAGACAATCTTATACAAAGCTATTGAGCGTGGTAATATGCCACGCTCTTTACTGTGCTTATTTAAAAAAGAAACGCTTCAACTTTTTACGTTATGAAGGAAATGCTATCGAAAAACTTGTCGATATTTCCCGGGAAATAACAAGAATAATATTTTCGTTTGTCGAAATGAGGAACAAAAAGCGCATATACCATTGAAGGTATACACGCCATTCTCCCTGTTGTTACAGGTTATCATTATTGTCCGTATTATTTTGCTGCTCTTGATTAATGGAAGTATTATCAATTGTTTTATCAAATTTCTGCAGATATTTTGCTGCAAAATCTTTTCCTCCCAAACCAAAGGCAAGCCCAAACGCCAATGCTAATGCAGCAAGAAGTAAGATAAACGCACTATTTACGATAGTTGATGCAATTCCTAATTGAGATACTGCCATAAATGCTGCCAGAATCAAAATACTATACTTGGCAAAGCCTGCAAGCACACCAGTTGCCGGTCCATTTAACAGATGCAGCAATACTTTTTGCACCATCGAACCAAGTAATAAGGCAATACCCAAAATAAGCACTGCTGCCAGCACATTTGGCAGATAAGCAGTAATCGCGGTTGCGATTCCTACTAGGAAATCCAGCTGGATAAGATATAGCGCCTGCACGGTTAAGAAGAATATAATTAAAATCTGTACAATATAGCCAGCAATATACGATGGTGTCCATTTCTCCTGATCCACCACTTTATTATTGCTGACAGTGGAAATAAAACGATTAAATCCTAATCTAGCAAGATAACTGCTGACAAATTCGCCAATCAGCTTACCTAACCAGATTCCAACCAAAATTAAACCAATCGCAATCAAGATATTCGGAATCATCTGCACGACACTATGCAGCATGCCAATTGCCGGTTCCGTAATCCCTGCTAATTCCAATTGTTCTAAAGCGGAGATCGTAATCGGAATTAGAATAAGGATAAAAACAATGTTTCCGACAAATTTTGCAAAAGATGTCCCTTCAAATAAATTGGACAGCTTTAATTTTTGAATCCATTTTTCTGTACCTGCCGCATCTAATAAATTGGTTACCACACTGCGGACAATTTTGCCAACGAACCAGCCTACAGCAAAAATAAGTACCGCTGCAGCAAGTTTAGGGATAAAGTTTAAAATAGACGCCAACAGACCGCTAAACGGTTCGGCAACTCCCTGAATATTTAAAGCCTGCAGTACACCAGGAATAAATAGGAGTAAAATAAGGTAGAACGCAAACTTTCCGATTGTTTCGGTGGTTTTTCTAATACCTTCCTCGGAGTCCGCAATCCCTATTTTAGAAAATAGACGCTGAATGCGCAGTTTCTTGCTTCCTTCAACAATCAGCCATTGGACAATGGTTGCAATGACCCAAGCCAATAGTAAAATCAACACTGCCTTCACAACTGCCGGAATAAAATCTAAGAATGTGGAGATCAAATCCGATAATGGATTAGCAATCATCGTCAGATTCAGGATATTGAAGAATAAGATAAAGGCAACAATCAGCAGTATGTAATAAACTGCTTTTGCGATAAACCTTTCTGACTTCACAGGCTCCCCTTTTAACCGGAACCGATTAAATAATTTATCATCCCATTTTGTTTTCTTTAAAGCCTTCTTTACTGTATTACTTACCAATTTAGCTATGAGCCATACGACAAGAAATACAATAAGTGCTATAACTACATTTTGAACTCCTGTCCAAAAATTCGTTGTAAAATAATCGTTCATAAAGTTTTCCATTGATTTATGCCCCTTTCTATACGGTTATAGTTACTGCTACCCGTCATCAAAAAGAGCTAAACCTATTTTTATTGACATCCTCCCCCACCTAAAATCTTCATTTTTGATACTTTTCTTCTTATTGTGATATTTAAAAACTTCAGCCACTTGGTTACTTAACTCATTTAATTTTTTTCGGTTATTATAGAATACATTTCTTATTTCTTGAGGAATAGTAAAAACCATATGACGATGTGTAACATTAAAGATCATTTCTTGTTGTTTATCCGACCAGTCATCGGTATACTTTTTTCCGCAACTATGACACAATCTGCTTTTACAGGTAAAACAAACGAATTTCGGTAAAGGATTTCCTTCACATCCTAAACATTCATATCGGGCATAACCTAAATCACGTGTACTGCAACGAATAGTCTTCTCAACAGTCTCTTTGATATGGTCACGATACGACTCAGGAAAACGATTCGAATGGAGTTCCCAGAAGCCTGCAAAATGATCTTTAAGAATTTCTTTAATAATCCCGGTTCCTTTTCTCATCTTTCTACTCCTCAAAGTAAGAACAATTAAATTTTAACATAAAAATTATCCACAACCGAGAAAATTTATAATTTTCTAGCCAATAAAAAAGTGCATCCTTGTACTCTCCAATATCCTGCCTAATGATGTAATATTGTCTGTAATTTTCAGTATTCAAATTGCCTTTACCACTGGAAAAATTTCTTTTTACGTCCCATTATCATGGTGCTATAATAGATAAAGTCGAAATTACAACTGGGACAAAGGAACCGTCCCTCTGTCCCGGTTGAGGGGAGATTTAATGTATGTTTAAAAGGTTGTTGCCCGCTGTTATGATGATTGTGGGGATTTTTATGTTGACGGCATGTGCAAACGATGAGTCAACTAGCAAAGAAAGTAGTAATGCGGATGAAACAAAATTTGTATTGCCTGATCCTGAACTAAGAAATGGTGCAAGTGGAAAAAAAGTAACCGAATTAAAACAGGTATTGTCAGAACTGGGTTATTCCTTGCCTGAAAGTGATACATTTGATGATGATACGACAATGGCCTTGAAAGACTTTCAATCGCAACAGGTGAAACTGGCGGCAACGGGGATTTATGATGCAGATACCAAACAGTGGCTTGAACGGGCACTGGATGGATCATTTACGATAAACCCTGGTAAAGGTCTTTCCCAAGATGCTGTCAATGCTGATAGTAACAAGACCATTACTGTTTCTAACCCGAAAGATACGCTGGTACTTGTCAATAAACACCATGCGTTACCCGCAGATTATGAACCGGACGATTTGGTTATTCCAGATGTTCGCTTTCCATTTACAGAGGATATCCCTAAAAAATATATGCGTAAAGAAGCAGCTGACGCATTGGAGGAATTGTTTGCGACTGGTGATGCGGCAGGGGTCAATTTATTCGGGCAATCTGGCTATCGTTCCCATGATCGGCAAAAATCCGTATTCGATGCCTACGTTGCAAAAGATGGTAAAGCCGCTGCCAATAAATACAGTGCACGACCTGGGGAGAGTGAACACCAAACAGGGCTTACCATGGATGTTACCAGTCCCGACATCAATTACGATATAGTGGAGGACTTCGCGGATACCAATGAGGGTAAATGGTTAAAGGATAACGCGCACAAGTACGGGTTTATTATCCGCTATCCAAAAGACAAAGTGGACATTACCGAATATCAATATGAACCGTGGCATATTCGTTATGTGGGAAAAGATGCTGCCAAGGTGATCTATGAAAAACATATCACCCTTGAAGAATATCTCGGCGCGGTGTAATCCCTGCCCTTTCACATATGTTTGAAACAGAACCTGCATCGTTCCTGGTGCAGGATTTTCTTTAACGAATCAATTCCATCTATATAAACAGAACAGCTAATGCCTGTTTAAAAGGTAATTAGCTGTTCAAATAATGTGAGACAAACTTTTTCGTTGCTGATCTATTTGACGATCTAATATCCGTAACCGCTCGACCGCTTCTCTATCATCCATTTTCCGGTAATGGTGGTTACCGCCATACTCTTCATCGGCTTCATCCGCACACGCAACAACATACTGCAATGGTTTTAATTCAAGGTTGCCTTCAGGTAAATAAGAATCAGTATGGAGTAAAATCGCAATTGCAATTTCCTTCGCAGCATGCCGATCTTCGCCAATTCGAATCAACAATTTATGCGCACGACTCGCTCCCTTAATCGCATGAATATCATTTTCCCGGTATAATTCATAATCCCATTCCCCATTGCTATACCATGTGTAGTGTCCCACATCATGCAGCAACGCGGCTTTGGTTGCTAAATCCGGATCAACACCGTACTTATTGGCAAAATGGTATGCATGTTCTGCAACCGCAACAGCATGGGCAACACCTGAGCGTTTCAAATACTTTTGCGCAATCGGGTGCGTGAAAATTTGTTCCAATGTAATTCGCTGCATATTAACGTCTCCTTTCTAAAAGATGGTAGCTACAAAAATATATTGTTTAATACAATAGCACGCAACGAGCTATATTGCAATCAAAAATGAACCTGAATTTGTTCCAGTGAAACATATGGGATTTATCCATTCGTGCTTTTTGAATGAGATTGAATGCTTTTGATTGGACGTACCGGATGCTTTATATTCCTTATATTGGATTGTAATGGCTTATTCCTATGAAGAAGCTTGTCTAAGGAATAAGCCCATGTTAACCTATCCAATTTGACATCCTGTAAGCATTTTTCAGCCTCCGCTTCCAACTGATAGCCATCGACCGCTAAAAACTGGTTATAAACATCATTGTACTTTTCCATTAAATCGGTTGTTGGATGGGTCAACTGTGATTGGATTTGCTCCAATTCCCGTTTTAACTGATAACGTTCTTCACTTGCTGTTTGCACATATTCCAGCACTGTCATGGACGCATCGACAACAGGATCTTGCTCCAGCACTCCCCATTGTTCAACACGTGGATACCCAGCAAAAAGTAAGTGCGTTGATTTAAATTCCTTTTTCGGGTACACTTTGACTGATAACAATTATCAATTAAAAATCCAAGCAGATAAATTAAAGGAGAGATTTTTGGTGGCAGAAACAAAAGAACGATCATCCATTGCGGAAGTGATCCGTGAACGACGCGCTGTTAAAAAAGGCTATAATGATAAACCTGTTACCAAAGAAACTGTACTGGAATTGCTGGAAGACGCTATTTGGGCGCCAACACATCAACTGCGGCAGCCATGGCGCTTTATTTTCATTGATCAGGAGCATAAATCAAGTTTCGCTAAACAAGTTGCTGCAACGTATCCGGAAGAACGTCAGGCAAATCGCGAAGAATATTTGAACGAGCCAAATGCCTTGCTTGCGGTTATTATGCAAGTACCAGAAAGCCAAAAGCAATATGATGAAAACTTTGGTGCGACTGCATGCATGATTGAAAATTTCTGGCTGCTGGCCTGGGAACAACAGCTTGGTGTGGTATGGAAAACAAATCCGCATATCTATGACCCAAAAATGAAAGAGATTCTAAATGTTGGTGATGATGAGAAAATTGTCGGGCTGCTGCATCTTGGCTATTTCGATAAAGAGCCGATTAAGAAGGATCGGATTTCGGTTGTGGAGAAGTTTTCGATGTTTGAGGGCTAAGTTTGATGCATAGTTTGCATACACATCAATTTTTAGTTCCACTGAAGAGGTATTGACTACTTATCAGATACCAAAAAATGTAACATATACGTTGAGATGGTGATTCCCAGTTTTAAAATTTCCATCTGAAATACTGCCGCATGAACACATCCTTTAAAGTTAACTGGGTTTATAATCCTTAGAGTTTAGTGCTCATGCGGTTTCTTATGCTTTTATTTGCATTAGTATGCAAAACCCCCATTTTTTGTATTTCACTAAAAGGAAATTTTCCCAAATACAGCTGTATAGACCTAAATAAATGGCAGTCCCTTGAAATACTTGAGAAAATATTTGTTTATAAGATATTAATATCCTAGAGGTTGATGAAAAATGAAAATTATTATACATACTCTAACAATATTATTAATACTTATCATTGTCTTTATCACTTTTGGATTCGTAGTAAGCAGGCACAATCTAAAGAAAAATAAGTACGACTTATTAAATTACCTTAAAAATCATAAGGAAATACTATCTATAACCCTGAAAGAAAATGGACAAGATACTTTGGCTATAAATCCAAATAAAAAAATTCCATTAGCAAGTACATTGAAAATAATAATAGCGTTTAATTTTGTTAAATGCGCGATGAATAATAAGTTTTCAGTCGTTGACAAAGTAAGGTTAAGTGAACTTGAAAAACTCTATATTAAAGATACAGATGGAGGAGCCCATTCCAATTGGAAAAAGTCCATAAATTCTCCTACTGAAGTATCTTTGTTGGAGGTAGCAAAAGGGATGATGCAATTTAGTTCTAATGCCTGTACGGACTTTTTAATAGATAAAATAGGAGTAGACGTTATTAATAAAAGTATCGAGGCACTTCAGTTAAATCACGATAAAATAACTTATTTAACTCCATCTGTCTTAATACCAGGGTATTTATCCGATAAACGTAAACTAGCTATAAACAAGATAGCAGCGATGAATAAGCAATCGTATCAGAATTTATCAAGTGAATTATTCGAGAAAATGAAAGCAGATGAAAGTGGTTATCTTGAAAAAAAAGCGACTAAAATGCTAGATCAGAAAATGCAGCTTCTAATTACGAATAAGATGGCGTCATCAACTACAAAACAATATGCCGACCTAATGTATAAGTTGGGAAATGAACTCTTAACCGAAGAGGAAAAAGAGATATTTAGTGAAATATTAATAGGCAAAAGCATAAAGAGTAACTATGATGACTATCTTTGGTATAAAGGTGGATCTACTTTATTTGTTTTAACTTCTGCACTGTACAAGGAATCTCAAAATACAACGCTGTCTTTTTCCTTATTTATCAAGGATGATACAGGTGGAGAACTATACTGGATAAGAAATATATTCAATGATTTTGTTATAAGTGTTGCCACAGATGCAGAGTTTAGAAAAAAGGTAAGGGAAATGGCAAACTAACGGATGTCTTCCTAGAAAAATACAGTATAAAATAGGAGCCAATTCAGTTTTATTCATGTTGTAATTTGCATAGAAACTTTCTTTTTACGATAAACTATCTTTGACAGAACAAGACTGATCTCATAAAGTATAATAAGTGGTATGGACACTATAATTTGCGTAACATAGTAAAAATGTCTAGCAAACACCCACATTTGCTAGACATTTATATCTTCAAACTTATCTATTCTTCATCCCAAACCGCACTCTTCAACATCTTATCATTTTCATGACGTTCAATCGCCAATTGAATCAACCGGTCTATTAATTCTGGATAAGAGATCCCGCTTACTTCCCACAACTTCGGATACATACTAATGCGAGTAAATCCTGGCAAGGTATTCACTTCATTGACGTAAACCTCACCTTGTTCAGTTAAGAAAAAGTCAACACGTGCAAGTCCCTCACACTGAAGGGCCTCAAATGCTTTAATGGCAGTTTGTTGTACTTTTGCCACCATCTCATCGGATAGCGAGGCCGGGATTGCCAATTCTGCTCCTGTTTCATCAATATATTTGGATTCATATGAATAAAATTCCGTGCGTGGCAGGATTTCACCAGGCAAGGAGGCAATCGGATCGCTGTTTCCAAGTACTGAGCACTCGACTTCCCGGCCAACAAGCCCTTCTTCAATGATTACCTTATGATCGTACTGAAATGCAGCTGCGATTCCAGCTTCAAATTCCTCTTTATTGGACACCTTGCTGACACCAACCGATGAGCCTTGATTAGCCGGTTTGATAAACATGGGTGTTCCTAATTGCGCAACAATATCTTCATAAACAATTTTATCTTTCTTAGATTTTTTGAATGCAAATCCCTTGGCCACGTTAATCCCGGCGGCTTCTAAAAGGCGTTTGGCGATCTCTTTATCCATACAGATGGAGGAACCTAGTACACTGGCTCCAACAAATGGCAGATTAGCAATGCGTAACATGCCTTGTAAACTACCGTCCTCGCCTAGCGTTCCGTGGACAATTGGAAATACCACATCTAACTGTTCCAGGTTCGCTGCATTGGTTGCATGAATCAGCTGCTTTCCATCTTCTCCTGGAACAATGGCTACATTTTCGTTTGATTTATTCAGCTGAATAAGCTTTGGATTTTCTGCGTTTAATAAGTAAGAAGATTGATCATTCAAATGCCATTTTCCCTGTTTATCAATCCCAAGCAACACGACATCATATTTATCTTTATCAATGGCATCTACAATATTTTTCGCTGACTGTAAGGACACCTCATGTTCGGCAGACTTCCCACCAAAAATAATTCCCACTTTTTTCTTTGTCATTATGGACTGAACTCCTTCTTTTTTTAAAAGTCGTATACTATATAAAATAGCATATTATAGCCTGTTTGCGACAGCCGAATGAGATTTTTAATGAAAATTACCTTGGATATGCCTGCTTAAGTTTTGGGTGTATATCTAATGAACAATAGGTGAAGAGGTATGTTGCAATATGTTTAATGTTCCAAGGTTACGCCGCAGATGAATATCATCCGATTGCTTATCAACGTAATGGCACCAACTATATTATAAATAACCGAACCTTATTTGAAAATGATCAGTCTATATTTTCCCCCTCGTTTATGTTCCGGCTATTTTGATCGTCAATACTTTTCAAAAATTATTTCAAAATCCCCCTTGACATTTCTCTCCGACTCCCCTATCATTAATTTCAACAATTCAAATGATGAACAGTGATGACGAAGAGTAGTAATCTTTCTAAACACGCCCAGAGAGCTGGTGGTTGGTGTAAACCAGTGGTGTTGGTTAGACGAATGGACTTCTGAACTTCCAAACCGAACCATAAATGCAGTAGGCTTTGGCGAATGTCTCATCGTTACAAGAGACAAATATTAAGGTTTGATGTGTGTTCAAAAAAAGGGTTTACCGAATTTTGAACATCCCTTAAACTTGATATTACCAAAGTGAGCTGTTTTTCAGCTAATAAAGGTGGTACCACGGGTTCCTCGTCCTTTTGGGATGGAGGGGCTTTTTTGTATACCCAAAAATATTAAATAAAATACTATATACAAATCGTCGAATAAGAAGAGTAAGCTTTACGTACAAGCGTTAAAGAGAGCCGGTGGTGGTGTGATTCCGGTACGTGGATAAAGCTGAATGGCCTTATGAGAGGTTTCCCGAACGAAGCAGTAGGGAAACACGGTGCTCCGCCGTTACACGGATAGGATATCGGATAACAGATGTTAGATGCCACAAATAAGTGGTTAGAGAAGAGAAGTCGTGAATGTTTTTACTTCCATTTGGCAAATACTTCAACTGTTCATCCCGTATCCGAACAAAGATGAAATCCGGATTAACCGGTTTTCAACAGAGGTGGCACCGCGGTCGCAATCGTCCTCTATAAAGACTTTAATCTGTCTTTATAGAGGACTTTTTTATTTCGCTTATATGAACACGAAAAGGAGTTTTTGGCAATGACTACCCTTCCCTATAAAATAATCAAACAAAATGCTGATACGTTAACACCGATCACAATCTTTAGCCGCTTAACCGGCGAGAAAAAATTTCTGCTGGAAAGTTCTTTTGAGCATGAACAGAAAGGAAAATTTTCGTTTATTGGCGCCAACCCATATCAGGAAATTATCGGTCACGAAAATAGCACTACCGTTATCGATCATGACAAAGGAGCACAAATGAAATATGAAGAGGAGTCTTTACAGTACGTGCAGAACCACTTACCAAAAATAGAACTGGATCTCCCCTTCCCCTTTTATGGCGGTGCGATTGGTTATATCGGCTATGATGCGATTCGCCAGGTGGAGGATATCGGAGAGCCACTACCGGATGATCGGGAAATGCCGGATGTGCATCTCATGCTTTATCAGGACATTATCGTATATGAACATGCAAGCGAAATGGTCTATTTAGTAGCCATTAACCGGGACCAGCAATCTGAAGCCATGCTGGATGATCGGTTGGAAAAGTTACAGCAGGCACTAACAAGCACGGCGGATATCCCGACATCAGACGACATGGATCCGGTCGCCTTTCTACCGGAGATTACCAAGGAAGCGTTTATGGAGAAGGTCGAAACAGCAAAGCAGCTGATCCAACAAGGCGATATTTTCCAAGTCGTTTTATCTCAGCGCATGCAGGCTGACTTTGCCGATAATCCGCTATCGTTCTATCGGAAATTAAGAAAAGCCAACGCGTCACCTTATATGTTTTACATTGACTTTGCTGATTACTTTGTTTTAGGCGCATCACCGGAAAGTCTGATTCAAACTAGTGGCCGTCACGTAGTCGCCAACCCAATCGCGGGAACCCGTGGACGTGGGCAAACCGCTGAAGAGGAAGCATCCCTCGAAGCAGAACTTTTATCAGATGAGAAGGAGCTTGCGGAACATCGGATGCTGGTGGATTTAAGCAGAAATGATCTTGGCCGGGTTTGTGAGATTGGCAGCATCACAACGCCAACGTACATGACCATTGAAAAATATCAGCATGTCATGCACTTTGTTTCGGAGGTGCACGGACGACTAAAGCAAGGCGTTTCTGGTATTGATGCTTTACGATCCGCCCTCCCAGCAGGTACTGTTTCCGGAGCTCCGAAAATTCGTGCCATGCAGATCATTAATGAATTGGAAAATACCAAGCGCGGGCCATATGCAGGCGGGATTGGTTATATCAGTTTCAATCATGATTTAAACATTGCCCTGGCCATACGTTCATTGATCATTAAAGATCAGAAAGCTTACTTACAAGCTGGAGCCGGAATTGTTTATGATTCGGATCCGGAGAAGGAATATGAAGAAACATTACGCAAAGCAAAAGCCTTAATGGAGGTGACCCAATATGATCCTGCTCATTGATAATTACGATTCATTCACTTATAACCTGTATCAATATTTTTCCGAGGAACATATCACGGTAAAGGTGGTGCGAAATGATGCCATCAGCTTAGCCGAGATTGCAGCATTACAACCGGAAGCCATTGTCATTTCACCGGGACCGGGGCTGCCACGTGAAGCTGGTCGATGTATCGAGATCGTGCAAACTTTTTACCAACGCATCCCAATCTTGGGCGTTTGTTTAGGCCATCAGGTCATTGGTGCTGCACTTGGCGCAACCATCAAGCCGGCGAAAGTGATCAAGCACGGAAAAACATCTCGAATCACCCATAATGGATCAGGTTTATTCAGTTATTTAACCCAGCCGCTGAAGGTCATGCGATATCATTCACAAATCATTGACCCATCGACAACCCCGGCAGAACTGGAAATTACCGCAACGTCGCTGGATGACCATGAAATCATGGCTATCAAACATCGGCAATACGCAGTGTACGGCGTCCAGTTTCACCCGGAGTCCATTGGAACGAATACTGGAAAGAAAATCATTCGAAACTTTTTGGATGAGATTGGAGTGATCCACTATGAAACAATATCTTGAAAAGCTGGCCAATAAACAAGATCTGACATTTGACGAGGTAAAAGCAGCAACCACCCTATGCTTCACGGGTACCGTTTCAGACAGTGAAATTGGTGCATTCCTGCTTGGATTACGGGCAAAAGGCGAAACAGCCGATGAAATTGCCGGTCTGGCGCAGATCATTCGTGAAAATTCGTTGCAAACAACAAGCAACATTGCCAATGCCATGGATAACTGTGGAACTGGCGGGGATGGATCCAATAGTTTTAACATCAGTACCACTGCTGCGTTCGTAATTGCTGGTGCAGGGGTCACAGTCGCTAAACATGGGAACCGAAGCATTTCCAGCAAAACTGGAAGTGCAGATGTCCTGGAGTATCTGGGGATTTCCTTACAATTATCCAAAACTCAGGTGGAAGAAATATTGCATGAAAACAAAATCGCCTTTTTATATGCACCATATGTTCATCCAAAGATCAAACAATTCATGAAGGTAAGAAAGAATTTACGAATACCAACGATTTTTAATTTAATTGGACCACTAACCAATCCGGTAGATTTAAACACCCAGTTACTCGGAATTAATCGACGGGATGTGCTGCCAATGATGGGAGAAACGCTGGGTAAACTTGGTCGCCGTCGTGCGGTTGTAATTAACGGTGCAGAATATATGGATGAAGCATCACTTGCCGGGGATAACCATATTACCTTGCTTGATAATGGGGAAATTACAACCTTTACGCTTCATCCATCAGAAGTTGATTTACCTGTTTATCCAATCGAGGATATCCGTGGTGGCGATGCCAAACAAAATGCCGAAATTTTATTAAATGTATTAAAAGGAGTTCCTGGCGTCCATCTTGA
The DNA here is from genome assembly GCF_027186265.1 of Lentibacillus daqui. NCBI lineage: Bacteria > Bacillati > Bacillota > Bacilli > Caryophanales > Bacillaceae > Lentibacillus > Lentibacillus daqui. The sequence goes on along the minus strand of NZ_CP114176.1, from coordinate 416,535 downwards.
TACGGTTCTGCTTAATGCCGGACTAGGCTTATATGCAAACGGCGCTGCTCGTACCATCAGAGAAGGAGTTGCCCTGGCAAAAGAAAGCATCCTATCCGGGGCAGCTATGGAAAAACTGGAGAATTTAATAGATTATAGTAAAAAGATTCCAAGTGAGGCGATATAAGATGACGATTTTAGCTGATATATTACAGCAAAAGGAAAGAGAGGTTGCCCAGTTAAAGGCACAAACTGACCCTTTTGCGAAAAGTTCAAAGAAAGATATCCCGTCGATTAAACAAACTTTTTCCGCATCGGAGTATATGAACGTGATTGCTGAAATCAAACGTGCTTCTCCTTCCAAGGGAGCAATTGATTTGCAAGTGGATCCTGTCGAGCAAGCAAAACAATATGAGGCATATGGTGCTGGAGCCATTTCCGTGTTGACTGATAACCCCTTTTTTAAAGGCTCGATGGAAGACCTGATTGCCGTCCGAGAAGCGGTAAATATCCCATTACTGTGTAAAGATTTCATCATCGATCCGATTCAGATTGATCAGGCAAAAACAGCCGGTGCCTCTATTATTTTACTCATTGTCGCGGCACTGGATCAGGAAACGTTACAGCAATTATATACCTATGCAAAACATCAAGCGTTGGATGTCCTCGTTGAAGTTCACAACGAGGCGGAAATGAATAAAGCTCTGGAAATGGATGCAGATATCATTGGCATTAATAATCGTAACCTGAAAACCTTTGATGTGGATTTACAAGTAACGGAAAACCTTGCTCCCATGGTCAATAAACCTGGAACACTTCTCATCGGCGAGAGTGGCATCAAAACAAATGATGATGTCGTACGATTAGGAAAAGCTGGTGTAAAGGCAGTTTTGGTTGGCGAAACCTTGATACGTTCCAGCAACTTGGCAAAAACATTCCGGGATATCAAAATACCAACAAAGAGGATTGCTGAAAATGCGCGTTAAAATTTGCGGCATCACCACCCAAGAAGCAGCAAACGTCGCAGTAGAAGCAGGAACCGATTTTATTGGTTTTGTGTTTGCTCCAAGTAAACGACAAATCACCCCAACCAAGGCTCAAGTAATTGCTTCAGCGATTCCTTCATCCGTGAAAAAAGTTGGCGTGTTTGTCAATGAATCATTGGCAACAGTTAAGGAAATCGCGGAACAAGTCGGACTTGATTTTATTCAATTACATGGAGATGAACCACCGGAATATGCCAAACAATTGGGATATCCGGTCATCAAAGCTTTTTCCGTGAAACCGGAGAACTTGGAGACCATCACTACCTACCCATGCGCATATTATTTACTCGATAGCCCGATTGGTCCTAACCGCGGCGGGAATGGCACCACATTTGACTGGGGGTTATTGCAAAAAATAGATTTGGATCACGACAAGATGATTTTAGCCGGCGGACTCCAAGCGGATAATATTCAAGAAGCCATCCAGACCGCCCAGCCAGCCGGTGTCGATGTATCCAGCGGTGTAGAAACAGACGGCAAAAAAGATACAGAAAAGATCAGGCAATTCATCACAAACGCAAAAGGAAAGGATGAGGAACATGGCAACATATACCATGCCAGATGAAAAAGGACGCTACGGAAAATTTGGCGGCCAATTTGTACCGGAATTACTAATGCCCGCACTATTTGAACTGGAAGAGGCACATGAAGAAGCATTAAAAGACCCAGAATTTATCAAGGAATTAAATTACTATCTAAAGCAATATTCCGGCCGGGAAACACCGCTATATTATGCGGAAAATATATCCAAACAGCTTGGCGGACCAAAGATTTATTTGAAACGGGAAGATTTAAACCATACCGGCGCCCATAAAATTAATAATACAATCGGTCAGGCACTGCTAACCAAGCGAATGGGAAAACAAAAAGTTGTTGCAGAAACAGGCGCTGGCCAACATGGAGTTGCCACTGCTACGGTTTGTGCACTGCTTGGCCTAGAATGTGTCGTGTTCATGGGAGAAAAGGATATTAGCCGGCAAAAACTGAATGTGTTCCGGATGGAATTGCTCGGCGCGGAAGTAAAAAGCGTCCCCCAGGGCAGTGGTACTTTGAAAGATGCGGTCAATGAGGCATTGCGTTACTGGGTTAGCCATGTGGAGGACACCCATTATATTCTCGGATCTGTCACCGGACCACACCCTTTTCCCAAAATCGTTCGTGACTTTCAAGCGGTGATTGGCAGCGAAACGAAACAACAATTCGCGGAACAAGCGGGCGGTCTGCCAGATGCAGTCGTTGCCTGTGTTGGGGGCGGCAGTAATGCAATGGGCATGTTTTATCCATTTGTCGAGGATGCATCTGTTAAGCTTTATGGTGTCGAAGCGGGCGGTGCGGGACTGGATACCGATCAGCACGCGGCTACTCTTACCAGTGGAAATGTCGGTATCCTGCACGGAACGATGAGCCATTTATTACAGGACGAACACGGACAAATTCAGGAGGCATTTTCTATTTCAGCCGGATTGGATTACCCTGGTGTTGGACCGGAACATAGTCACCTTCACGATACATCAAGGGTAACTTACACATCGATAACCGATGCAGAAGCACTGGAAGCATTTCAGTATTTATCAAAGGTTGAAGGCATTATTCCGGCATTGGAAAGCGCGCATGCAGTTGCCTATGCTATGAAACTAGCAAAAGAAATGGATCCAGAGCAATCACTGGTTATTTGTCTATCAGGGCGCGGAGATAAAGACGTGGAACAAGTAAAAGCTGCATTGGAAGGTGAAGCATAATGGGTAAACAACATATAGAGGAAGTATTTCAAGAAAAATTGGCCGCCAACGAAAAACTGTTTGTTCCCTATATCATGGCTGGTGACGGTGGGTTGGATTGTTTGGAAGAACGCCTGCAATTTTTACAAGATTGTGGAGCGAGTGCTGTGGAACTAGGAATCCCTTTTTCCGATCCAGTAGCAGATGGCCCAACAATTCAGGACGCCGGGATACGTGCATTAAATAATGGGACTACGCTCGCCAATGTGTTGGAAACTGTAAAAAGCTTTAAAGGTACATGTACCATGCCAATCATTTTTATGGTCTATTTAAATCCAATTTTCATCTATGGCATCGAGAAGTTCGCAGCTGATTGTGCAAAGGCCGGTGTTGATGGCGTGATTATTCCCGATTTGCCACTTGAAGAAGAAGCCATTGTTACAGATGATTTACAAGCAAACGGCATTGCCCTGATTCGTCTTGCTGCATTAACCAGCACAATAGAACGCCTGCAACAAATTGCCGAGCGGACAGAGGGATTCTTATACGCAGTTTCCGTAACCGGTACGACCGGAGCAAGAGCAACACACCAAGCCAATGTTAAAGACTATCTGCAACAGTTAAAGAAAATGTCCAAAGCCCCTGTCCTGGCAGGTTTCGGGGTATCCACACCAGAACAAGCACATGACTTAGGGTCAGCATGTGATGGCGTTGTGGTCGGAAGTAAAATTGTTGATTTGTTTGACAAGGGTGAGCGTGAGGAGATTAGGAAGCTGATCACAATGAGCAATCAAAAGGATGGTTCCGTTACCACCTATTAAAGTGAGTTTTACTATTAAAGGGACGATACCAGCTGTCGTCCCTTTTATTTTACGGTAATCCTCCGAAAATGGGATAGCTATTCCAAACTTACCGACAATCCGCACTACTCCTCCTGAAACAAATAATTGAATTTATCCGGTTTCTTCTCATCCTCCACTTCAAAAGTGTCAATTTCCACTTTATCCCCTGCCTCCAACGTAATATCTTCATAACTTTCCTCTTTTAATACATCACCAGTTTCACCAAATATAAATACAGTCACGCTGCCATGAAAAGATTTATCATCCCGATAATTTCCGGCATAAACTTTTACCGTCTTATCCTCTTCTTCATCCCCGAAGGAACCCACATATACAACAAGATCCTTGTCAAGCTCTAATAACCCTGGATCTTCCCCCTTACCTTCTTCATGCGCATCATCCATCCAGGCTATCATTTGACTATCCATGTGTTTGGTATCATAGGTAAAAAACGTTACGATAACAGTAACTGCAATATAAGAAAAGATCAATGATTTCCATATGTAACGTTTCATTATTTCTTTGTCATAGCCACCGATTTTTACCCCAATAATAGTTATAACAATGATAAAAACAACGAGCAAATGCCATTTGGACAGAAACATTTCCGGGTAAAATTCCATAATACTGCTCATGTCTCCTCCCATTTTTGATATACTTATATTCTAACAGGGAATTTGCTTCCAACAAGCATTAATTTTTTATGGAGGTGAGCAAGGTGATGGATACATACATAATCGATCAACAACAGGAAAAACCGCTTGAACCGGGCGCATGGCTCAAATTATTTTATTTTTTTGTTGTGCTTATACTTATTGCTGTTTGCCTAATCATTGGACCGCCTGTTTTACTAGCAATCTACCGTAAACTCTGGCTACTATTGCTATTATTGTTGATTATTCCAGGTATTAAGATGTTAAGAGTGGCCATTGGCAGTATACGGGAAATGGCTTGGCTGAATCACCACCTTAGCAGCTATACACTTGGATACGAGGGTGTTGCTTATAAAATCTGGGATACAATGGGTGGTACAAAAAGGGAGGGCAATATTAGTTACCCTGCCATGAAACAGGCTGTATTAACTGGCTATGTGTTAAAGGACGATCAGCTGCATCCGATAGATCGTGAATACCCGAATCCTGCCCTTATAATTGTTTATGAGGATGAATTTGAAGAAGCATCGGTTACCATTCCATTGGAGGAAACTACTGCTGTTAAAACATGGGCGGAAACGTTACGGACAAAACGTATCCCACTTTACCTTTCGACATTGCTCGTGGAAACAGAAGATAAGAATCAGCAGCCCCGTTTTCAACGGACAGAGGTGCACAACCCTTATCCAATGGAAAAACCTATTGTTGTCTCTGAACTTATCATTGAGACGGAGCTGTTAAAAAACACGGAACCGCCTGATTCAAAAACAGATGATGCAGCGGAACCAGGCAGCCCTGACGTGAAAACAGATGTAGCAGACACGTCTGACCAAAAACAAAAATTGCCATTCAAAGCGTGGAGTTCAGCTGCACTAAAATCCTATGCATTTCTGATTATTGGAAGCTATGTATTAGTGATATTGACAGAAAAGGAAATCATTGCAGACGACAGTTTTTTAGCGCTTCTATTGATATTTATTACTTCTTGTTTGTATTTTGTATCTTTAAAACCTTATTTACGCTGGTACCACATGATACGATTTCTGATTGAGGACTTCATTATTGCATTGGTTATCGCATTAATTTTCCAACACCGGGGAGGGGCGGCTGAAGAAATCACATCCATGATTTTAGGGGCCTCTATGCTGTTTGCTGCGATTGCCTGGATCCCTTTTTTAATTGTCAAAGCAAAAAGGAGCTAAAGTTACGCGCTTAAGCTTTAGCTCTTTTGTTTTGATTGAATTCTTTGAAAAAATGGGAGTTTATTCTTTATTTCCCCTGCTTCTTCTTAGCCCGCTCAAATTCTTCCTGTGTGATTTCACCTTTTTCCAAACGCTCTTTCATGATTTCCAGTGAACTTCCCTCCCCATTCTTACCAGCCCTAAAGCGAAAAATAATCCACAATAGCACAATGGCAATGATAATGGATATGACCAGCCTTATAGAAAATGCACTAAGGATATACATCATGATCACCTCTTACTACTTATATAACCAACTATGCCATGTTTAATCCCTAAATCAATTTAAGTTTATTCTTCACTCCACAGCTAAACATCCTGCTTTTCCTTCACCAAATGATATGCTGTAATCCAGGCGGTAACCGGAATAATCAACGCTATACCAATTCCAGCACAAAGGATATTGATCATTTCTGCATTAAACACCTTTGAATTGGTGATTTCTCCAAATGAATAGGATAAATCTTTAAACCAGATCAGCAGTCCCAAATAATTTCCAAAGAAGGCAAAAAATAATGTATTCGTATCTGTTCCCAGGATATCTCTCCCAATCCCCAATCCAGACGAGAATAACTTTTTCCTGCTGATACGTGGATTGTGATGACTTATCTCTCTCATGGAAGAGGCGATGGAAATGGCAATTTCGGTAATTGCGCCGATGGTACTCATGATAATAACCGATGCACCAACTTTGGCAAAATCCACGCCAATATAGAGGGAAAATACACTGATTTCCTCTGTCTCTTCTTCACCAAATCCCTGAATCATCGCCTTTTTTGTCACGATAACAATAAACAAAAGCAAAATAACAATGGTTATCATCGTCGCAATGAACGCTGTTTTTGTTGTCTGGTTCACCTCGTTAATATAAAAAAGACTGATGCAACTAATCACTGTACAGGCAATAAACGTCAGGATAATCGGGTTCAGATTTGGAATCGTCATAATCAGTATGGTCAGAATCAACACGCCAAAATTCAGGAATAATGCTGTAAACGACCGAATACCTTTTTTTCCTCCGACAATGACCATCAATATCAATAAAATCCCGGCCATCCACACTAATGTATTCATGATCTCGCCCTCTTTCGCTTAACGAAAAAAATAGCCGTATATAGTGCGATTGGAATGGTGATTACGATGCCAATCCCACCAGCTAAGGCGCGGGCCAATTCCAGGGAGAGGTTCATGGAAAAGGAGAACGTCATTGGAGAACCGTTATTCAAATACAAAATCAGCATAGGAATCGAGCCGCTAATATAGACAAAAAATAAGATATTCGTGATCGGCCCCATAATGTCCTTGCCAATCTCCCGTCCTGAAGTTTTTAACGCTTTATCGGATATATGGTGGTCCGTTTCATACAGCCCAAAGATGGAAGCAGACATGGTAATGGCCACATCCATGACGCCGCCCAACGACCCAAGTAATAATCCGGCCATGAACACCAATCGATAAGGGCGAGTCAGAAATTGCATCTCTTCATACCGAAGTCCATTTTCGGAAGTCACCCATAACACGAGATAGGATATGAGCAGGGAAATAAACGTCCCCAATAAAGTTGCCATGATAGCTGCATAGGTTTTTTCATTAAAACCGCTAACAAGCAATAGCGAAATGACCGTAAAAAAGACAGCACTTATCCCGCAAATCCATAACAAACTCGTATTTGCTGAATTCACATATACATCCAGTGCATAGGTTAACAAAGCGGCATTGACCGCTAAACTAATCACAGCAAACAGCCCGCGCTTTTTACCAACGATTAGCAGGAAAAAAATAAATATCCATGCTACGGTAACGGCAAATTTATCGCGTTTGACGTCTTTTATGCTTCCCGTAAGATGGCTATTGTCTTTATCATGTTTATTAATCGAAACGAATAATTCATTTCCAACATGATATTCCTGGTCATAAGCTCCAGATAATGAATATTTATTCGTTAAAAGGACGTCTTGCCCTTTTTCCTTGCCATTTTTTAATTCGGCAATGATATGCTGTGTGAATAGCTTGTCTTGATTATGATGTTCATCTGTCACTTCAGTTGTATCGACCAGCTTTGTTTGGGTGACTTTAGCAATTGGACGATCATAAAATGCATAATTGTGATATACGAAAACAAGCGATGCAACAAAGCAGATAGTCAAAATGATATAAAACAGAATTTGTTTATATGTCATGTTTTTCAATTTGTTGATCATCACATTCAAAGCAACCCTTCAACTATTGGATAGGTTTAGTGTATAACAAATATGTACAAAGGCCAAATATTTTCAGCAGACCATACATGCATGAGTCATGCAGTTTAGACTATACTAAAAGTGGTAATATCTACATAATAAGGAGGAATTAAAAATGAGACGATTCATACAACTATTTGCTGTCCTTTTATTATCATTTGTTCTGGCGGCATGCGGACAGAATGACAACAATAATGCAGCAACAGACAATAATGATACAACAGAAAATGATCAGAATCAGGATCAAGGGCAAGATCAGGCAAATAACGATGATCATGCCGACACGGGTGAAATGGACGATAACAACAACAATGATCAAGATGATTCAACTGCCGACATGAAAGACAAGATGAAACAACTGGACTATACAGATTTTGAATTGGAAGTTAGTTATGGACAACAAGAATATGAGGCGGAGATTGAACAAGACAGAAATACTGGAGAAATTGAAGCAGAAATTGAAGATGATAAAATAAATAATATCGATACTAAAGGAAAAGAAGCGTTTGATAAAATCTATCCCAACCTCAAAAAGCTCACAATTGACCGGGACACGAACAAGCAAGATGCAATTGATCAAACACTAAAAGCCTTTGATTTGCCATCGGACTATACAAAGTTTGAAATTGAGTTGACGTTTGAGGATAATACGAAGGTTGAATTTGAGGATAAAAAATAGGAAGAAGGTCTTTTCGGAAGGCCTTCTTCTTTTATTTTGATCACGTCACAATCCTTTATCATATTCCTAAATTCTAACTTTGTTACTTTCATTCTACCACAAAAACACTCTATCTTGTCATCCACGCCCGTTCTTCCCGCCAGTCAACCTGCACAGGAATATCAAAAAACGCCGACAAACGCTCCTTTGATAACATATCGTCTCTATCCCCTTTTGCATAAACGGTTCCCTGTTTCAACAATAAAGTATGAGTGAATACAGGCAATATTTCTTCTATATGATGGGTGACAAACAAAATCGTTGGTGCATCTGCCTGGCTTGCCAGATGATTAATGGAAGCCATTAGCTCTTCACGTGAAATAAAATCCAGTCCGTTGGTAGGTTCGTCTAAAATTAATAGCTCCGGCGATGCCATTAGTCCTCGTGCGATTAGAATCTTTTGCCTTTCTCCCTGGGAACAGGTTTGATAGGTGCGTCCAATTAAATGACTGCAGCCAATTTGCTCCATAAGCTGGTATCCTCTTTCAAAATCAGCCCCAGTCGGGGTGTCATATAGTCCAATCGAAGCATATTTTCCACTAACAACAATGTTCTCTGCCAGCTCGGTTCCTTTGATGCGTTCTTGAAGCGAGGAACTAACCCAGCCAATTGATTTACGGAGTTCTCTAATGTCCGTTTGTCCGAACGGCTGCTCCAGCACGGAAACCTTCCCTGTTGTTGGCCAAATATATCCATTAATCATGTTTAACAGCGTTGTTTTACCAGAACCATTTAGACCCAATACGGCCCAGTGCTCCCCCTTCGTGACTTGCCAATTGATATCTGATAAAATCGTTTCCCCTTGCCGTTTCCATGAAACATTTTGCATTTCTACTATTCCGTTCACTGTCTCTCTTCCCTTCTTCCTGTATCATGTTGAATACCTAATATACTACATTTAGAATAAGTTAAAGACAAATAATTTTAACTATTGCAGGTTGCCAAAATACCATGGCAAAATAAACCTTAAAAATAACAGCAAACGAAAATAAAATTTTACTCTTGCAAAATGAGCTTAATTATCATAAAATCTAATGTATGTTAGTTAGATTTTATTGAAAGGTGTTGCTTAAAGATTGTTATACTTTTATATAAAAATCTAACAATCATTAGTTAGATTAATTACTTTAAAAAGGAGAGGTTATCATGGCATGGGTTTACTTAATTATTGGCGGAATTCTTGAAGTTGGCTGGGCACTTGGTCTAGGCTTTTCAGAAGGATTTACAAGAATAGAAATTGTTATTCCGACAGTTATATTATTAGTTCTTAGCTGGTGGTTTTTCGCTAAAACACTAAAGGTACTGCCCGTTTCGACGGCTTATGCAGTATTCACAGGTCTGGGTGCTTTTGGTACAGCTTTGGTGGGCATGACATTTTTAGGAGATCCCGTGAGTCCAACCAAGATTGTGTTAGTTGTCCTGCTAATTAGCTGTATTATCGGACTAAAATTAATTTCGGATGAACCAAAAGAAGAGAAAAATGCAAGGGGGAGTGTCTAATATGTATTGGTTATTTTTAATATTAGCTGGATTATTTGAAGTTGGCGGTATTATTAATCTAAAGTTAACGGAAGGATTTACAAAATTAAAGCCAACCATCTTTTTTATCTTATCTTTGTGTTTAAGTTTTTTCTTTCTTTCCGTCTCATTAATCGAAATCCCTATTAGTATCGGTTATGGTATATGGACTGGAGTGGGTGCATCAGGAAGTGTTTTACTTGGGATGTTTTTGTTTAAGGAACCGAAGAGTGCGAAGAAACTTATTTTAGTTGCAGGAATCATTTTTAGTATAGTAAGCTTAAAATTAATATCCTGATGAACGCGGACAAAATGAGGTGAAAAGTGAGTTGAAAAAAGGTGAAAAAACGAAAAGAAGAATACTGGAACAAGGTTTAAAGCTGTTTTCCTCGTATGGCTACGAGGAAACAGCACTTAAAGATATAGCTAAAAATGTAAACATTAAAACCCCTTCGATTTATGCTTATTTTGAAAGTAAGCAAGATCTCTTTGAACAAATTGTAAGTTTTGTTATTGAAGATTACTTAGAGTTTATCGAACAACAATCCTACGTTATAGTAAATTTTCCAATAGAGAAAAAACTATATCACGTTTTAGTTGAATTGAATAAATACTATTATATGAACGATAAAGGTTCTTTTCTCAAAAGGTATTGGATTTACCCGCCGGAAAATTTTAAAGAACTTATAACAGCCAAGAATAAGAAAGTAGAGGAAACGATTCAAGATCTTGTTTTTTCTATCTTAAAGAACAACAAAGAGAATGAGCTTATCGACGAGGAGACTATTGTTATTTCTTTTACAACCATATTAGACGGTATGCTTTTCTATATGATGAGCTCCCCTTATGAGGAATATGAACGTAGATTAAATACGATTTGGTCTGTATTTTGGAAGGGTATTCGCGCTTCGTGAATCATCCGCAAAGTAGAGAGATTTGGGATGATTTATTATGGACTAGACTAAAAAATCGAGGGGTAAAATGGTTATTCTTGGTATTATTTCTCTAATTTTATTCATTATTTTCCTGGCATTTTATTTAACAGATCCCAGACGAATGATAAACGGTTTTCTATTTAACCTGTTTTTTTGTTCATTTCTTATTTTTTGTAGTTATTTTGGGATCAGCTCAGGTAGTAAGATTTTTGTGCTAATCGCTCTTATTCCATTTGTATTTCTACTCTTTATCCTGACATTTGGGTTATTCGCTCTGGGTATAGGATTATTTCTAAATGGCCGAATCCTGATGAAAAGGGAAAGCCGCCGTTTTGCCAACAGTTTGACATTCATTTTAGGTATCTTTCTTCTGGTATTATTTTTATTTCGCATCGTGAATCCGGAGCGTTTTTTACCTGATTATTTGGAACCTTTATACGGCGGGGCTTACTTAATAATCGTTTATTTCTTTTTACACTTAGCCAACTTTTTAACTGCTTATTTTTTGTATCAATTTAACAAGCCAAAATATAACCAAGACTTTATCATCGTGCTTGGCAGTGGTTTAATTAACGATAAAGTGCCGCCGCTCCTGGCCAGTCGAATTAATAAGGCGATTGATTTTTATTGGAAACAAGCGGCTGTCACTTTCGCACCTATTGTACTTTTTTCTGGCGGGCAAGGGCCGGATGAAAACCTGCCTGAAGCGGAAGCCATGCAAAAGTATGCTGTTGAAAAAGGACTTCCTTCTGATCATACATTGACAGAAACTCGGTCAGTTAACACATTCCAGAATATGCTTTACTCAAAACAAATAATGGATTCAATAAAAGGTGGCAACTATAACAGCATCTTTACTACAAACAATTTCCATCTATTCAGGGCCAGCTTATATGCAAAAATGGCAGGCCTAAAGAGCCAGGGAATCGGTTCGAAAACTGCATTCTACTACTGGTCAAATGCAATGATTCGAGAATATATCGCCATCATTGTCATGCAACGTAAACGTCATACCGTTGTAGTGGGGACCATTTTGGGTATTTCTATCCTTTTAACCCTTTTATTAGTTCTATTTTATTAACCAATACTAAAGGCAACAAAAGAGCAAACCCTGGAGTTTTGTTTATCTTTTTGTTTAATTAATGGGGCCGGACTGTCATTCAGGTTGTCATTCATCTTGTAGGTCGCTGTGTGATCCGGAATGTGGTTCTCATTTTGAACTGTAGTGCTAGCCTGTTATTCACATTGCAGGTCACCGTGTCATCTCGTCCCTCTATTACATATTGCGTTATCTTATCTTGCTTAAAATTTTCATCACGAACTGGTGCGGCATCTGATTTTCCAATTCCTTTGTCGCTTCGATTGCCAATTTGTGTTTTCGCTGACTACAACATCCGTATCCTGCCCATCCTCATGCAGCAAACTCGCCTGATTGACCGGCTGCTTATCACCTGCCAAGGCTCCATTAGTATCATGATCCTAAATCCGCGAAATCATTTGATAAACAGCAGCCTAATTCCCACCGCGTGAAGTTACACGAATGAAACCCTTCTGCTTCAATTCGTCTCTTGCCCGCTTAAACGAACTTCAACTTCCTTTTACACCAGATGCAAGCTCAAGCATCGTGGCAGGCACAGAAAATTGCGCTCTCCAGCCGTAACGATTGTTAAAATGCATCAGAGTATGCCATAGGGAAACCGCTGCACCAGAGAGCGGTTCAAATACGATATGATGATAAAATGCATTGAGTTCCTTTATGTAATTCATTTTCCTTTATCCCTTCTATTAAATTGATATCAGTTTCAAGAAAAATCTGTATACATAATTTTACCTCCAATAATTTTCATTTCTTTTACATTGATTCAAAACTTTTTGCTCGTTTTTTAACACCAAAACGCCTAATTGCCCAAGTAAAGCTATTATTACAACACAGCCAGTGACCAAAGGGAGTTGGGAAGGTGTTAAGCCGGCTACCATAATAATCCCCCCAAGTGCAGATCCCACTGAACTCCCCAAATAATTAGCGGAACTGTTTAAGGCGACTGCAGCTGGGCCATGATCAGGCTGTAAACGAAGTAACCTATGCTGTTGGGGTGCCTGTGACGCCCATCCCGTTGCCCCCCAAACAACAAAAGGTAAGAATACCAATACAGGAATACCTATAACTAATGGCAGGAAAAACAAGGATAATGCTAATAGGATCAATATTCCGCCCATAAGTAGTCCAGGTCGACCTGTTCGGTCAATAAGGCTACCAATAAATAAGCTTCCAACCACACCTCCGACTCCCCATGCCCACAAATAAGGTGTGACATTATGAACTCCTGCCAAGTCCTGCAGCATTGGCGCCATATACGTATAGAGACCTAAGCTTGCTATGCTCGTTAGAAAAGTGATACCAACGGTTGCAGCAACGCGCCCATTGGCCATCATTGCAAAACGTTTACGCAGGGATGGTGGAACCGATGCCGAAAAGTTTGGAAACCAAATGGCAATTCCAAACATGGGGATAAAGCCTAAAGCAGTAATTAACCCTAATGTTCCATGCCAGCCTAAATGCTTAGCAATTATCAACCCAAGTGGAACACCCACAACAGTCCCCATGCTCATGCCGCCTAAAGTCATACCTAAAGCGCGACCCCGTTTTTGTTCGGAAACAAGTGATGCGGCGGCTGCGGCGGCTAACGGCGAGTATAATCCTGCCCCAACACCTGCAACTGCACGTGCTATTAACAAGAAAGGGAAATTAGGGGCTAGTGCGCTAGCTCCGTTACCTACTGAGAATATCGCAAGTGCCAACACTAAAATCCTACGCGCTGGTTTCCCAGCTAATAAAGTTGCAAAAATTGGGGCTGCAATAGCATAGCAAAGCGTGAAGACAGTCACTGCCTGTCCTGTTTGCGAATCACTTATTTTAAACGTTGTTCCAATATCAGGTAACAATCCAGCCACCACATAGGCATCAAACCCTAGAGTGAACATGCCTAGCGTGAGAAAAAGAGCCTTTCTCATAATTTAACCCTCCTTTTTTTACAACATATCGATTATTTGATGTTCAGCCAATGTAATTCAAGACGTCACCAGGAAATTGGAAGATTGTTCTGAGCAACTATCATAAGAACGATATGTTATGATTGAATAAGCTAATACATTTGTAAGATTACCAAACAGAAACGGTAAACGGAACTATCATTATTTTTTAGGGGCATAACAGATTGTTATATCAAAAAGGAGTGAATTTGATGCAAATCGCGTGGTTACAAAGTTTTGTTGAAGCTGCCAAAAAAAAGAGTTTAACAAAAGCTGCCAGTACAAGTAACATTTCCCAACCGGCATTAAGCAAACATATCAATAATCTGGAAAGTTATTTTAATGTGAAATTATTTCATAGGACTACTACTGGGATTGAACTGACAGAAGCGGGCGAGCATTTATACACCCGAATTTTACCTGTTATTGCTGAAATAACTGCGGTTCGCCAAGAATTAAGACAATTTCATCGGACAGCCCCCATAGTTATAGGCAGTCTTCCCAGTCTAGCGACCTATTATCTACCTCCAAGGATCAAGGGGCGACTTTCGGATCAATCGATAAAATTAATGATTCAAAACACTTCTGAAGAACTGGTACAGTCATTACAGGAGGGAAGACTTGATGCAATCCTTGTAGATACACTATCCATCAAAGACTCATTATGTAATTATGAATTGTTTATAGAGCCCTATTATGCAGTGTTCCCGTTAGATCATCCTTTTCGATCCCGAAACACTGTTGAACTTTCCGAATTGTGTAAAGAACCTCTTATAGTCCATCAAGCTCCTTGTGACACCCGTAAACATATTATTGAACAAATGGAACTTTTGGGTCACAAGCCTAACATTGTTAGTGAAGTCGCGTTTGGCGATTTTATTTTTGGTGCCGTATCTGCCGGAATGGGGATAACGATTACTCCCAAATTGATGGCTAAAAATATCGGGCATCAACAGGTATTCGGTCTACCAATCACCAATTTTGGAAAAAAAAGATCTATTTCATTGGCCACTAAGAATTCTAAACTGGGTTTAAAACTACAATCCATGTTAAGTTCCTAGCATAAGTTTACGATATAGAAAAAAGCGGGTTGCTATTTAAAATTACCGGAAGACTAATACAAAAACCCTTCACCCAGGTTAAAATTAATAATCTTGAAACCATAACAAAAGAATTGTTGGAGCCACACGAGATAGTTTAATAATCCGGAAGCAAGTGATATAAACACCTATCTTTTAAGTGAAGATAGGTGTTTATATGTCTAATCAATATCCTGAAAAATAAGTGAGTGCTACAATTACAACACTAACTTAACATTCACCATCTAATTTACTTGTTTTCAAGAAACACACCCACAACTACGCTGACGGTTGGTGTATTGTTTTTATCAGCCAAATTATTAACAAAAAGCCATAACCCTATTTAAATCAATCAAAAACAATATTTTTATTTGGATCATTATTAAATTCAAACATTAATTCTATCTGTTCTTTTGTATTCCTTTTAATCGATAAGGCGGGTAAATTACTTATATCAAAAAAACCTACATCGCTAGTTTCCACACCAGCTTCTGATTTTCCTGAAACAATTTTACATTCAATGAAAATCTTATACACATAATGGGGATCTGGTGGGTGATTATGCTTACTTTTATCCAATACAGCGAGCAATCTTGATGCTTTTACCGCATAACCAGATTCTTCTTTTATTTCTTTTACTGCAACCTCTGATGGTGAATAGCCAATATCACCCCAGCCACCGGGTAAAGACCATTGTGCATCCGACTTTTCCTTTACCAATAATATCTCATTTTGTTCGTTAAAAACGACCCCGCGAATATCTACTTTGGGCGTTGCATATCCAGTATCATTGGCAAAGTCCAACCTTATTGTCTCTTTATCTACTTTAGTATAATTGCTCATTATTTCGATACTAAGCTCACGTAATTGTTCGTAACGCTCTTGATCATAAACATCACGAGTGTATGCTAAGCCTGTCTGAGCAATTGCTTGAATCTGTTTAACCCATTCCAACCAGGTGTTGTCATCGATATTCCTTGCCTCTTCTGACTGTGAAATAATAATTCCTCCTCATATTTTATAATATCTAGTATTTTATTAAATTTCATTATTGAACAAACATTTGATTGGGGGGGGATTGACAAGGTAAGGAAAACCGTGTTCTTTTCGAGAAACAAATGTATATGATTCAATGCTGTTCTCTTCATTTACAATATCTAATAATTCATAGGGGGATATGCTCTTCCCAAAAAGGTCCAGCATACAGATTCTAGCTTTATTAGATCTAATAAAAAGTTACCAAAGAAAATCATCATTAATAATTCCGTAAACCTCTTGTGATCCAAAATTCCCCGCTCCAAAAGTCTGCAAGTAATCCGTACACAAACTAGCAAACTTTAATCCTAACATATCTCCAGCCTTACTTATTAATTCAGTTGTACATCCTCCGACGAAATCAGCAATATCATCATGAGATAAAATTATTTGTTTGGCCTTTCGATAAGTTTCTGTCTCATTTCCATTCTCCTGATACTATATCATCGAATAAAAACCGTGAATGATAAAAATGTAGAGTATGTCTCCTACTACGATTCTTATATCATTTAGTTTTACCTTATGTGAATCTCTTTTCTCCTCTTCTTGCTTCTTAAAAACTCAAAAAGCTAAAGGTCTGTACTCATCATAATTATTTACTGACTGGCTTTCCAATAATAAACAACTCGCCTTCATTTAATCAGCCGCTGTTGTATTCGAATCTGGATGATTCCAATGTTATTAAAAACGAAAAAAAATAATATTTCATCTCGGACTGAACCATCCCCATCTTACAATTTCACAACTTCTTTTATTTGTTGGACTACTTGGTTTAGCTACTGAAGTGGTTCTAAACCAAGATCCGGAAAATATATACCATCCGCACAACACTGAATGTATTCATTCTTTTCGAAATTTGAGTAATTACTGTTTATAAAATCCGACAAAAAAACAATCGCATATTCTAAATACTCTTTGGTTTCATCCACCAACAATTCCTCCAAGGCTTGTTCTGGAGATTCAATGTCCTGATGAAAAGTTCCAGCCAAAAATTGAAAAACTGGCTCTTCCTGTTTATTAGGGAGTAACATAAAACAACACACCCCTTTCAATTAGTATTGATTTGCTTAATTTGGATAACCAGTTAGAACAAAATTCCCTTCGCCATCCTTTTTCAAAACAATTCTAGCATTTGTCATATTTTTAACCGAATCGGAGCCTTTTTTATCTCCCTTCCTATCACCTCTGTTCCCTGATAGGTCAATACTAAAGTTGACTTGCTTTTTGGATTATCTAGCCAAGATTGAATAACTTCTTTATTGTTTGTATCGTTCAAAACATTATTAACAATTTTCTCAGCCGTAGCCCTATCTTTAAAGGTAGATGAACCAGTAATTTTCGGATTTTTATTTATCCTCTCTAATAGCTCTTTATCCGTTTTTCCAACATGTCTTTCAATCAAATGTCCACCTTTTATTTCATGTGCAGCCAATCCACCACCAGGTGCAAGGTTACTTTTATCCCCCGGTTTTACACTATCTACATTTTTATCAACCTTCCTGGTATCCTTAACCTTCTACCCACCTGCCGACAAAACGATGCAGTTATGTTCTCATGCGTTATATCTAATTTGCGACAGACCTATGATCACACTTTTTCAGCAGCCCGAGACAGTAAGGATTACCAAAAACAGCCACGAAACAACACGGAACTTGTCATTTTTATCATGAGTCCGATAATATATCAGCGATTTCGGGCTCCCTATCAGCGGTTCCGAGCTGCCTATAAGCGGTTTCGGGCGTTCTATCAGCGGTTTCAGGATTCCTATCAGCGGTTTTGAGCTTTCTATCAGCGATTCAGCCACGCCAAGAAACACGTGGTAAATTTCGGCCTGAACATCGTGTGATCAATTCTTCTACCCTAGCAAAACCGGCTCCAACCTCTCCCTTCTTCCACTTTCTCATATACTTGCCAAATAATCCATGTACATTTCTTCATCTAAATGCGTCCGCAATTGCTATACAAGCGGAATGTAGGCAACCATTCTTCTTTACTTACTAATTCTTTTACATTACCTGTTTTCAGCATACCGTTCTCCTTCTAGCATTGCTTTTACTTCCCATTATATCGCATGAAAGTTATCGAAACAGCAAAAATTTCAAATCCGCTTTACAATGTAACATTTTCCATTTACCATGGACTTATCGAAACAATATAACAAGTTCACTAGGGGAGCATTTCAAAGGCTGAGAAGAACTTTTTTTGTTCTAACCCTTGGCACCCGATCTGGGTAATACTGGCGTGGGGAAGTGGTCAATGTAGCATGGGTACATGTTATATACAAACAGACTGCCATCTCATTTGGGCAGTTTTTGTTTTATCGTTTGCTTTTTAGGGAGCACCAAAAACACGGAGGAGATTCGATTGCAAGATTCATGGGGATTTTTAGACACCGGAGTACACGATGCTGCAACAAATATGGCATTAGATGAATTGTTGCTTATTTGGCACAGTGAAGGAAAAATCCCGCCCATTTTACGTTTCTATCAATGGGCAAAACCAAGTTTATCTGTTGGCTATTTTCAGGATGTTCATAAAACGATTGATCCATCAGCATTGCAACAGTATAGGATACCAGTGGTTCGCCGGTTAACCGGTGGTAGTGCGGTACTGCACGATGATGAGTTAACCTACAGTCTTGTTATTGCGGAGAACAAATCATTTATCCCAGCATCTATCACGGAAGCTTACTATGTTCTATCCAAGGGTATCTTTGACGGGTATGCCAATTTAGGAATCACAGTCGATTATGCCAAACAAAGACATTCCATTCAAAACCGTTCTGCAGTGTGTTTTGAAAGACCGGCGTTATACGAGTTGCTGGCGGGTGGGAAGAAAATATCCGGCAATGCACAAACCCGGCAAAAAGGAGTATTGCTGCAGCATGGATCGATTCCACATTCCATGAACAAAACGATACTTTTCGATCTATTCCGTTTTCCAAGTGAGGAAATACGAGAAAGAAAAAGAGCAGCATTTGATACAAAAGCAACAACCATCCGTCAAGAAACAAACCGATCCATATCCATGAGCACTATGAAAGACGCGTTTAAACAAGGTTTTGAAACTGGAGTAGATATCAAACTATCTCCATTTGAATTAACCAATCAGCAATGGGAGGAAGTCTACCAGCTAGCTGCTGATAAATACAGCAATCATGATTGGAATTTCAAACATCATTCAAAGGAGCGTGTACTTAATGGCTAAACAGGAGGAATACATAAGAAAACCGGAATGGCTGAAAACAAAAATCAATACGAACCAATCTTACCGTGGATTAAAGAAACTCATGCGTGATAAACGATTAAATACCGTTTGCGAAGAAGCACGCTGTCCGAACATCCACGAATGCTGGAGTGAACGAAAAACGGCAACTTTTATGATTCTTGGTGACACTTGTACCCGCGGCTGCCGTTTTTGTGCAGTTAAAACTGGATTACCAAACGAACTGGATTGGGGAGAACCTACTCGTGTTGCGGAATCCGTATCGATTATGGGCTTAAAACATGTTGTTGTGACAGCAGTCGCTCGCGATGACCTAAATGATGGGGGCGCTGCGGTATTTGCGGAAACGGTAAGAGCCATCCGCCGTGAAAACCCTGGCTGCACGATTGAAGTGTTACCATCGGACATGAAAGGTGACTACGAAAGCCTGCATACTTTAATGGATAGTGAACCAGACATTTTTAACCATAACATTGAAACAGTACGCAGATTAACTAAACGCGTACGGGCAATTGCAAAATACGACCGTTCCTTACAATTGCTGGAACGGGTAAAAGAAATAGCACCAAATACACCAACCAAATCAAGTATTATGGTCGGTCTAGGCGAAGAAAAAGAAGAAATTTTACAAGCGATGGATGACTTATTGGCACACAACGTAGACATCATGACAATCGGTCAATATTTGCAACCAACAAAAAAACACTTAAGGGTTGAACGTTACTACCACCCGGATGAATTTGCGGAACTAAAAGAAATTGCCTTAAAAAAAGGATTCCGTCATTGTGAATCAGGCCCGCTTGTACGATCTTCCTACCATGCCGATGAGCAGGTCAGCCAAGCTTCAGCCCAGCGCAGGATCAATTATATGAAAGGCTATGAGGAGCAGGAGAATAAGAAAGTAGATTTTTCTTTGGAGATGTTTAACAATTAAAGTGTGATCATGATTTCCCAAATGAAAACCCCGGCTCATTATATATATCTGCTGGGGTTTTATCGTTTACAATGATTTGGTTATTCATAGCCGGCTATTTAACGGCGGTTTCAACCAGTTTTACGGCGATTTCGGGTAAATTATCGACGGTTTCAGCACTTTTATCGGCGGTTCGCAATTGTTCCCACTTTAAGTCATGACTCGCACGCCGAAAATTAACCGAATTCTGCTCTCTAACTTTAAAAAATCACCGCAAAATAGTTGAAGAAATGATTAAAATGTATTATGATACTCTATGTGCTTTACAAAAAAAGTCATACTTTAGATGCTGGTGTAGCACAGCTGGTAGTGCACGTCACTCGTAATGACGGGGTCGAAGGTTCGAATCCTTTCACCAGCACCATCCGGAGAAGTACCCAAGCCCGGCTGAAGGGGACGCACTCGAAATGCGTTAGGACGTTTTCGCGTCGCGTGGGTTCGAATCCCACCTTCTCCGCCATTAATTGATACATAATCAAATAATCTTTTCACACCTTTTCTACAATTTCTCTTCTTGATCTCGTTTGATTAAATCCCAAACCTATTTATAAAACCCAATCGAATGCAGAAAAAGTACGCCAATAATCGCAAAGATAAATCCTGTAATTAATATTAACAAAGGGGTTTTAAAGTTTTTCTTATCCTCAAACCAGGCAATAATTGCAACTCCTAAAATCAGCAGCATACTTAACAGCACTGCCACAAACGGATTAGTTGGTGTTATCCAATCATACCAGTTCCCGCCATTCATGGGTATCACTCCTTTTGCCCTTATCTATCAAAGGGGGATCAAAGAATTCCTTCTATCCTATCTATATTTTACTATAAGTACAAACATGAATCATCGAAAAAAATAGTTTTCCGATATAGAACGGAAATCCCTCCAACACGATGTTGAAGGGACTCCCTTATCTACGCGTTTAACACCTCATATTTATCTTCTTGTGCTTCCAATATAAATGGATTGCGCGTACTATCCGTTAGCATCACCAGTTCATGCATTGCTCTTGTACAAGCCGTGTAAAATAACGTCCGATCTGCTTCTGTCGTATACGTTTTGGCCGATGCTTCCGGAATAATCACTGCATCAAATTCAATTCCTTTCGCTAAGTACACCGGCAATAGTAAAATGCCCTTTTGAAACGAGCGGGTTTCTTCATTGATCCGCGTTACAGCCCATCTGCCATGTAACTGTTCAAACAGTTCGTCACAACCTTGCTGCGTTTTACAAATAAGTGCAATCGTTTCATGACCATTCTCTTTCAATTTCTGTATTGTTTTAACCAGCGGATCAGCGGCATTTCCCTGGTAAGTAACCAACAGCGGTTTCCTGCCCTCCCTGTTAAATGGCTCGATCATTTCACCCTCGGGAGCAAACTGGGTTGTAAAGTCCACAATTTGTTTGGTGGATCGATAGCTCTTAGTCAAGACAATTCGTTCATAACTTTCATCCGCTTGGGCTGGTGCAAGCGGGCTTCCCTGAATAGTATGCGTGTAGATTGCCTGATTCACGTCTCCTAGCAGCGTCATCCTTGTATAAGGGAATTGGTGCTTGATGTAGGCAAACTGAAATGGCGAATAATCCTGCGCTTCATCAATCAATAAATGACGGACTGATCGATCGGCACTGTCACCTAACAGACACCCTTTAAAATATGCATATGCAGTTGCCTCCTCCCATGCCAAGTACCCTTTAGAAAGGGCGGCAATAGTCTGTTCCTTTATTTCCTGCCAATGGCTTGGAGCAACTGCCGGCGACCAATCGGTAAAAAATTTCCGATAGGTTGCCAGAACATGCACGAACTGGAATTGCTTTACGCGTTTTTTCAATCCGGAAAAGGCTTTTTTTACCACTCTTTCCCGCAAAAAGTCTTCTTCCGTTTCATCCGCATATAACTCATCCTGATCCTGCTTTTGCATATGGTAATGGGCCTGCAAATATTCCTCTTTATCCAATAACTCAACCTGCTCCATGACCCAATCCTTGTTTTTTTCCTTACGCTGTTGCTTCTGTATTTCACTTAGCAACCATTTGGCAACAAGCTCTAATTTATTTGGAATGGCAATAGCCGGATGAAGGGAATAAAAATAGTCTTGGATTTGTTCTTTGGTAACAAATACCTGTTTACGAAATGATATATTTTTAAAAATTAATCCTTCTTCCGCTAAACTTGTTATAAACGCATCCAAATGCTGTTTAAACGTGATACCTGATTTATAATCAATACATGCCATTTTTGTTTGATAATCTTCATCCTGTGCTCCCGTTAATTTATATTCCATATGTTGAAATGGTGACTCAACGGTTAGCTTACTTCCGATTTTGTCTACCAAATATTCATAAAAAGTCGTTTGTCGCACATTCGCTTCTCCGAGTTCAGGCAGGACATTGGCTACATAACTACTAAACAACGGGTTTGGTGAAAATAAGACAACATTATCAGCATGTAATGTCTCGCGATGTCTATACATTAAAAATGCAATTCGTTGTAATGCAGCGGATGTTTTGCCGCTGCCAGCCACGCCCTGAACCACAAGATAACGATGCCGTTCGTCACGGATGATTTTATTTTGCTCCTTTTGAATTGTGGACACGATACTTTTCATTGTCGTACTGGCATTATTACCAAGCGCTTGTTGCAACAGTTTATCGCCAATGGTAACACCTGTATCAAACATCCCTTTAATGACGCCGTTACGGATAATAAATTGCCTTTTTAGCGTCATCTCGCCTGAAATGGTACCGCTCATGGTTTGATATGCAGCTTTTCCAGGGGAGTAATCGTAATAAAGGCTGGAAATTGGGGCGCGCCAATCATATACCAGAAATTCCTCGTCAAGCTGATCCATCAATGAGGCAATCCCGATATAAATCGGCTCACTTGTGGTTTCCCCATCCGCTCGAAAATCAATCCGGCCAAAATAGGGATTGTTTTTTAGTCGTTTTAACGTTTTTAATTCCTCACCTATTTTTCCATGGAATCGTTCGCGTTCGGATAATAGTTCTGCTTGTTGTTTGATACTTGCCTGTGTTTCGATAACATCATCAGGTTCATCCAGATTTACGGTCACATCCTCCCAGAAGTTTTGCCGCAGATCGATAACACTTTCCTTTAACCCGGATGACTTCGCATATAACTTTTTCTGTCGTTGGTGAATTTCCTCAATTACTTGGTTCACCCGGTGTTGTTCCGCTTCCCGATTTTCGTTTTCTTCACTCATCGAACTCCCCCATTTGAGTTAAGACTTATATATTGACATTTTGATTTAAATGTAGTAAAATTAGTGTGTGTAAACTGTGTGGATTGAAATTAAAACATCAGTAATATTTTAATGATACAACGTTAGCGCTTAGCTTGCAAGGATGTTTTGCAATTTATACGCGGCGTTTTTTTATGGAGGTTTTTACGATGGAATTTACAGAACTAACCTCGCTTTCCGCAATAAATGACTTTATCCGAAACCATCAACTCTCCTTCCTGTTTATATCACGCCCCGACTGCAGTGTATGTCACGGTCTGTTCCCACAAGTACAAGTATTAATGAAAAATTACCCTGAAGTGGCGTTAGGTCATATCAACGCTGATCAGGTACCGGAAATAGCTGGAGCATTTTCCGTTTTTACCGTGCCCATCCTATTATTTTTTATCGATGGAAAAGAATATATCCGTGAGGCCCGAATCGTTCCGCTGGATTTGTTAGAGGAAAAAATAAATAAAATATATCAACATATGGCTGGATCATCTGAATGATTCAGCCATTGCTTGTTGATAAGAATCATAAGTCAGGTGATTGCACATAAATTTATTTACAGATGCCTTTATGTTGAGTGATTTCACATTATTTTTTCAAGCATGTTATCATTAGTAAGTACCAGCACGATGAACAGGAGGAGTAGACCAATGAAAATACTTATCGTCGGTGCTAGTGGCACCATTGGAAAAAAGGTTGTAGAAACGTTAGAAAAAGATCATGACCTCATTCGGGCGGGAAGAAATGGTGCCGATGTACAGGTTGATATCACCTCGGAAGCCAGCATCCGCAACATGTATGAAACAGTCGGACGGGTGGATGCGGTTATTAATGCCTCTGGTGGTGCCAATTTTGCCTCTGTTTCAGAACTGACTCCGGAATTGAATGAAAAGGGAATTGAAAGCAAGCTAAAGGGGCAAATCAATTTGGTGCTTCTGGGATTAGACCATGTAAACGATAATGGGAGCTTTACACTAACAACCGGTATTATGATGGATGACCCGATTCGTCAGGGGGCTTCTGCGGCGATGGCCAACGGTGGTGTCAAGGCATTCGTTAAATCGGCCGCCATCGAAATGCCGCGGGGAATCCGGATTAATAGTGTCAGCCCTAATGCCGTTCAGGAATCCTGGGATCGGTTGGAGAGTCTCTTCCAAGGGTTTGACCCAGTTCCTGCCCAACGTGTTGCACTAGCATATAAAAAGAGTGTACTCGGGGCACAGACAGGGCAAAATTACGAGGTGTATTAAGTTTACAACTCGAAATTGTCAGCACGCAACTAAATTTAAGTACAGTAAAAATCCTGGCCAGTATATACCTAAGCCAGGATTTTTGCTGTTATCTTTTTTAGCTATAGAAGATTTCCAAGAGTCCGGATATGTTGTCTGTCTTTTTTTCCAACCATAAAATGATAGCTAAGATGTGTTACCGTAATCAATCGTCCTCCGCTTCCCCATCAAGTGAAAAGTCGTTAATGATAATAAACAATTCGAGATTCTTGATATCATCGTTAACCTTCGTTGCAACTGTCCGCACTCCTTTGTCTATTTAAACCTAACCGAAATTAAGCCTAAAATTAACCAAAGACCTCTTCTCTGTTACCAAGAAAAATGTTTGTTTCAACCCTCGGATTTACTTCCCGAGGCCAGCAGATGGGGTCAAACCACAAGCAATCTTTGCCTGTTTAAAATCCCACCACACTGTATACATAGGGGATTCCACACCTATGTAGCCTGCGCGAGGCAATCGCTTTTTGGCTTTCTTTCCGATATTAACTGCACTGTTGATATCTCTCGAAAGCGTTGTACCGCAGTTTACACATGTAAAGCTGCGAATGGAAGGGTCCTTTTTCTCCTGATGACTACAGACACAACAGGTTTTGGTTGTATCCCGTTCATCAATCTTTTGATAATGCTTGCCACTTTTCGCTTGCACCCAGTTTAATATACGGCGAAACTGTCCAACTGGTGTTTGATTTAACATGGCCCTTCTCATCGTCCCGTATTTCGCCACATCGGGAGTCGGAGTATAATCACCAATGTAGATCGCATCGTAACGCTTGGAAAAATAATGCGCATAGCTAAATAACAGCGTCTTCATTTGTTCTCGACGTTTTAATTGCGCCTTTTCCAAAGCATGATTAAGTCTTTTCCAACGTTTGCTTGGCTCAAAATAGGTGACGTTTGGGGTGCATACCAGCTTATTAAATTTTTCACATTTGTCCCGTTTTGATTTGATTTCATCGATTCGTTTATCCCAATACTTCAACAGTGCATTCATCGATTTCAATTCATATGATTTTCCATCACTGCCTAATCCCACCGCCAGATTCTTATGGTTGGGATCAAATACAATAAACGATTGTTCCTTCACCTTGGTGATTTCTTTGACATCTTCTATTGTAAAAATGGCATAATACGAATCCAGATCCTTTGTAATGCGAAGGGTTTTGATTCTCTCCGTTTCGCTTAGTTCTACCGCTTCCACGAGTCCAACTTTGATTTTGATGGTCTTCTTAGCCTTTTTATCTTTTTTCTTTAATTCCTTGTATTCTTCATCTGTTAACTTGCCAAAACTTAAGGAAAGCAGATTGGTATCCAATAATTTAAAGCCTTTTTTTGGTTCATCATAATATAGCGAAAACCACTTCTTTTTCCATGAACGATATTTTGGTTTCTCATTCATTAATTTTGGATCAAAAAATCGTTCATAGGCATCTTTTAACCGTAATGCCGTATTTTTCAATGGGGAGGAATGGACTTTAAACAAAAATGGGTTTTCCCCTTTTATTTTCGGTACTTCATTCCTCAGGTTTCTGCCGGAAAGCAGTTTTTTCTTTTTTCCATTGCGATAATCTTCCTCCACCGCATCAAGCAATTGATTGTACAGCCAGTTGCACATTCTGGATTGAGAATCTAGTAACTGCTTGTTTTCTTTTGTAACCACCAACCGTACCTTTTTATTATACGTAAGCATGGCCGTTGTCCTCGATGACCTGTTTCACCGCTTGTTGCAGTTTCTTTCGCTTATGACTTCTGCTTCCATACAAGCGGCTGCTAAAGACAGTAATAATGGAAAGCATATCCTCGACTAACTCCTGCTCATATGTTTTATCCTCTGTATGGTTGACGATTTCAATTTTCACATGATGGAAGGCACATATTTGTTCCAACAATTCATACCCAAAACGTAGTAACCTATCTTTATAGTTGACGACAACTTTCTCCACCTGATTGCTTTGCGCCAGCCGGATTAATTCTTTTAGTCCTCTTTTATCGTCATTCAAACCACTTCCCAGATCCTTTATAATACGAAACTGATATCCATTTGCCGAACAATACTGCGAAACGGTATGGATCTGCCTTTTTAAATCTTCCTTTTGGTCCGATGATGAGACGCGGCAATACCCAATAACAATTTTGTCTTGAAGTGGTTTCAAATCATGCTTGATAGCACTAAGGTCTTCTATAGCATATCTTCTATGGCCACCGGTGGTTCGAGAGGATGTTATCTTCCCCTCTTTTTCCCACCTTCTTAATGTAGTGGGATGAACACCAAGTATGCTGGATGCTTCATCGATGGTATACATGTTAGCGATCCTCCTCATTTTATTTCTACTTACAAGGTTCGACATAAAATGCAAGAATCCTGCTAAAAAGTAATTAATTTTAAATAATTTAGATTAAACTGTTTTGATACCCCTCATATTCCGTTTTTCCAGATTTCAAATCTACGACCATGACCGAGGTATCTTGCTGCCCGAATTGCTGGTTACTCACAATATAGAGGTGATCATCCCTTACTTTTATAAGCGGGCGGCCCATTGCTTCCGCTTGATAGGATTTTGGCAGGTTGATCGTCTGATGTTCTGTTATTTTCTAAGCATTTGTGTCATAAGCAATGATGTTTAGTTGATTCCCTTTTGCCTTAGTGAAATATAGTGTTGTTCCATGAACCGATTCGACTTTTGCCCCTTCTCGCAACTCTTTGGGTAATGATAATTTTTCCTGCTGATTGGTTTTCAAGTCATAACGAACTACATTACTGCCGATATATGACACTTCCCCATCCTCAGGCGCAACCTTACTGTCTTCCTTCACAATAAATATATCGTTCGGTTCGCTATTACCTGCATCTTTTGGTAATACCTACATGCCTGTTGATGCATCACTTTCCATTTTTTCCGAACGGGATTGGATCGTCTCTTCACCAACGATTTTACCAGCATGTATGTCCAAGTCATATACATGCATTTCTGTATCATCGGCGCTACAAACCATAAGGAATTAGTAATCTGATCAAATGACATCGCCCCATTATCACGTAAAACGACTTCCTGTGAAACATGTTCTTCATGAATGTTGTGGCTAGCCATATTGAGATAACCTTTTGCTTTAACAATAACCCCAACAAACTGCATAACAACAGTTACCATGATTAAAGCAAAATAAATTTTGACAAATCGCTCAAATTCAAAATGAACCAGTTTCAAATAATGTTTTCATAGCTATGTTTGTTGAGTTTTCCCCCATCAATTAAAATCTGCCCGCCGTTAATTGGGGTCAGTGCCATAATCGCGTTAAGAATCGTTGTCTTTCCTGCACCATTGATACCAATCAAACAGGTAATCTCCCCTTTATTAGCGGTGAAGGAAATGTCGTTAAGTACTTGTTTACGACCAAATTTTTTCTGTACATGTTTAACTTCAATCACGCTTTTCCCTCCTGTTCATTTTTTGCTGCGTATTTTTCCTTCACTAAATCCAGCACCTCATCCACCGGTACTTGTATCGAATGGACAGCCTCAACAAAGGAATTAACTGCCTGTATAATCAGCTCTTCCCTTACCGCTTTTAACGTTTGTTCATCTTTTGTAATTCGACTGGGCAAATTGCGCTCGGTATAAATCAACCCTTCTTCCTCCATTTCTTTATAGGCTCGTTGTGCAGTATTGGGATTAATCTTTAACTTGTTGGCTAATTCCCGCCGTGACGGAATTTCCTGTCCCGGTTCCAGTATGCCTGTCGCAATTTCTTCTTTAAAATGATGAATCACTTGTACATAGACAGGATCCCGGTTATTGAACTTCATGGTTTTCATTGACCCAGCTCCTATAATTCTTGGTTATGTAGCTTTTCGAATGGTGTATCAACCGATTAATACACCATAAGCATAAAAAGTTGTGTATTAAATCGTTAATACACCCTTAAGATGTATTATACGGTTCATACACTTTGATTGTCAATGGGGGTATATGATTTTTTTAATCTTGTCCATCGTGAATTTCAGCGATTCTAGGTCGAACCCTCAGCAAAACGCACCGACTATTACCGCAAAGTCTTCATCCCGACAGACGTGAAAAAATGCGAGGATTCGACCGAGAGACGGGCTGTCATGGTAGATGTGAAAGTATCTTTTAATAACCCACTATTTGCAAATGCACCCTACACTTGTCCCGCACTTGCAGTAGTATGTTAAAATGAAACTATTGAATACCGTGTTCCATGGGAAGGATGATAAAAGATGGAAAAAACACCTGATATAAAATTAACAAGTCTGTCGTCAAAAGGTGGTTGTGGCTGTAAAATCGGACCTGCTGATTTATCACAGGTTTTGCGCTCATTGCCGCCAACTGTCCAGAATCCAAATTTGCTTGTTGGGCTGGATACAAGTGACGATGCCGGGGTATACAAATTAAATGATGAAACAGCTATTGTACAGACAGTAGACTTTTTCACACCGATCGTTGATGACCCATACAGTTTCGGCCAAGTTGCTGCAGCCAATGCCATTAGTGATGTTTATGCCATGGGTGGTACGCCGATTACAGCCCTTAATATTGTGGCATTTCCGATCTCGACATTAGATAAGAGCATTCTGGCGGAAATATTGCGTGGAGCTGGCGATAAACTATCGGAAGCAGGGGTTTCTCTTGTTGGCGGTCACTCGATTGATGATAAAGAACCTAAATTTGGTTTGGCAGTAACCGGGGTTGTCCATCCTGATAAAGTTAGAACAAATACCGGCGCAAAACCTGGCGATAAGCTCATTTTGACCAAGCCGATTGGTGTCGGCATTTATTCCTCATCGATTAAAAGGGATTTACTTACCGAAGAAGAAATCGATCGTGTTACCAAGGTGATGACTACTCTAAATAAAACAGCGTCGGAAACAATGGCGAACTATGATGTTCACGCTTGTACCGATGTCACTGGTTTTGGCCTGCTTGGTCATGCATCGGAAATGGCCCAAGGCAGTGATGTTGAAATCCGCATTATGAAAGACCAGGTTCCCGTCTTGCCACGTGTCAAAGAACTTGGTGAATCTGGTGCAGTGCCAGGTGGGACGAAAAACAATTTTGATCATGTAAAAGATATCATTACGTTCCCGGAAACAATGGATCAAATGGACAAATGGATTTTATGTGATGCCGTTACATCAGGCGGTCTGTTTATTTCCGTTGCAAACGATGATGCCGATGCTCTCCTTGCTGAATTACAAGAAAAAGGTGCGGGCGCAAAAATCATCGGAGAAGTTGCCGATGGTAAAAATGGACAAATCACTGTTCAGTAGTTTAGATGTTAGGAAGTGACAAAAGCGATGTTTCACGATATAGCATTAGATGACCTATTCGCTTTACAACAAAAGGAAGCACATACATTAATTGACGTCCGATCACCAAAAGAATTCCATGAATCGACCATCCCAGGGAGTATGAATATCCCGGTTTTTAATAACGAGGAACGGGCCGAGGTTGGTACGATTTATAAGCAGGTGGGACCGGAAGCAGCGAAAGAACGGGGGCTGGAGATATTCTCAGCCAAGCTCCCCGACTTTATCGCGGCATTCCGCCAAATTGATACGCCAAAGACCGTGTTTTGTTGGCGCGGCGGGATGCGGAGTAAAACTGCAGCAACCGTGCTTGATTTAATGGGCATCAAAGCAAACCGATTAAGCGGAGGATTTCGTACGTACCGCCAATGGGTCGTGGCAGAATTGGCCAAAGCAGACTTCAAACCGGATCTATACGTACTTAATGGTTATACCGGTTCAGGCAAAACTGCCATTTTAAAACGACTTGCACAAAACGGATACCCGGTCATAGACTTAGAAGGGATGGCGAATCATCGCGGCTCGATTTTTGGTCAAATCGGGCTGGAGCCAAGCAATCAGAAAGCATTTGAATCACAGCTGGTGCAAGCAATGTTGCGCTATCAGGATGCACCGTTCGTGTTTGTGGAAGGAGAAAGCAAACGGATTGGCAAGGCAACACTGCCAGACTTCTTTTATGAGAAAAAGGAAAAGGGCCTCCAATTATTTATCGACATGCCAATGGAGGAACGCATTCACAATATTTTAGATGATTATCAGCCGTGGAATTTACCGGAACAGTTCCTGGAGGCATTCCGGATCATTAAAAAACGAATTCATACCCCCGTAGCCAAGCAGATTGATGAAGATTTACAGCTTGGCAATTATACCAATGCAGTACAGTTGTTGCTGGAGTATTATTATGATCCCCGATATGAATATGCGGCGAAACAATACCCGGAGGATCGTAAAATCCATATCCGGGCGAATAATGTTGAAGAGGCACTGCAAGGGATTGAAAGCGTGTTGAAACAAAAAGCTGTTCACTAATTTTTTATCTTGCAACTATACCATTAATGATTCAGGAAGATTAACAGGAGAAGGAGAGTGACTCAGCATGACTAAAAACCAGACATGGCCGGAAAAGTTTGATATTCATAAACTGGTAACCATTCCAGAGGACATTGAAAAATTGATTAAGGGTGAGAAAACTTCTGTACGCCGGAATGACCGCTATGCCGACCCCGGTGATACTACCAAGCTTGATGGGCACACATTTATAATAGAAAATGTCTACCCGCAAAAATTGAAAGACGTGACCGAAGAAGATGCGAAAGACGAAGGATACCAAAGTCTTGAAGCATACAAACAAGCGATCACTTCCATTCATGAAGCCGTAGTTTGGGATCCGGAAATGGAAGTTTGGGTGCATGAACTGAAGCGGCAATAGGGTGCGATGGTTTTTTGCACCCTATTTATTTTTGTTTTAATAATTTGTCTACTGAAGCCGATTCTACTTGTTCATCCGTGATACGATATTTTCTTTTAAGCTTGATAATCCGTTCTACACTCTCATTAATTCTTTTCTCGGATAAATCTCCGTTATCGACTGCATCTTTTAATGCTTTTACCGCTTGCATAACATTTTCCTCATCATGAGCCACCATCACAATATCACTTCCCGCTTGAACGGCTTTCACCGCTGCCTCTCCAATCGCAAAGTTATCCATAATAGCCCCCATTGTCATATCATCAGTCATCACCACACCATCACCATGTAATTGGTCTCGCAGAACTCCTTGAATCACCTTCTTGGACATCGAGGCTGGGTAGTCCGCATCCAATTTTGGCAGTAGGATATGTGCCACCATCACAGCATCCGCTCCCTGCTCCATCGCATTTTCAAAAGGAGGCAACTCTGTCTGCTGTAACTGATGGATATTTTTGTCTACTTTTGGCAGTTGTACATGAGAATCCTCAGATGTATCCCCATGACCGGGAAAATGTTTGATAACCGGGATAATTCCTTCCGACTGGATCCCCTGCATTGTTTGAATACCCAGGCTGCTTACGATTTCCGGATTATCGCCGAATGACCGATCGCCGATGACCGGATTATCCGGATTACTATTCACATCCATCACCGGGGCAAAATCCATATTAAATCCAAAGGCCTGCACTTGTTTGCCCAAAGTCACACCTATGGACCGAGCATATTCTTTATCATTTCGCTTGCCAATCTGACCATTATTCGGGATCGGCGTCAATTCGCCAGGCAACCTGGACACATCGCCACCTTCCTGGTCAACCCCTAAAAATAATGGCATGCGATTTCCTTTATTTTGCGCTTTCAGGTCATTTACCAATTGTAGTGTTTGTTCGGGACTTTCCATATTATTGGCATACAAAATGATGCCGCCAACTTTATCATTGCTGATGAGCGCTTTGGCCTGCTGATCAGCCTGCGTACCATCCACGCCAGCAATAATCATTTGGCCAATTTTTTCGTCGAGTGACATATTTTCAATCATTTTTTTTGTTTTCTGATCAGTTTTTGAAGGTGCTTTGTGATTGGAAGACATTTTCGCTTTTTGCGATGAGGTGGCAGAATTTGACTCCCTGTTATTTGCGTTCATTTGATGCACTAAAAGGTAACCTCCCACAATAATAATTATAAAGATGATCAATCCCAATCCAAGTTTCTTAGCCATTTGCATCCCTCCAATATCATTAGTTCACACCTGTTAATCATCATAAACTTACTTAACTATTTTATAACAGTTTACTTTCCATTTCACCCAAATCATTTTGTTTTTAATATAATCCGGGTTAGACTATAGGAAAATCACTTGGGAGGAATTATCATGAAAAAACTTGTACCACATATTCGAATTAAAAATTGCAAAGAAGCTGTAAACTATTATCACCAAGCCTTTGGTGGGGAAATCAAAAATGTGCAAACATCGGACGGAATGGAAATGTTCAAAGGGCATGAGGGCAAATATATCCATGCTGAGTTGCATATTAATGATGGCTGTATCATTTATTTTGCAGATGTGTTTGACAATCAAATCGAAAATGGAAACAACATCTTACTTGGTCCAGACCTTGAAAGCGAGGAAGAGATAACCCGGATCTACAACTTTCTTGCCAATGATGGTGAGGTGCAGATGGAATTACAGGATACATTCTGGGGTGCCAAGCATGCGATCGTTATTGATAAATATGGAGTTTCATGGGAGCTTAACTATACGAAATAGATTGGCAATTAAAACAGGGTTCCTTTGAATGCATCATTATGAAATTTTATCTGATTTAGGTTGATATTTCGCGCGGTTCAGTCGATAGTTCCGCCTTTAGGGTTGATATACTTTGTTCCAGGGTTGATGCTATGCTCAATTTGGTTGATGTCACGCGCCATCCGGTCGATAACATACTCGATTTGGTCGATATCCCGTTTTTTAGGTTGACACCATTCTCAATCTGGTCGATAGCAAAAGCAGGACAATGGACCGGTCCCCGTCCGATCGCAATGACTGGGACAGAAGAACCATCCCACTGTCCACCGAAAAATAAGTGCCTGTCACCATGATTCCGGTGGCAGGCACTTATTTTATGCCGGGAATTGCAATTTCTTGGCCAGATGTTGCAGGTTTGGCAGCGTACTAATATCCATGTTTCCACCACTGACGATGACACCACAGTGCCGGGATTTAATTTGCTCCCGGTACTTGAACAATGCCGCCAATGATGCTGCACCAGCACCTTCAAGCAATGTTTTATTACGTTCCAGCATATATAACATCGCAGCGGCAATTTCTTCATCGTCTACCGTTACAATATCGTCTACATACTCTCTGATGATTGGCAATGTACGCTTGCCTGGTTGTTTCACGGCAATCCCTTCTGCAATCGTGGAGACTGTCTTGGCGTTTTTCACTTGATTCGTATGATAGCTTTCATACATGGCAGGTGCCCCGGATGCTTGAACCCCGATGACTTTGATGTTCCGATTAACGTGTTTTGCCCCGACAGCAATCCCGCTAATCAGGCCACCACCACCGATTGGAACAAGAATCGTGTCGATCCGGTCTTCTTGTCTGAGCATCTCCATTGCCATGGTTCCCTGTCCGGCCATCACATCCTCATCATCAAACGGATGAACGTAGACAGCTCCGGTTTGCAGTTGTCTTTTTAACGAGGCTTCATACGCTTCCTGGAACGTTTCACCCGTTAGCACTACCTCAGCGCCATAATTACGGGTTGCCTCTACCTTGGCAAATGGTGTCTTCTCCGGCATATAAATCATTGCACGGGCACCTAACTTTGCCGCTGCATGGGCAACACCTTGCGCATGATTTCCTGCTGAAGCGGTGATGACACCCTTATTTAGCTGCTCCTTCGACAGTTGCATCAGTTTAAAACTTGCTCCCCTAAACTTAAACGCACCTGTTTTTTGCTGATTCTCCATCTTGCAATAAACATGTTTTCCCACTATTTTATCTGTTGTCACTGATGTAAGCAATGGTGTACGGTGAACGATGGGAGTCAAACGTTCTATCGCAGTATGAACTTTTTCACCTGTTAATCCGCAATCCCCAATTGTGTCACTCTCCTTGATTTATCAGAATGTGTTTGTTCATAAAGACTGAGTTAACCTTATCCTATTATCAGCCAACTTATGCGCCGGTATTCTCAAAAGCTGTAATCTTGTCTTCATGCTGTAAGGTCAACGCAATTTCATCCCAGCCATTCATTAATTTTTCCTTATGATATGCTGGAAAGTCAAAGTATACTTTCTCTTTACTATCTGTATCGGTTATGCACTGATTTTCCAAATCCACACGCAATACCAGCTTGATCTTTTCCGCTTGTTGCATCCATTTATTAACCTGTGCCTCTTCCATCTTGATTGGAATAATGCCATTTTTTAACGCATTATTGTAAAAAATATCCGCAAAACTTGGTGCAATGATCACACGAAATCCATAATCAAGTAATGCCCATGGTGCATGCTCTCTGGACGAACCGCAGCCAAAATTTTCACCGGTTATTAAGATCGACGCATCTTGATATTCCGGTTTATTCAGACTAAAATCAGAACGCTTGTTACCATCATCATCAAACCGCCAATGGTAAAATACAAATTGGCCAAATCCGGTTCGCTCAATTCGTTTTAAAAATTGTTTTGGGATAATTTGATCTGTATCCACATTGGTACGATTCAGCGGATAAACCAACCCTTCATGTTGTTTAATAGCTTCCACTTCTGCCACCTCCTAACTTGCAACGCCTGTAAATTGACGAACATCCACAAAATGACCTTCAATTGCTGCCGCTGCAGCCATTTCCGGACTGACCAAATGAGTACGGGAACCATTTCCTTGTCTGCCTTCAAAGTTCCGATTAGATGTTGATGCACATCTTGAGCCTGGCGGGACCACATCATCGTTCATGGCCAGACACATACTGCATCCAGCTTCACGCCACTCAAATCCGGCTTGTTTAAAGATTTTATCAAGGCCTTCTTTTTCTGCCTGCAGTTTAATACTGAAGGAACCAGGTACCACAATTGCCCTTACACCAGGCTTCACTTGTTTGCCTTCAACAATACTGGCGGCTTTTTGCAAATCACTCAATCTGGAATTGGTGCACGATCCAATAAAGACGTGATCAATTTCAATGGACGTAATTGGCTGACCTTCCTCTAGTCCCATGTAAGCCAAGGCCCGTTGTACATCCTCCTTGTGTTCCACACTGTTTAGGTCTGGTGTTGATCCGCTTACCGGTACACACATTCCCGGGTTGGTTCCCCATGATACTTGTGGTTCAATCTCTTCCGCGTTAATCGTTACCGTTTTGTCGTAAACAGCTCCATGATCGGTAGCCAGTGCCAGCCATTCTTCGGCTAATGCATCAAACGCCTCGCCTTCAGGAACATATTCTTTACCTCGTAAAAATTCAACCGTTGTTTGATCCGGACTAATCAACCCTGCCCGAGCACCGGCTTCAATGGACATGTTACATACCGTCATTCGGCCTTCCATCGATAAATTGCGAACTGCATCACCTGTATATTCAATGACGTATCCCGTTCCGAATCGGACGCCGAATTTGGAAATGATCGCCAAAATCAGGTCTTTCGCTGTTACGCCAACACCAAGTTCCCCATCAACATGGACGTTTAATGTCTTTGGCCGTTCTTGCCAGATCGTTTGTGTCGCCAAAACATGTTCCACTTCACTCGTACCGATCCCAAACGCCAAAGCGCCAAACGCACCATGGGTTGATGTGTGACTATCCCCACATACAATTGTCTTTCCAGGCTGAGTCAGACCGAGCTGTGGACCAATGACATGGACAATACCCTGATCGGGGTGAAACATATCGGCAAGTTTGATACCATTGTCTTCACAATTCTTCTTTAGTGTTTCCATTTGTTTTTTTGCGATTTGATCTTTAACCACATCACGATGTTTGGTTGGGACATTGTGGTCCATCGTTGCGTACGTCAAATCCGGCCGGCGCACTTTCCGGTTGTTCAGACGTAACCCCTCAAACGCTTGCGGAGAGGTTACCTCATGAACTAAATGCAGATCAATATATAATAAATCCGGCTCTCCCGCTGCTTGATGTACGACATGTTTATTCCAAATTTTATCGATAATTGTCTCTGGTTTACCCATTTTGTAACCCTCCTTTGCCTAAGCATACATGCTGCAAATACTGTCCGAAACGCTTTTCGTTGTCAAATTATCTATTACGATATTGGTTAATTCTTTCGTACCGACCTGTTTACCACCATCTATTTTCAAATCGGCTGTATGATAGCCTTGATCAAGGCACCGCTGAACCGCCTCTTCAATTTCATTTGCTTCGGTTTCCAGTTGAAATGAATGCTTCAACATCAAGGCTGTCGATAAAATCATACCTAATGGATTGGCAATTCCTTTTCCAGCAATATCCGGTGCAGATCCATGGACAGGTTCATAAAGACCTTTACCATCAGACCGGATACTTGCTGATGGGAGCATGCCAAGCGATCCAGTTAAGACAGATGCTTCGTCACTAAGAATATCTCCAAATAAATTCTCGGTGACGATAGTATCAAATCGGTTCGGTTCCGTGATTAACTTCATTGCCGCAGCATCAACCAGCAGATGCTCAACCGTTACATCCGGATAATCCTGCTGCTTTTCTTCAACAATTTCACGCCACATTCTGCTTGATTCCAACACATTGGCTTTATCCACTGATGTTAAATGGTTGTTCCGCAGTCTTGCCGTTTGAAACGCCTTGTCAATAATTCGTTCCATTTCCGACCGTTGATAGGATAGGGTATCGACAACTGCATTGCCATTTTCCCACCGTTCACTCGGTCTGCCAAAATAAAGGCCGCCGGTTAGTTCACGGATAATCATAATGTCACTGCCTTTAATCACTTCTTCCTTTAATGGGGAGGCATGAAGTAATGGGGTAAATCCTTTGATTGGCCGTAAGTTGGCAAACAAACCAAGTGATTTGCGAATGCCAAGCAACCCTTTTTCTGGACGTACATGTGCAGGAAGGGAGTCCCACTTACTTCCTCCCACAGCACCTAACAAGATAGCATCAGCGTTGTGACATGCCTTTACTGTATCTTCTGGTAAAGGGGTACCAAACTGGTCATACGCATCGCCACCGATCGCATGCGTGTGAAACGTAAAACTATGACCGAATTCTGCGGCGATCGTATTTAAGACAACTTTAGCCGATTCCATAATTTCTTTCCCAACACCATCACCCGGAAGCAGTATAATTTGTTTATTCAAAAAGCTCCCCTCCTTTTAATCTGTCTTATTTGGACGCCCAGCTAATGATTCCGCCGGGCACCCTCATGTTTTTATTTACTTTATAGCCGCTTCTTTCTTTTGACTAGCCTGTTGTTGTACAATGTAACGATTGACAGCATTTAAGAACGCATTTGCCGATGCCTCAATAACATCCTGTGCGGCTCCCCTGCCATTCATTGGTTCACCATTAATCACGAGCTGTACATGTGATTCGGCTAGGGCATCTTTTCCGCGGCCAACTGAATTAAGCTGATAATCTACCAATTGCAACTCTTCTTCAATTAATGAATCCAATGTCTCATACAATGCTTCCACACTGCCCTGTCCGGTACAGGCCGCTTGCACTGTTTCCCCGGCAGGAGTTTTCAATTTGATGGACGCTGTTGGGATATTCGCCGTGCCATATTGTACCTGGAACATCTCCAACTGATATTTATCAACCTTGGACATATCTGTTTGAACCTCGGTTAAAATGGTAAACAAATCATCATCGGTTACTTCTTTTTTCCGATCGGTCAACAGTTTGAACTGATTGAAAGCTTCTTGCAGTTTTTCATCGGACAGTTCAAAGCCTAATTTCTCCACATTTTCCTTAAATGCATGACGTCCGGAATGTTTGCCAAGGAATAACGTATTCGAGCTGACACCAACCATTTCCGGTGTAATGATTTCATAGGTCGATGCATTTTTCAGTACCCCATCCTGATGGATACCTGACTCATGTGCGAATGCGTTTCGGCCAATCACTGCTTTATTCGCTTGCACATGCATACCGGTCAATTTAGCTACCAAGTCACTGGTCCGCTTTGTTTCGGCAAAATTAATTCCTGTTGCATACGGATAATGGTCGGAGCGAATTTTCAATGCTACTGCTACTTCTTCCAAAGCAACATTTCCCGCACGTTCGCCAATTCCATTAATGGCTCCTTCGACCTGTGTCGCACCATTTTCCACGGCAGCAATCGAGTTGGCAACCGCCATACCCAAATCATTGTGACAATGACAAGAAAGTCTTACCCGGTCAATGTTCGGCACATTTTCCTTCATATAACGAAACATATGGCCATATTCACTTGGCGTTGCATAACCGACCGTATCTGGCAAATTAATCACCGTTGCACCAGCGTCAATAACCTGTTCAATAATGCGGGCAAGAAACTCCAAATCGGAACGTGATGCATCTTCTGCTGACCATTCGACTTGTGGAAACTTCTGACTGGCATAGGAAACCATCTCAACCGCGGTATCAATCACTTCCTGCGGCGATTTCTTCAATTTATATTCCATGTGAATGGGCGATGTCGCCAAAAAGATATGCACGCATGGCTCCTCTGCGCTTTTTAGTGCTTCCCAGCATGCATCAATATCCGTTTTTACCGTTCGAGCAAGCCCGGTAACCGATGTTCCTTTAATGGTTTCCGCGATTGTTTTTACCGCGTTGAAATCCCCTTTGGAGGAAGCGGGAAAGCCCGCCTCTATCCGGTCCACACCGTAACGTTCCAGCTGTTTGGCAATTTCCAGTTTTTCCAGCTGGTTCAGATTCACCCCGGGGGATTGTTCGCCATCACGCAATGTTGTATCGAAAATCTTAATTTCTGACATGCTGTTTCACATCCTTTTGTTTTTGTTGAACTGGTTGCTTCACAAAGGGCATTAATTCACGTAACTCCCTTCCAACTGATGTGATGAGAT
Organism: Lentibacillus daqui; assembly: GCF_027186265.1. Classification (NCBI taxonomy): domain Bacteria; kingdom Bacillati; phylum Bacillota; class Bacilli; order Caryophanales; family Bacillaceae; genus Lentibacillus; species Lentibacillus daqui. The sequence goes on along the minus strand of NZ_CP114176.1, from coordinate 376,937 downwards.
GATTATTTTCTTGACGGTTAATCGCATTGAATTTTGGTCGATTTGTTTGATTTTCCTGGATCCATCCTTTGGCAAATTCACCTGATTGGATATCAGAAAGTACTTCTTTCATGCGACCTTTTGTTTCTTCATTCACGATTCGTGGTCCGGAAACAAAATCACCCCATTGTGCCGTATCCGAGCAAGAGTAACGCATATTTTCAAAGCCGCCTTCATAGATCAAATCGACGATAAGCTTCATTTCATGACAACATTCAAAATAAGCAACTTCCGGTTGATATCCTGCTTCAACCAATGTTTCGAAGCCTGCCTTAATCAGACTTGTCAAGCCACCACATAGTACAGACTGTTCACCAAATAGATCGGTTTCCGTTTCTTCCTGGAATGATGTTTCCAGAATCCCTGCCCGTGCAGCACCAATTCCATCTGCATATGCCAGGGAAAGCTGTTTGGCATTTCCGGTTACATCCTGTTCTACAGCGTATAATGCTGGTACACCTGCGCCTTCCTCATATGTTCTGCGCACCAAATGTCCCGGACCTTTTGGCGCTACCATGAATACATCCACATCCGATGGTGGTACAACTTGGGTAAAGTGAATATTGAATCCATGAGCAAAGGCAATCGCACTGCCAGGCTTCAGATTATCTTTAATACTTTCCTCATATACTTTTGGTTGCAATTCGTCTGGTAAAAGTATCATCACGACGTCTGCTTGACTAACCGCTTCCGCAACTGTCAGGGCAGTGAATCCATCCTCTTCCGCTTTTTGCTGGGATTTCCCCGGGCGAACGCCAATTACTACATCTTGCCCGCTATCTCTTAAGTTTTGCGCGTGTGCATGCCCTTGTGATCCATAACCGATTACTGCGATTTTCCTTCCTTGTAATACCTCTTTTTGAATATCCTTTTCATAAAGTACTTTTGCCATGTTTATTCTCCTCCAATATTGTGTATATTTGATATTTTAAAACCATAATGATGGTCAAATCGATAAGTAATTGATTTCTGTTACATTCTGCTGCTGTCCTCTTGGGAAAGCCGTGATTCCGGTTTTGGATAACTCCTTGATTCCATATGGACGAAGCAATGCTATCAGCGCATCCACTTTGTCAGGTTTACCAGTAACCTGGATGATCAGGCTATCCTTGCTGACATCGATGACTGAAGCGCGAAATGGTGAAATAATGCCCTGGATTTCTGCTCGCATTTGACCACTGCCTACTACTTTAATTAATGCCAGCTCCCTGGCCACCATTGCCTTATCGGTAATATCCGAAACTTTAAGGACATCAATTTGCCGATGCAGCTGTTTGGTTAATTGCTCAAGTTTTTGGAAGTCACTTACATCCACAACCAATGTCATCTTGGAAATTCCTTCTGTTTCCGATCCGCCAACAGAAATACTTTCAATATTGAACTGGCGTTTGGACAGCATCCCTGTTACCCGATTGAGAACACCGCTGCGGTTTTGCACCGTAGCTGTTATGATCCGCTTCATTTCTTCACCCCAATCATCTCGTGATTCCCCTTCCCGCTTGGAACCATAGGGAAGACACATTCCATTTTGGTTACCCGGCAATCCACAACGACCGGATCGTCATTGGCAAAGATGTCATTTAACATTCCTGGAACATCTGCTTCTTTATCAACACGAACACCGCTAATGCCATAACTTTCTGCCAATTTAACGAAATCCGGGCTGGAGATAATGGATTCAGAATATCGTTCATCATAAAACTTTTCCTGCCATTGCCGAACCATACCCAATGAACCATTGTTGACGATTAGAATTTTTACAGGCAGCTGGTAATCTTTTATCATCGACAGTTCCTGCATGGTCATTTGGAAGCCGCCATCACCAACAATGGCAACAACCAGCTCATCTGGTGCACCAAGCTGTGCGCCAATGGCTGCCGGAAAACCAAAGCCCATTGTTCCAAGCCCGCCTGACGTAACCCATTTATTCGGTTTATCAAACAAATAATATTGGGCCGCCCACATCTGATGCTGGCCAACATCCGTTGTAATGATTGCCTCACCGTTGGAAGCACGATAAACCTCTTCTATGAGCCACTGTGGGGACAATAAATCTCCTGACCGTTCATACCATAGCGGGAATTCTTGTTTCATATCCTGTAAATGCTGCTTCCATTCTTCATGCTGCGGTAGATTTACTGATTGATTCAGCAATGCCAGGAGTCCTTCTTTTGCATCCGACACAACCGGAATATCGGTCAGAACGTTTTTGCCGATTTCCGCCGGGTCGATATCAATATGGGCGACCTTGGCATTTGGCGCGAAATGTTCCAGTGAACCCGTTAACCGATCATCAAATCTTGCCCCGATATTAATCAGCAGGTCACATTCGTAAATTGCCATGTTGGCTGCATATGTTCCATGCATGCCGGCCATTCCCAAATTCAGCGGGTTTGTTCCCGGAAAACTGCCAAGTCCAAGTAATGTCGTTGTCACCGGCAGCTGGTATTGGTCTACAAACTGCTTTAATTCGGTTGAAGCTCCTCCAAATAATACACCAGCTCCAGCAAGTACCACCGGTCTTTTAGCATTTGCCAGCGCATCTGTCAGCTTAATAATTTGCAATGGGTTGGGCTTGGTAGTCGGTTGATATCCTGGTAAACACACCTCACTATTGCACTTTTCTGACAATGAAGCGGTGGATATATTCTTGGGGATATCCACAACTACCGGTCCTGGCCTTCCCGTACTAGCTATATGAAAAGCCTCTTTAACAACTCTTGGCAGATCACTAAGCTGCTTTAACTGGCAATTGTATTTCGTAATTGGGGTCGTCACACCCATTACGTCTGTTTCTTGAAAGGCATCTGTTCCGATCACATTACTGCCAACCTGACCGGTAAATATGACTAATGGGAGTGAATCCATCATGGCATCGGCAATTCCGGTAACCAAATTTGTTGCCCCTGGCCCCGATGTTGCCAACACAACGCCAGGTTTTCCGGTTACCCGGGCATAACCCTCGGCTGCATGAACCGCACCTTGTTCATGTCTTGGTAGAATGTGCTTAAATGGGGCATTGCTGCGATATAATGCGTCATAAATAGGTAACACAGCTCCCCCCGGATAGCCAAATAAGGTATCTACTTCAGCCTCTACCAATGATTCAATAAGTAATTCAGCACCAGTCATCGTCTTCTCTGATTTAACAAATTCACATTCAACCTCCGCCTTCACCTCATCATACCTCCTCATTTTTTAGATTTACGGGGTGTTTATCCCACACCTGCTTAGGTTTTTGGTTTACCACACTTAAAGGTGGGGTATTACATCCTGTTAATGCGTCGAGAATGAAAAAAGGCTCTCTCCACCCCAAAACTCTGCGTATTATCAGAATTTATCGGGATGAAAAGAGCCTTTCTCTTCACGGTACCACCCAGGTTTGCAGCACCCTCGCGAATACTGCCTTATGGAGCTAAAATAGTCAAATCAAGTAAAGAACCGTCTTTTTGAACAATTTCGCTCCTTTTGGTAACAGGTGCAACACACCCGGCTAAGCCTAGTAGGATAATCCGTTCAGCAAAGCACTCAGGGAAGATGTCGGAGTAAGATGTATTTCCGGGCTTCCAGCAACCCCGGATCTCTGAAAATACACGAACCTTATTCCTTTTTTCCCGTCATCGAGTTCAAGATTATGGTCAAGAATCTTTATAATTGATATTGCGAATTATCATACACTGTTTTTTCAAAAGGGTCAACAGGTATTTCTAACTTTTTTGATACTTTGGATAAGTTCGCGAGAAATGGTTGCGCTTACACATCCCATCCTTCAACAAACTTGTCAGTAAAGAAAAAAATAAAAAATTTTTGAGATAACTAAAACAGCAGCCCATTTTATGAAAAATGAGCTGCTACATTTCGGTTTATACCTTACTACATAGCTAATCCTTTTTATATTTCTTCTGCAAATAATCAATTAATCCCAGTGCACTGACTTGCATATCCATATTGATCAGGACATATACGCCGTGGTCATCATCAATCAATAGTGTTCGCAAATATTCCTTCACCTGCTGCAGCAATCGTCCAGCAAGCTCATCATAGCCCTTTCCTGCTTTAAAAGTGTCTTCTGCTTCTTGTTCAAACACATCCAGCCATTCAGTTACTTGTTTTAAGGCTTCTTCAACTTTTTCTGTCATGCCAAAGTGTCCGTAATAAATGCGATCAACATTCATTTGGCGTATACGAGAGATCGCCTGTCTCATTGCCTCTGGATCAAATTGATTTGGAGATGTTGATGGTAAAAATAAATCAACACCATCAGGAATAAGTTGTTCATAACGAATTCCGACAGTATCCCCGGTAAAAATGCCATCGCTTACAGGATCATAAATACTGAAATGATGTTTGGCATGACCTGGCGTATCAAAAAATTCCAACGTACAAGTCGGACTGATTTGAAGTGTATCGCCTTCACCTCTGATAATTATCCGATCTTCCGGTACTGGGATAACCGGGTCAAACAATTCCTGGAAACTATCCCCATAAACCGCCTGTGCACCCGCGATCAGCCGTTTGGGATCAGCCAGATGCCGCGCTCCCTTTGGATGGACAACGATCTTTGCATTGGGACAATCACGGATGAATAACCCTGCCCCTCCAGCGTGATCCAAATGAATGTGAGTTAAAATAATATATTTTACCTGATCCAAGGAAAAGCCAAGATCCTTCATTCCTTGCTTTACATGTTTAATGGATGGACTTGGTCCTGTTTCCACCAAAGTTAATTCTTCCTCGTTGATCACATATGTACCAGTTCGCTGGGGAACCCCCAAATCAAAACCATCGATTAAATGAATTCGTTCATCAATTTGAATTGGGTCTTTTGATCTCATTTTCTCGCCTCCTGTATTTTATCCAACTATTTCTATTATACAAAATTTTTATAGCTATGCACAAATAGAACATATAAATTCGTGTTCAAAAGGAGGATGAAAAGGACCAAGAAGTTCTAGGCGGCGTAGCTTTGAGCACCGGAGTGTACATAAAAGGTACATGAGGAGCGGAAAAGCAAGCCAACGAAGAAATTCGAAGTGTCATTTTCACCGGACTTTTTGAACATCCTCTAACAGCACATACTTTTATGATATGCGGATAAACTAACATCGAAAATTTGAAGGAGGTTATAAGATGCTAAATCAAAATCAGCAACAACAAAACATGCAACGTTCACCTCAATTGCCATCACAGCAAGATTTCGGCGGGCATGATATGTTTGATGCCCATGAAGCATTATCCACGTTAACAGGTTTAATGGAACAATATTTATTATACGAACAACACATCCAGGACCAGGAATTAATGGGAATGGCCCAGCGTCATAGCGCTTTTATCACGCAACTTTACAACACGATCTGTGAAACATTCAAAACGGGAAAAGACCCGGCTGTAAAAACACAGACGTATAACATGGAACAAAACAATAATGTGACTTACGGAATGAAACCATCTGCACCGAAAATGCCTAGTCAGTCAGTCAATGAAATTAATGATCAATGTCTTTCCGGCTTCATGCTGGGACAATTAAAATCCTGTGCATCTGCGTTTACTATGACAGCATTGGAAATGACCAACCCTGTCTTAAGACGCATTTTTCAGGATAGTATTCCGAATGTGATCGAGATGGCGTATGAGGTATTCCTGTATCAAAATAAGCATCAGTATTATCAAGTGCCACAATTACAGCAACAGGATATGCAAGCATTCCAGAACAGTTATGCGCCAGTTCAAGGAACCATGCCGCATTAGATTTAAAGGCGCTGAGCCAAAGGACAAACTACCCGCTATTGTTGACGGGTAGTTTTTTATACCTATTATTTCTGAATTTTATAGCCTAATGGTAACTTCTGCATACACCTTGCAATTATTCGGTTTTTGGTTTAGAATACATTGATTGAGGATACTATTTAATTAAGCAAACCAATTTGAGGTGAAAAAGCAATGAAGAAAATGATTTCTTCAAAAATGGGGTTCTTCTCCATTGCAGTAATTTTGGTATGGCTAAAAACTTATTTCATATATTTATTTGAATTTAATTTGGATGTCCAAGGTGGGTATCAGCAATTTCTATTGTTTATTAACCCATTAAGCTCAGCCTTGTTTTTCCTGGCCATAGCGTTATTTGCCAAGGGGAAAAGAGCGGGAATATGGATGATCATTATTGATTTTTTAATGAGCTTTCTTGTTTATGCAAATGTCGTATATTATCGTTTTAACAGTGACTATATAACTTTACCAACATTAACACAAACTAGTAATTTTGGCAGCTTAGGCGGAAGTATCGCTAGTTTGGCAGAGTGGTATGATGTGTTTTACTTTTTGGATCTCATTATCCTTATAGCTTTGTTTGTTTGGAGCAGGAAGGATTGGTCAGTCAGCCGCCTAAAAGCGAGGAAACCTTTAACCATTATGACTATTGGTATTATTGTCTTTACAGTAAACTTGGGACTAGCTGAAATCGACCGTCCACAATTGCTTAAAAGGACATTTGACCGCAACTATGTTGTCAAATATATTGGTTCCTATAACTTTGCGATTTTTGATGCACTGCAAAGCATTCACTCCTCTTCACAACGGGTGTTTGCCGATAGCAGCGATGTTACAGAAGTGGAAAACTATACAAAAAATAAATATGCTGAACCGAATTCAGACCTTTTCGGTGTAGCAAAGGGCAAAAATGTGATCAAAATTCATTTGGAATCATTCCAATCATTTTTGATTGATTATAAGTTAAATGGTGAAGAAGTTACACCGTTTTTAAATTCGTTGGTGCATGACCGAGATAAAAATTTCACGTACTTTGATAACTTCTTCCATCAAACAGAACAAGGTAAAACAGCAGATGCGGAATTGATCATGGATAACTCGATATACGGTCTCCCTCAGGGTTCTGCATTTGTAACCAAGAGTAAGAACACGTATCAAGCTTTACCAGCAATTTTGGATCAGCGGGGAGGCTATACTTCAGCTGTTCTTCACGGGGATAACAAGTCCTTCTGGAATCGTGATGAAATTTATAAACAGTTTGGAATCGATCATTTCTTTGACTCCAGTTACTACGATATGAGTGACGATAAAGTGATCAACTATGGTCTAAAAGATAAACCATTCTTTAAAGAATCCATTCCATTGCTTGAGTCAATGGAACAACCGTTTTATTCTCATTTGATCACGTTGACCAACCATCATCCGTATCTCATTGATCCGGAAGATGCGACGATTGATCCGGCAGAAACAGGTGACCCATCTGTTGACCGTTATTTCCAAACTGCCCGTTATTTGGATGAATCATTAGAGCAATTCTTTAAGGACCTAAAAGAATCCGGCTTATATGATGATTCGGTAATCATGCTTTACGGTGATCACTATGGTATTTCTGACAGACATAACCGGGCCATGGAACAAATTACCGATGAGGAGATTACTCCATTTGAAAATGCACAATTACAACGTGTGCCATTTATGATTAAGATACCTGGTGTTAAAGGTCAAGGAGTTAATCACACGTATGGCGGAGAAATGGATGTTATGCCTACATTGCTCCACTTGGTAGGGATTGATGCACAGGATTACATTCAGTTCGGTACAGATCTCTTTTCCAAGGATCATAAAGATTTTGTTCCATTCCGAAATGGCGACTTTATGACACCGGAATACAGTAAAATCGGCAGTAAATATTACGACAACGATACTGGTGAAGTAATCGAAGAAACAGACAAGATGAAGGAAACGAAAGATACCGTTAACCATGAATTGGAACTTTCCGACAAGCTTCTATTTGGGGATTTATTACGTTTCTACAAGCCAAATGATGACTGGAAACCAATTGATCCTTCTGATTATCGGTATGGGAATGATGAACAGGAAGATGAAGCCGAATAAAGATTGGCGAGATAAATCTTAGAATAAAAAGGAAGTAATCAACGGGAAATCCTGATGATTACTTCTTTTTTTATAAAAACTCAATCTAATAACCGGTTATTTTCGTCAACGGTCATAACTCGTGCTTCTCTGGATTCATTCTTCTCCGGCAAAATGCCTGTGCCTTTACAAACACTGCAATTGTATTGCCAGCCCTCATCATCTGCCAGCATGCCTGTTCCTTCACACGCTTTACATGTTTGTTCACGGTTAACCATTCTTATTTCCTCCTGACTATGCAAGTTGTTGACGATCTTTCACCCAATTGATGATGCCGCCTTTTAGCATGATGTCAATTTGACGTTCAGATAACGCATGGTTTACTTTTATTTCCTGATTTTTGTCCTTCACCTGAATCGTAAAGGAATTTCCCTGTTTGATTTTGTTATGCAAATCATTTAACTCCAATGTATCCCCTTGTTCCAACGTGTTATAATCATCTTCATTTGCAAAGGTCAATGGCAGTACACCAAAGTTGACAAGGTTTTGCCAGTGGATGCGGGCAAAGTCCTTCACAAGAGCAACACGTAAGCCAAGATACCTCGGTGCCAGTGCCGCATGCTCACGGCTGGAACCTTGTCCGTAGTTAAATCCACCAACTATCGCATGCCCCCCATGATCGACCGTTTTTTTACCTCGATCATAGTACGTGTCATCGATGATTTCAAAAGCGAATTTACTTATTTCTGGCAGATTGCTGCGAAATGGTAAGACTCGTGCGCCACCAGCAAGAATTTCATCAGTGGAAATATTGTCACCCATTTTTAATAAGATCGGCAGTTCCAGGTGATCCGGGAGTTTATCCATTTTCGGTATGGATGCGATATTCGGTCCTTTTTGCAATGTAACTTGTTTTGCTTCTTCGTACGGGAGCGGCTTATCAAGCAAATTAACATCGATGGTCGGCTTTTTCGGTTCCCTTACTTTTGGATAAGCAAAGTCCAGTGTTCGCGGATCCGTTATTTCACCTTTTAAAGCGGATGCCGCTGCTGTCTCCGGGCTGCAAAGAAATACGCTGTCTTCCTTTGTACCTGAACGTCCAGGGAAATTTCGCGGTGTTGTTCTGAGACTATTTCTGCCGGTAGCCGGTGCCTGCCCCATCCCGATGCAGCCGTTACACCCTGCCTGATGCAATCGTGCGCCTGATTGGAGGAGACTGGCAATATGACTTTCTTTGACAAGATCTGTTAGCATTTGCCGGGAAGTTGGGTTGATGTCGAAGGAAATCCCATCTGCAATATGTCTGCCATCGACCATTTCCGCTGCAACTGCAAAATCCCGAAAACCCGGGTTTGCCGATGACCCGATATATGATTGGTATATTGGTGTGCCGGCAATCTCCTTGACTGTTACTACATTTCCCGGACTGGAAGGTTTCGCAATCAGAGGTTCCACCTTGGCCAGGTCAATTTCTTCATCAATATCATAGGTGGCACCTTTGTCGGCGACTAGTTCCACCCAATCATCTTCCCGGTCCTGTTCTTTTAAGAAATGTTTAATTTCGTTGTCGGAAGGAAAAACCGTCCCTGTCGCTCCCAATTCCGCGCCCATATTGGCAATCACATGACGATCCATTGCACTAAGCGTTTCGACCCCGGGACCATAATACTCAATAACCCGTCCAACACCGCCTTTTACATCATGCCGGCGCAACATTTCCAAAATGACATCTTTTGCACTTACCCAATCCGGGAGTTTGCCAGTTAGTTTAACCCCCCATACTTTTGGCATTTTTACATAAAATGGTTCACCGGCGATTGCCAGCGCAACATCAATCCCGCCTGCACCCATTGCTAACATCCCCATACAGCCATTTGCACACGTATGACTGTCAGATCCCAATAGTGTCTTTCCAGGTTTGGCCAACCGCTGCATATGTACCGGATGGCTCACACCATTTCCTGGACGGCTGTAATGTATCCCGAAACGCCTTGTCGCGCTTTGTAAAAAAAGATGATCATCCGGATTTTTACTGTCCACCTGAATTAAATTATGATCGACATATTGAGCCGAAGCTTCTGTTTTAGCCCGATCAAGCTCCATTGCTTCCAACTCGAGCATCACAAGCGTTCCTGTTGCGTCTTGTGTCAATGTCTGATCAATTTTCAGACCAATTTCCGTGCCAGGTATCATCTCCCCCGAAACAAGGTGGTCCTTTATCAACTTTTGCGTTACATTCAAAGGCATGACATGTACCTCCCTAAATAATTATCAACCTCTACCTAGTTTATAAATAATCAAAAAATGTATACATAAAAAAGCGGAAGTGAACGTTTAGCGGTGTGTGGTTTAGGCTGGTTTTGTGGACAAGGTTATTTCGTCTAAGTTCGGTGATTTGCTGAGAAAAATTGGGTGAATTTACTGTGAAAAGAGCCTTCTCGGTTGGTTGGAAAGGAAAAGCACGGGAACAGTCTAACAGCATTTCCCGGTTAACACCAAGAAATCAAAACGAAACAAGAGAAGTCATTCCCTTGTCTCGCTAAAATTTTTGTCCATAATATTTATCAAGGGAGAAGCCACGGCCAAGGATTTCTGATGCATTGATGAAAACAACAAATGCAGTGGGGTCTTCCTGTTGTAAAATATGTTTCAAGTTCACTGCTTCCCTTTGCTCGGTAACGCATAAAATCATTGTTTTGTTTTCGTTGGAATATCCGCCTACCGTACGAATCTTGGTTAATCCCCGATCTATTTTGTTACGGATAATCGCCTGGATTTTTTCTTCGTTTTCCGTAATGATCAAGATTAACTTGGTTGATGCCGTTTGTAACTGCACCATATCAATTACCTTGCTTGTCACATAAATGCACATTAAAGCAAACAGTGTAAGTTCCAAATTAAATACAATGATGGATGAAATAACAACCAGCCCGTCAACAATAAGCTGGGAATATCCGCTGGACAACCCGGTAAACTTTTTAACAATTTGTGCAATAGCGGCAGTCCCTCCGGTAGAACCATTCCCTTTATAAACGATACCCAGGCCAACGCCAAGCACGATCCCACCGTAAAGAGCACCGAGAAATGGATTAGTTATGGTATATGGAACGTTTGCTGTCAGATAAATAATAAATGGTACCCAAAGTGTTCCTACAAGCGTTTTTCCCCCAAAATCTTTGCCAAGTAAAAACCATCCAATGATAAAAATCGGAATATTAATGGTGAATTGTGTAAGTGCAGGACTTACACCATACATACCGTTCAAAATGGTACTGACACCAGAAATGCCACCAGCTGCAAGTTTGGCCGGTAATAAAAATATATTATAAGACAATGCGACAAGTGTTGCGCCAATTATTACTTTGGCGTAATCATATAACGTTTGTTTTGCGTTTTTTTGTTTAACCATTTTCCTTTTCTCCCTTAACGAACATCGATATCTTGATTTTAAATTTGTTTATCGGTACTGTCAATTTCTTGTAAAGTTCCATCCAATACATGATTCAACAAATTGCACATATACTACGCTTGTAAATTCTATTTACCTTCATAAGGCGGTGGAAATTGTGGGAAGAGACGACCATAACAATAAAACCAACAGTAAGAACTTTCTTGCTCAGACCCCAAAGAACATGAAGTCAGATGGAATTGATGTTGAATTCTCTGAAGCACTGGCTGATGAAGAGGATAAAGAAGCTCAAGCGAGAAGCCGAGCAGCAGAAAAACGTATTAAAAGTAAATAGTTATTTAAGGGACGGGAATCAGTCCGTCCCTTTTTCATATTTCACTAACTACCGGTTATACTACGTGCAGGAGGTGATCGTATGGGACAAGCATATCGATGCCCAAATTGTAAAACCAATCGTTCCAGATTTAATATCATCAAGCAGATTGCACACCCGGTAAAACTTGATGCTGAAACGGGCGACATAATCAATGATTATACAGACGATGAAGTAGAGATTTATCATGTTAATTATAATGGTCCGGAATTTAGAGTTCAATGCGGTGTTTGCGGATTGATAGAAGATGAACAGACATTTAGCAAATTTGCTGCATACGATGGGTGAAATCCCGGAAGTAATGACATTATTGTGAAAGAATGACATACTACTTGTATAAGCAGTTGTTCCCTTTGTACAATAAAAGTAACAACATTGGTCTGGGATGATAACAATGAAAAAAGTGGAAGACTATCTCAATGATGGAATGTATGGTGTTCGTATGCCAAAACAGGACGAGCGGATTCACTATTTGGGTACATTACGGGAACGCGTTGTCCTGGTCTTAACGAAGGGACAAGTCATGTCGGATAAAGCAATCCGGCAATTGGAACAAGCCATGCAAGAACACCCGGATACCAAATTATTACTAAATGGGCATATCCCCTACCGTTTTTTTGAACGGGAAAAGGAATTGGCTTTAAAATATCATATCCCCTATTCAAATGTAACAAACGAGCAGTCTGATTCTGACATTGGCGCCGTTTTAACCTATGATTATGCTATCGACAAAGAGAATATTTTTGTCGATGATGATGAAGCAATCGAAAATAACAAGAAAGATGAACCACAGTCTTTCTTTACGAGAATGAAAGAATGGTTTTTCCCCTCAACGTGACACTACGATTGAAGCTATTCGGTTTCATGCATAGAGCATTTGCTTTACACCTGGTAAGCGTTTACCTATAATATATAGTAGTGCGTGTTCAAAAAGAGGATAAAAAGGACCGAGAAGTTCTAGGCGGCGCAGCGTTGAGCACCGGAGTGTACATAAAAGGTACATGAGGAGCGGAAAAGCAAGCTAACGAGCTTCAAAGGAAGGCCGACTAAAAACGGGCTTGCGCTCAGGCGTCGGCATACCCCTTTTAAAGGGGCATGTCATTTTTACCGGACTTTTTGAACATCCTCTAGTAAACACTTTTTTCACAGGGGGAATTTTTAATGGCAACAATCAAAGAAGGGACCTTACTATGGGAACCTGATGCAAGCAGAAAACAACATTCCAATATCAATACCTATATGAACTGGCTTAAACAAGATAAAAATTTGGATTTCCCGGATTATCACTCCTTATGGAATTGGTCGGTAACAGAACTGGAATCATTCTGGGAAACCATTTGGGAATATTTTGATATTCAGGCCAAACAGCCATATGAACAGGTTTTAACTACGCATCAAATGCCAGGCGCGAAATGGTTCTCAGGTGCTACGATTAATTATACGGAACATATTTTCAGAAACTATGATAAAAATAAACCAGCTATTATTCATTCCTCCGAGTTACGTGCAACCTCTGAAGTTACCTGGGATACACTTTATCAGGATACAGCATCATTACAGCGGACATTGCAACACCTTGGTGTACAAAAAGGAGATCGGGTCGTTGCATATGTTCCCAACATCTATGAAGCGGTTGTCGCATTTTTAGCCACAGCCAGCCTTGGTGCAATCTGGTCCAGCGCTTCCCCCGAATTTGGAACTCAAAGTGTGATTGACCGTTTTAAACAAATCGAACCTAAAGTCATGATTACAATCGACGGATACCGTTTTGGCGGAAAGGAATTTGACCGTACGAATGTCGTTGAGAATATTCAGTCGGAACTGCCCACATTAGCGGCAACCATTATGATCCCTTATTTACAGGACAATCCACAAACAGATACACTAACAAATGTAACCATGTGGGCAGAAGCTGTCACTACAAGCCTGGAGTTAAGCTTGACCTATGAGTATGTTCCGTTCAATGACCCGCTGTGGGTGTTATTCTCATCTGGTACAACCGGAAAACCGAAACCGATTGTTCAAAGTCAGGGTGGTATTTTACTGGAACATCTAAAGGCACTGACTTTTCATGCCGACCTTGGAGAACAGGATCGATTCTTTTGGTTTACAACAACCGGATGGATGATGTGGAATTTCCTTGTTGGCGGACTATTAACCGGCAGTACGATTATTTTATATGATGGCAGTCCTGGTTATCCGGACAAAAATATGCTTTGGGAATTTGCCGAACAAACCAAAATGACCGTGTTTGGAACAAGTGCCAGCTTTATCACCGGTTGTATGAAAGACGGCATCACACCTGGTAAAGATTTTGATTTAAGCCATTTGCAAAACATTAGTTCAACTGGCTCACCGTTACCGCCAGAAGGTTTTCAATGGTGTTATGACCATGTAAAACATGATTTGTGGATTGCTTCCGTTAGTGGCGGAACGGATATATGTACCGCATTTATCCTTGGCCTTCCAATCCTGCCTGTTTATGCAGGGGAACTGCAATGTCGCGGGTTGGGAGCAAAAATTGAAAGCTACGATGAGCAGGGCAAGCCGCACATGAACGAAGTTGGTGAGCTCGTCTTAACGGAACCATTTCCATCAATGCCAATTTATTTCTGGAACGATCCCGATGGCAGCCGCCTGCACGACAGTTACTTTGATGAATTCCCTGGGATTTGGCGACACGGTGACTATCTAAAAATAACCGATCGGCACACATGTGTCATTTATGGCCGTTCAGATGCAACGATTAACCGTGGGGGCGTACGAATGGGCACAAGTGAAATCTATCGGGCTGTTGATCAGGTGTCATCTGTAGCCGATAGTTTAATAGTTGATATTCCAGACACCCAAGGTAATTCATTTGTGCCTTTATTCGTGATCATGAAGGATGGCTATGAATTGACAGAGGATATCAAACAACAAATAAAACGGCAAATTAAGGAACAGTGTTCACCAAGACACGTGCCAACAGCGATTTATCAAGTTCCGGATGTTCCCAAAACATTGAATGGAAAAAAACTTGAAGTCCCTATCAAAAAAATATTAATGGGAAAAGACGTTGAGCAGGTTGTAAACAAAGGATCATTGGCCAATCCGAAATCACTGGATTACTTTATCAGATTCGCCGACGAACAAATGAAAACTATAAAATAACGACCTAAAAAACCACAGATTAGCCTGTGGTTTTTTATATTTTCGCTGAAATTGTGAATTTCAGCGAAATCGTTGCCGGGGCCAGCTTTTTTATGGCAAACTGTAGCGTTTTTTTGTCGAACTCCAGCGAAACATACTGATCTGCCAACATGAAAAAAATATCTGAGCCAAAACGCATTCACAGTTCCAGCCATTATTTGTCATCTAACGTGGTCAGTGCTCGGTTATGACGCAATAAACGAATGAACACCTCTAAAGCTTTTGTTTGAAAAGGCGATTTCGTCACGATCGAAAATTGGCGGGTAAATGGCAGTCCTTTCAATGGAATGATTTTGAGAACCCCATGATTCAATTCCTTCTGGATGGCCCATTGTGATAATAAGCTGATCCCCAAGCCTGCTTCCACCGCTTCCTTAATCGGCTGGGTACTGCCAAAATTCATTAATTTTCCAGGCGTGAGTTCAAAACGATGAAACATGTTCTCTGTTGCTTCTCTTGTACCCGACCCTTGTTCACGGACAATCCATGTCTCCTGTTCCAAATCGTGGATGTTGACCTTTTCCTTTGTCGCCAGGGGATGATTTGCCGGAGCAACAACAACCATGTAATCCTCAGCAAACTCCTCTACCATCAAATGCTGATCCTTAAAATGGCCCTCGACAATGCCAACATCCAACTGATGGGTTGCCACCAAATCGGCAATTTCCGATGTATTGCCAATCGTAACTTCCGGTTGAATATCCGGGTATGTCTCCAATAACTTGGCAATAATACGCGGCAACACATATTCACCAAACGTATAGCTCGCCCCAATTGATAATGGACCATTGGCTTTATTCACCAAATCATCCACCAAATGCTGCATGTTCGTATATAATCCAAGGATTTCCTTTGCATGATGGTATACAATCTCGCCAGCCTTATTCAAGCGAACATATTTATTCGTCCGCTCTAGCAATCTTGTTCCGAGATTCTGCTCAAATGTGCGGATATACTGGCTTACCGCCGGCTGGGTCATATGGAGCTCCTCTGCTGTCCGGGAAAAATTTTTCTTTTCAGCTACTGTTACAAATACTTGTAAATGTTGATCCACACCTCATCACCACCCCATTTTCTATTATATAAATTTACTTATTATACCTATTATAATGATTTATTTTCCTTATTGAAAGGAATACCCTATGCTAATACTAGGAGGTGTTGATATGGCATTGGAAAATTTGCGACAAGAGGAAGTTGAGGAATCTTCGGAGGCAATCCAACAAGAAAAAAAACCAGAACCATCACCAATTTGGAAATGGATTGGTGGTGTTGCAT
Organism: Lentibacillus daqui; assembly: GCF_027186265.1. NCBI lineage: Bacteria > Bacillati > Bacillota > Bacilli > Caryophanales > Bacillaceae > Lentibacillus > Lentibacillus daqui. The sequence continues at coordinate 360,786 of NZ_CP114176.1, read as the reverse complement.
TTACTTTTTTGATTGCCTTATTGGGCTTCCTTTTAGCGTTGGTGCCTGGATTTGACCATGTTGGGCAGCTGGCATGTGCCATTATTATTGCAGTCGTTTATCGACAAATTTTTGGTTATCCGGAAGCATTACGGTCAGGTATTGCCTTTTCATCCAAACGACTGCTGCGTGCGGCAATTATTTTATATGGTCTGAAATTAAATATCGATACTGTACTTCATGACGGGATTGGCTTGCTTGTCCGTGATGCCGGGGTGATTATTTTTGCCATCCTTGCAACGATCTGGATTGCTAAGTTATTCAAGGCGGACAAAAACATTTCCTTATTATTGGGAGTTGGAACTGGCATCTGCGGAGCCGCTGCCATTGCCGCAGTTGCACCGATTGTAAAATCAAAGGATGAAGATACGGCGATTGGTGTGGGAATTATCGCTCTCATGGGTACGGTGTTTGCGATGGGCTATACCATATTACGTCCATTTTTGCCATTGGATGCTATTCAGTATGGCATATGGTCGGGTTCGAGTTTACATGAAGTTGCCCATGTAGCCCTGGCAGCCGAACCAGCTGGAGATCAGGCAACAGCTATTGCTTTACTCGCAAAATTGGGCCGTGTGTTTTTACTTGTACCACTTTGCTTCATCTTCATCTATATAATGAAACGGAAAAACAAAGGATCTGAACAGTCAGATGCAAAAATTGAATTCCCATGGTTTTTAGTTGGATTTATTATTTTAAGTTTGTTAGGAAGTTATGTATTTGGTCATTCCATCCCTGTATCAGATAGCGTTATGAATGCGGTCTTCAACATTACGACATGGTTGCTCACCGCTGCGATGGTCGGCCTTGGATTAAATGTCAGCTTGCGTGATCTGCGGACGAAGGCATTAAAGCCATTAATCGCGATGACCATTACATCCGTTTGTTTATCTGTGATTGTTTTCTTTATCGTGTAGAGACAGACATATAGGACAGGGCAGGAAGAACATGCTCTGTCCAACTATTTATTAGCTTACTCAAAATATTAACACGCCATCTGCTCCATATGGCGTGTTAATATTCCAGTCAGAAAATAATGTATTCCAATCATGGTTAACACGTATGATTATGTAGGTAGATTCGCAAATCAATTTTACCTTGCTTGTCAACAATGACCCCTTCGCTTTCCAGAGAGAGTTTTTGTATTTCGTGTAATTCTTCATTTTTGATGCTAATGATGCCTTGCGCATTAACAACCCGATGCCATGGAAGATGATACTTCCTGCTCATGGAATGTAGAACACGAGCCACTTGTCTTGCTGCCCTGGGACTACCGGCGATTTTGGCAATTTGTCCATAGGTCATGACCCGCCCTTCAGGTATGTTGGATACGATTTTAATGACATCAGTTGTAAATGGCTGCATACGAAATCCCCCACATAAGATCCTGTAACACTTCTATTTTATAACATAGCAATGATAAATTCATAACCCGTACCATGTTTCTACTGGAATAATATAAGAGGCTGGGACAAAACTCCAGTAAATAAAAATTAAGGCGTAGGAGCTTACACTAAAAAAAGTGTAGGCCCCACGCCTTTTTTGACATTATTTTAGTAAACAAAAAGGACACCTTTTGATAAAATTAAAGTTACCTGACAATAATTTTGGAGGTGTCCTTATGTTTAAACATTATACCATGAATCAGGTAGTTTTGCCGCTAGATTTAGAAATTAAATTGAAAGAGAATGATATTGCTTTTGCGATCAATGATCTTGTCGAGAGTATTCCCGAAGAGGTTTTCGATGACTTAATACGACAAACCGGCCGTCCTGCGTACCATCCTCGCATGATGTTGAAAATCATTTTGTGTGGGTATACGCAATCCGTGTTTTCTGGTCGTAAAATAGAAGCTTTATTACAGGATAGTATCCGCATGATGTGGTTGGCTCAAGGACACGAACCCAGCTATCGCACCATCAATCGTTTCCGTTCTCATCCACTCATCGAAAACATACTACGTGAATGCTTTGTCCAGTTCCGGAATCAGCTTGTGGAAAAGGAATTGATTGAAGAGGAAGCCATTTTTATTGATGGTACAAAAATTGAAGCGAACGCCAATAAGTTCACCTTTGTGTGGCGGAAATCCGTTGAAAAATATAGTGATAAGCTAATCGAAAAGTCCAATCAACTGTATGATGAGCTGTTGGAGAAGGAGATCATCCCGGCAATAGAGCGAGAAACAGAAGAGAAACTTTCCGTTAAAGAAATGGAAGAAGTAGTCGAAAAGTTAGATGAAAAGGTTGAGGAATACGATAAAAAAATCGAAGCTTGTGAAGTTGGTAGCGAACGAAAGAAAATCCGTTCCGAACGTAAATTTCCAAAACAAGCTCGCAAGCAGTTTAACGATTTCATCACTCGTAAGCAAAAGTATCAAAACGATATGGAGAAATTCGGGGACCGTAACAGTTATTCAAAGACAGATCCGGATGCGACGTTTATGCGCATGAAGGACGACTACATGAAGAACGGTCAATTGAAAGCTGGTTACAATGTCCAGATTGCAACGGAAGGTCAATACGCGCTCGCTTACGATGTTTTCCCAAACCCGACGGATACACGCACTTTAATTCCTTTTCTCGACTCGATTGAAGAAAACTTTTTCGAACTGCCGGAACACATTGTCGCGGATGCCGGATATGGCAGTGAACAGAATTATGAAGATATCATCGAGAATCGAAATCGAACGCCACTTATTACATACAATCAATATCGAAAGGAGAAGAAAAAGAAGCATAAGAACAACGCTTTTCATGTAGATAATTGGGATTATAATGAGGACGAAGATACTTTTCTGTGCCCAAATGGACGGAAAATACGGTTTAGTCATCATTCCAAACGAACAGACAGGTACGGATTCACCCGTGAATTTAAAGTGTACGAATGTGAGGACTGTTCGGGCTGTCCACTCCGCGATTTATGTACGAAAGCAAAAGAAGGAAACAACCGAAAAGTCTACATGAATGAAAAGTGGGAATCCCAAAAAGAATATGTACGTGCGAAGCTTTCAGACGAGAAAACTGGTGAAATTTACGGAAAACGTAAAATTGACGTAGAACCAGCGTTCGGTTTCTTGAAGGCTAATTTGGGTTTCACTCGTTTTTCTGTCAGAGGAAAACAGAAAGTGAAAAATGAATTAGCCTTCGCATTGATGGCGGTGAACTTGAGAAAGTACACCGCCACGAACAGTAAATTAGTACCGGAAGATAGAAACAACTCCACAAAAAAGGTTCCAAGCAAACTTTTGATTTGCTTGGAACCTTTTTATTTACTATTTTTGGCTAGTTATGTCCCAGCCTCGCTTCTCATTATCCGAATAGTTTTTCAGCATTTAAATAGCCATTACCTTGAACGTTAGGGGGCTGTCCGATATCTTCACATGCCTGTATGACCTTTTGCTTCACTTGATCCGGGGTGAGATTTGTTTCCTTTTGCAAAATCTGTGCAACTACACCTGCAAAAATTGGTGTTGCCATCGACGTCCCTGATAAAGAAAAATAATTTTTCCCAACACGTGCACCGAAATATATTCGATCAAGATAAGACCCCGGCGACCGAAGTGAAATGATATTCACACCAGGTGTTAACAAATCAGGTTTAACCAAACCATTCACGGTTGGACCCCGACTGGAAAAGTCAGCTACCACATCATCAGATCGATCAATGGTATCGTTATCGTTAACAGCACCTACCGTAATAACTTTAGGACTGATTCCTGGGCTTGAAATAGTTCGTTCCTCAGGTCCTTCATTACCAGCCGCCACACAAACAACAATCCCGTTGTTCCACGCTTTGTCAACGACTCTCACTGCTGGATCATTCTCTGCCGATTGCTGTGCTTTGGACCCAAGGGATAGCGAAAGTACGTTAATGTTATACCTTGATTGGTTTTGGATACACCAATCGATACCTTCGATGACAGTGGAAAGAGATCCGGAACCTTTTTTATTCAGTACTTTGACACCGACCAAGTTTGCTTCTGGTGCAGGTCCTCGATATTTTCCATTTGATGCAGAGCCATCCCCCGCTACATCCCCTGCACAATGGGTACCATGTCCATTATCATCGTAAGGTTTGGTTTTATTTTTCACCAAATCCTTAAATGCAATGATTCGCCCTTTTAAATCCTGGTGTGGATGAATTCCTGTATCAATCACAGCAACGGTAATATCTTTTCCCGTTAAACCAGATTTTTGTAACTGGTTAGAGCGAATTGCAGGAGAAGCAGTATCAAGTAATATTGTCATCTTTCTATCATAATGAATCTTTTTGATATGTTGGCAGTTGTCAAGCAGTCGTTCCAGTTTATCAATGGACAATTTGGTTGAACAGCTGCAAATCGAATGGAATGGACGAGGAGACATGCGGGTAATTTTTTTAAAATCGTTTAGACCATGTTGGTAAGATTGGTTATGAAAATCAATGACAACAGGTAACCGCTTCGTCTTCTTCCTTATATGTTCTACTGGCCGGTGTAAAAAACATGGGATAGAGCGAAAAGGATGACATAATTTTACCAATTCCTGCCGCATATTCCTATCCAGTTTGTCTCCCATACGCCGAGCCAGCTGAACCATTGCAAAGCCAAGCATAAGCAATCATTCCTCCCTGTATATTTACGTGACACGATATGTTACGTCATCTTACAAGGGAATGAATGATGAATTGGTGCAACCTATAGCAAAAAAGGCAAAAAACTAGCTGTAAAATAGAGGATTCGTTGATATTGCAATGTCCAGAGTTTCATATAAACTATTTTCACCTGCTTTTGTAATTTTTACTGCTCGTTCCGGGAGCATTTCAAGCCAATTTGAGATTATTTAATACATAGGTTGTAAGCTTAATTTTAAAAAACAAAATGAATTATTGATTACTTTTCTCATAACGTTTTTGTAACTTGTATCGGTGAGATTGAAAAATATCTTCAAGGGGTATGTCATAGTTTATTGCAATAACAATAATGTTACCAAAACATCGTCCAATTCTTCGACCAGCTCTCGAGTTAAATCTTCATATGTTTCAGTTTTCTTATCAGGTCTATCACGACCAACTTCCAAAGCTCTTATTGCCCTTGCCACTTCTCCTGTCTCTTCGGTTAGAAAACCTATACGTATGAAAATATCAAGTTCGGTCCAACCTCTTGTTTCGTAATATTCTTTGATCCATGATTGAAATTCAGTAGTATTCAAAATGTTAACCCTCTCTTCCTATTTAAGTTTGACAAAAAAATCTATATAATAGTAACAGATGATTCAATCGATATGGAGGAGATGAAAGTGAAAAGGTTAGCTGTTTTTTGTGGGTCTAGTGACGGAGCCTCTGATACATATAAAAAAGGTGCTATTTAGTTGGGAAAGGAGTTGGCGAACAGAGGAATAACACTTGTGTATGGTGGTGCAAGCGTTGGATTGATGGGAGCAGTGGCAAATACAGTCTTAGAAAACGGTGGACAAGTAATTGGGGTGATTCCAGAAGTGTTAGAGGATAGAGAAATTGCACACCCTAATTTAACTGAAATATTTGTTGTCCAATCCATGCACGAACGAAAATCAAAAATGGCTGATTTGGCAGATGGATTTATTGCCTTGCCGGGAGGACCAGGGACGCTAGAGGAGTTTATGGAAATATTCACGTGGGCTCAACTAGGATTGCATCAAAAACCTTGTGGACTCTTTAACATTAACCACTACTATGATCCTCTCGTTTCTCTTTTTAATCATATGGCAGATCAGCAATTTTTAGATGAAAAGTACCGTTCTATGGCCCTTGTGGATTCATCACCTGAATCTTTAATTGAAAAATTTCATACTTACCAACCACCAGCTGTAAAAACTTATATTAAAAGCAATCAAACATAAGCTAAGGTAGACTTTTTTAAAGGGTATATTTCAGAGTAATAGGAAACTAATCTCTTTTCATAGAACTATAAACTAGTAATCGGAGGAATATAAAATGAATGACAATTTCACTATTATCCATGAACCACCGAGGCCTACTGAATACAACGAATTACGACTAGAGGGAGGCATAAGTGGTAAGTCACAAGAGGCCGCAACGGTTGGCTTAAAAAATTCATTGTTTGCAGTTTGTATTTATGATGAAAAAACTTTAATTGGTATGGGACGTGTAATCGGCGATGGTGGTACCTCATTTCAGATAGTTGATATCGTAGTAAAGCCAAATTACCAAGGGCAAGGTCTTGGAAAAAGGGTTATGAAGGAAATAATGGATTATCTCGATGAAAATACGTACCCTGGCTCTTTTGTGAGTCTAATAGCCGATGATCCAGCCAACAATCTTTATGAACAATTTGGATTTAAGTATACCTATCCTAGATCACACGGTATGTATAGAATGTATTAGGTTGGGCGAGAAGTTGAACAAGTTTTTTGGAATTAAATTTGATTACGACATTGAGGAATAACGTTTCCCACCCAACAGGAAGACAGCTATCGGAGTAGGAGTACGGAATGAATTGTTCCTGCCTCTTTTCATCCTTCCAATCCATAAAGCGATCCCTGGCCGCCATCTTGTATGCGGCCTGGTTAAAACTAATCGCACTGACGTGGCGGTCGTCTAGCCAAATCAAGTATTTCATACGTGGTCTAATAATTTTTTGATGTCCAAGGTAATGGTAAGCCTGGACAAGTTGATTCCACAAGGATTCATGTTCACCACGGCTTACTTGTTCTATGGTTAAAGATGATTTCACCAGGTAAAGATCTGCAACAATTGGTGTATCATCTGTATTGTAAATATTTGTTTTTAATTTCATTGTAAGTTCCTTTTGGTGTAAGTTCCTTTTGTCATTTTTGAGAATACGAAAACAAAGACGATTGTATCGCCATCCGGGTCCTCTACTGTTAGAGTAACGTATACATTTTGGTTTGTTTAGTTTTTTTAATCACGCTGTAGTGGTTCAATTGTGGAATTTCACTTGAAAAATAATAGGGAAGGGTCTATAATTAATTAATGTGTTCAGATTATAGTAAATGGGGCATTAGCTCAGCCGGGAGAGTGCTTGCATGGCATGCAAGAGGTCGCGGGTTCGAGCCCCGCATGCTCCATCAAATAAAAACCACCATCTATTCTAGTAAACTGAACCCTATAAAACAGACACGGATAAAAAACTACTTATCCGTTCCGTTTTATAGGGTTCTTTGTCGTATACTTATTTTATGAGTATTGCGACCAGTTTGAGCCAGCAGTGCGGACTTTTGATCCACTGAATGCGGATGTTTGAGCCAATAACTGTGGAAAGGAGAGACACGGCCACATAACTAGCATAAATACTATAGTCCGCCACCATTGACTTAACTTTTGTCCGTGTTGAGGAATAATCGCAGGTCTGTCATAAATAATGCCAAATAGGCACACCTGCTCAAATATGATAACACGGACAAACCGATTCTAAGCATTTGCTGGCGGGGCCCCCGACCCCTTCCATCAAATGCAAAGAATCGGGCGTTACAGTCAATGGCAAGCAGCTTTCGCTGTGGCTCTGAATCTCTTCTTAAAAGAGTGGTTTTCCATTAGGGGGCTCCATTTTCTGCAACCTATGGCTCAAAACTATGCATAAATGGTTCATTTCATCTGAATAATCATTTTAAAATATTATAAGTGGGAGTTGATCACATGGGTGTGCATTATTTTTCGGATAAACAGATAGAAGAACTAAAAAGGAATCCTTATGTGGATAAGGTCTCTAACAAAGCTATTACCTATTCTGAAGCCTATAAGCGACATTTCATGCATGAATTAGATCAAGGGAAATTTCCTACACAAATCTTTAGAGAAGCAGGGTTTGATACACAAGTGATAGGGAAAGAAAGAATCAAGAGTTTCTCTCGCAGGATACGAAAAATGGCGGATAGAACAGAAGGTTTTACGGATTTACGTACGCAACATTCTGGGCGCCGTCAAACGAAAGAACGCACACCTGATGAAGAAATCGCCTATCTCAAACATAAAGTCGCTTTGCAAAAACAACAAATTGATGCTTTAAAAAAAATGAATTTTATCCATCGCAAAGCAGCCAAAGCTTTGCCCAAGAAAAATATCAACTCATCCAAACATTAACGGAAAGAGATCATAACCTCTTGAATATCAGGTGGTTATGTGAGATTGCTCAGGTTTCTCGTTCAGGTTATTATGCATGGTTTAAGCAGGAAGAGAAGCGTAAGGAGCGTGAGAAACAAGATCGCACTGATTTTGAATTGATTCTAGAAGTCTATCAATATCGCGGATATGCAAAGGGATCAAGAAGCATTTATATGCGCTTTCTTCAAACAGGAATCGTCATGAACCGCAAGAAGATTCAACGACTGATGAATAAATATAATCTCATATGTCCGATTAGGAAACCTAATCCTTACAAACGAATGGCAAAAGCCAGGCAAGAACATGCAACGAAGCCTAATCATTTAAATCGTCAATTTAAAGCTCATGGTCCCAAAACGGTCTTGCTTACGGATATTACCTATCTCTACTTTGGACGAGGTCAGAAAGCCTATTTATCTACCATAAAAGATGCGTTTACCAATCAAATTCTTTCTTATGCACTTAGTGAATCGTTAGAAGTGGATTTTGTTTTGGAAATGATTGAATACTTAATTGAACATCATGCGATTCCTAAAAAACAGAAAACCCTGATCCATTCCGACCAGGGCGTACACTACACTAGTATGCAATTTCAATCGCTACTGAATGATAAAGAATTACGGCAATCCATGTCACGCCGAGGGAATTGTTGGGACAATGCACCGCAAGAATCTTTCTTTGGTCACATGAAAGATGATTTAGGGAATCTTGGCTACATAATTACTTTTTCGGATCTTTCTATCAAAATTGATGACTATATGGATTACTACAACAACGAACGCTATCAATGGGGTCTCGCAAAGTTATCCCCCAATCAATATGCAGAATTCATTAAAACGGGAGTGTATCCTCTGGCTCATCTTGTGAAGACACCTGATCTTCCCGTTGTTGTTCCTCTAAAAGACTAATTGCTTGTTGGAATCGTGTCTCGTATTTTTCTTGTAGTTCGGTCCATTTCTCTGGTAGAAAGACTTCCTCCTCATAAAAATCAGGGTCTATTCGAGCTTTCACATATAGATCATACTCTAATTCGATGGATGGATACTTTAATATCCATTTTAATTGATCAATAAGATATGATTCGGATAGCATTTGATCGGCAACTTTTCGATAGGCTAGAAAATATTGCCATTGTTCCTTTTCTGTGAGAGATTCAAAATATCTTACCATCCAATTAGGGAAAATTCGTAACGCATGTTCATCTTGAAAAACAGAAAACTCTAATGCTTCCAAACTTGATAAACAATGTCTCTTCATATTTTTAGTGGATGACAAAAGCACACGCTCTTAGTTTTGAGCGTATGCTTGGACTTGCCACCGCTCCTCCTATGAAGCAAGCATAAGAGGAACAAGCAAAAAAAGTTAGTGGTTTTTTTCAAAGTGTCCTTGACAAGGGGTCCACTTTACTAGTAAAGATGGTGGCTTTTATTTGATCATCGCAGTTACACATCGCCACTCAAGAAGCTCGCTCCAACAAACTTACAACATATTTATCCAGCCTCTCCCGCATCATCGTATCCGTAAGCCCAGTAACGCCAAATGCTTCCCAACCCGGATAAACTACCGGTGGACCGGAAAGAATATCAATTAACGAAACAACATCCCAGTACACATCATAAACAAATTTGCTACCCTGATCTTGCTGGTATGCTGCCAAGAATTGATCTGCGGTTGCTACATTATATAGCATTGCCAGATTCACTCTGCAGTGTCCGACATCAATACCAGCGGGGCCTTTACAAGCATTTACCCAATCAACTACCCCGGTCACCTTTCCATCAAGATATAAAACATTAGCGGGGTGATAATCACGATGGATGAAGCATTCGTGAACGGATGGCCTTGGACATTTTACAATTTCGATTGCTCTTTCCCATGCTTGTGGAATGCTTGTCCATGGTGGGGTTTCCAAGGAGGAAATATCATTGTAGGTGAAATATTCCCAATTGAAATCATTGGCATCAATGGCATGAATTTTGCCTAGTGCTGATGCCAAACTCCGCAGCCATTTTTCCAAATTATTCGGTTTTAGCTGGACAGTGCCATCCAGCATGGTCATCAGAACTGCCGGGAATCCGCATATTTCGCCGGTTTCATCCCAGGCAATGATGTTTGGTGTGGCGATATCCGTCTTTGCTGCACAGCGCAAACTCATAGCTTCATGCAGTACTAAATCAGGTTCCTCCTCCAGCCAATCTTGGTTATCAAACAAACGAAATACAACATGTCGTAAACATCGATTCATCCGTAAAGAAATCCGAAACAGTGTCGATGAAGTACTACCCTTTAGCTGTTCAATCATGACTACCTCGGCTTTTCTTCTATCTATTGCGTCTATCACCCAATTTAGCATGCGCTTCGTTAATTTGCTACCGTTTGCATCCATAACAATCACCCCGAATCCATTGATTAGCTGTTTCTGAGCAAAATATTTTCGCCTATTTCTACTTTAGCATATGATTAAAGATATTCGGAATGATATTCAAGATGGGTTATATTTCCTTGCTTTTACATACACGATGAACAGGTGATTCACATGATAAAGTCATTACAGAAACCGTGGCTGCTTGTGCTAACGATTGGTCTTGGGACACTGCTTAATCCATTAAATTCATCAATGATATCGGTTGCATTGACCAGATTGCAACATGAATTCGCTTTAAATTTTGCGGATGCGTCATGGCTGATTTCAATATTTTATTTGGCTAGTGCCGCCGCCCAGCCGGTTATGGGTAAATTAAGTGATATGTTCGGACCCAAACGGCTATTTCTAACCGGGCTGGTTTTGGTTGCTGGTTCATCTATCTTAGCTCCTTTTTCACCCAATTACCCGTTTCTCTTAGGGTGCCGTGCACTTCAGGCAATTGGCAGTTCCACCTTATTTCCAAGTGGGATGAGTATGGTTCGGACCAATATAACTAAGGGGCAAGGGAAAGCATTGTCGATGTTATCCATTTTCGCATCAACGTCAGCAGCATTTGGACCATCCATTGGCGGCTTTTTGATCGCATCATGGGATTGGCCATCGATATTTCTGATTAACTTCCCATTTATCATTCTCTCGTTTGTGATGGCTATCTTTATCCTGCCAGCAAAAGGACAAGGGAAATTTGAATTAAAGCGGATTGATTTTGTGGGAATCGCTTTGTTTATTGTCGTAATGGTCAGCTTAATATTATTCCTGTTGTCATTGGAAAACAAGATCCATTGGTTGGCACTTATTATTTTCTTGCTTGCCGCTACAGGCTTTTACTTCTGGGAAAACAGACAACGGGAGCCATTTATTGATTTGGTATCACTTAAGCAGAATCCTGCAGTAACCATGATTTATCTACAATTTACCAGCATTAACCTGATCTATTATTGTTACTTTTTTGGGTTCCCGACATTTTTGCAACAGGTTCAAGGTTATAGCGAGAAACATACTGGAATCATCATGCTGGCTTTGGCTGGTTTTAGTGTCATTGTCGCACCGATCGCCGGCCAGATGATTGACCGGTTTGGTTCCAAGTTACCGCTTGTCACCGGTGCCTTGCTCTTATTCGTTGGTACCGCCCTATTACTTACATTCCGGGAAAATTCGCCGTTAATCTGGTTTTTAGTGATTATGTCAGTTCTTGGAATGAGCAATGGTTTTAATAATATTTCTACCCAAACGGCGCTTTATGAACAGGTAAAACCCGAGGAAACTGGATCAGCATCAGGACTGTTCCAAACCAGCCGCTATCTGGGGTCGATTCTTTCTTCCTGTTTATTGGGAATTGCCTTTAACAGTCATTTGGATATCGCGCATCTTCATCTTGTTGCAACCATCAGCCTTGTATTTTGCGTGTTGGTCATTGTATTAGCATTGCGCCTTCCCAAAAACAAGCGCTTACGGACGGGAGCATAAAAATGGGGACATCCCCACCACTTTAACATCTTAATGTAGTGGAGTGCAGTCCCCTTATCATTACCCTCTTTCCGTTGAGAGTTTCCGTTTTCCTGATACCTCTGGTTCTTCTTCTTGTGTTGTTCTTCCACGTTTAATGAAGAATGACAGGATCAATGCAACCACAGCAAATACAGTGGATACCATAAATGCGTCATTGATTCCCTGAACCTGGGCAAGATTGGCAGCATGTAACATATCTTGCTCGTTATTCGGGTCAAAATGATTGTTGATAATAATATCTTTAATACTATTTTTTGCCTGGTTCGTCATGATGGTAACCAGGAATGCCGTACCAATCGCACCAGCTACAGCACGAACAGTATTAACCATTGCTGTACCATGTGGATAAAGTCGCTGCGGCAACTGATTAAGCCCGGCCGTCATAATTGGCATCATAATCATGGACATACCAAACATGCGAATGGTGTATATAATAATCAGATACAGATAGCCTGTTGAGTCGGTTAGCTGGGTGAACAAATACGTTGTTACTACTGTAATGGCCAATCCAAACACTGCTAATGGCCGCGCACCTATTTTATCAAATACTTTACCAGTGATCGGTGACATAATTCCCATCACGATTGCGCCTGGCATCAGCATTAAACCGGAATTCATTGGTGAAATACCCAGGATATTCTGCAAATAAATCGGGATCAAAAGCATTGGCGCAAACATAGCGACCGTAAGTGCCACATTAATGACCGTAGTAAGCGAAAAAATTCCGCTCTTAAATACCCGGAAATCCAGCATTGGAACTTCCATAACCAATTCGCGCCAAATAAACAAGGCAAGGCCGACAAAGCCAACAATCAATCCAATGATCACCGATGCATTGGTCCAGCCGTTTGTACCTGCAGTACTGAAACCGTACAGGATACCGCCAAAACCAAGTGTTGAGAGAACAATTGCCAGGATGTCGATGTCTGGAAATGTCTGTTTGGTTACATTCTTTAAGAAAATAACCGAGAAGATAATTGTTAATACAGCAATTGGAAATATAATCCAGAACAATAACCGCCATGAATAATTTTGTACTACAAACCCTGACAGTGTTGGGCCTACAGCTGGTGCAAAAATAATGGCAATCCCAATAATCCCCATTGCACCACCACGCTTTTCAACCGGGAACAAAGCCAATACAACCGTTGTTAATAGTGGCATAATAATCCCTGCGCCAACTGCCTGAATAACGCGGCCAGTCATTAAGATAATAAAAGTTGGTGAAATGGCACAGATTAATGTACCTGCAGCAAATAAGCTAATTGCAGTTATAAATAGCTGTCTGGTTGAAAACTTCTCCATTAAAAATGCAGTAATTGGGATCAGCACACCATTAACCAGCATAAATCCGGTCGTAATCCACTGTGCAGTGCTTTCCCCTATATCCAGGTCCTCCATGATCGAAGGCAAGGCCACATTCATTAACGTTTGATTCAACAGCGATACAAACGCACCAAGAATAATAACCGCAAGAATGGGGCCTTTTTTTATATTCGTTGCATTACTTGTAGTTGTTTCAGTCATGCTTTTCTTTCATCTCCTATTCCCTAAGTTATTGATTTTCCACATCCTCAAAATTCCGTAATAATTTTGCGGCTGTGTTCTTAAACTGATTTAACTCTTCCGTTGATATCCCATTGAACAATTTTTCAATAAATGCTTTTCGGGCAGCATTCATAGCCTTGACCATTTCCTTTCCGCTATCGGTAATGGACAGGTAAACAACCCGGCGATCTTCTTCCGTCCGTTTCCTTTCCACATATCCGCCCTCAACAAGCTTATCGGTAAGACCTGTCAAGCCGCCAGTAGTGATGGAAAGAACCATTGCTAGCTCAGAAGCACGTTGTTGTCCCTCATAATATAATTTATAAAGGACAAGTGCTTCTGTTCTGGAGAAAGCCGATTTCGTATGCTTTCTCCATTCTCCGGGGATTTTCTTCGTGATTTTCCGGAAAATGCCCTCCAACTCAAGGAAATCATCCTTCTTCATGACTTCCCTCCTTATATAAATATTATCTCACTAAAAAATATCTTATCACTAAACAATTTGATAACAAGATGATATTATACGCTCATGATTTTGGAGTGTCAACAGGTTTTTAACCTTAAAATGAAGCTTATGCAGGTTTGCGCCTTTACTTGTTTTAAGGCTGCGCTTACATCTAATGTAACAACATATTTTAACTCCCTCCAACCGCCAGGCAAGATAGAGGTAGAAGTTACAATTTTTCTTCACATTATAAAACGTGATTCATAAGTGACAAACCAATCCTTCTCTGTTAAGATTATTGCAACAGGCAAATTTCATAGTATTTACACTACTAGGGGTGCCCCGCATGCGGGCTGAGAGGAAAGTTGCATTTCTTTCCGACCCTTATGGACCTGATCTGGCTAATACCAGCGGAGGGAAGTAGTTGTGACAAATCACGATAAACTTTTCTCTACGCAAGCTGGGTCCATCATAAGGATCTAGCTTTTTTTATATGCCATGGAAACATGGAAAGGAGGAATTGGATGAACCGGACACGTTTATTAACAACGATGGCTGTTTTTGTAGCCATTGGAACAATTGGATCCCAAATTCTCTGGTTTCCTGCAGGAGTTGCTAAAGCCTATCCAGTACAGCATGCGGTGAATGTGCTGGCAGCCATCATACTTGGCCCAGCCCCCGCTGTTATGATCGCCTTCATGATCGGACTGATTCGTAACTTGCTTGGTCTTGGCTCCATTTTGGCGTTTCCCGGCGGCATGATTGGCGCATTTCTGGCAGGTTATCTTTATCGACGGTTCGGGAAAAAGATTTGGGCGGCAATTGGTGAATTTATTGGAACCGGTATGATTGGCTCTTTGTTTGCTGTACCGTTTGCCAACCTCTTGATGGGAAGTTCAGTTGGTGCATTATTTTTCTTCCCGTCATTCCTGGTAAGCAGTGGAGCTGGGGCGTTGATAGGCTGGATTATTGCAGCTCGGTTGAAACAACGAAACGTACTGCCAAACATTTAAAAACTGGAACAAGGGAGCCCCTTGTCCCGAAAGGATGATGACAAATGAGACAAATACCTTGTGCACTGACTATTGCTGGTACTGATCCTAGTGGCGGTGCTGGCATTCAGGCCGATTTAAAAACATTTCAGGAATTTAAATGCTATGGGATGTCGGTGATTACTTCCGTGGTTGCCCAAAATACAACCGGGGTTCAGGATGTACAGCACATTTTAACGGACATGATTGAAGAACAGCTGGATTCCGTTATTTCAGATATCCCGTTTCAAGCGTTTAAAACGGGAATGATTGCCAATACCGCGATGATGAAAAGTATCGCCGGCAAGATAGAAAATATTCCTGTCCCTTTTGTAATGGATCCGGTCATGGTCGCGACAAGTGGTGATTCATTAATTGACGAGGAGGCGCGTGACTATTTACGCAACAATCTGCTTTCTCTGGCTACATTAGTCACACCCAATGTACCGGAAGCAGAATATCTAACAGGGCAATCGATTAGCACCATGGATGATCTAAAAGAGGCCGCTGAACAAATTGTAAATAAGTATGGAGCAGGTGCCGCGCTTGTTAAAGGCGGTCATTTAGCGGGGGATGCTGTCGACTTTTTGCACGATGGCAACAAGATACACCGTTTTTCATCTGAACGCATTGAAACAAAAGATACCCATGGAACCGGTTGTACCTATTCAGCGGCAATTACCGCGTTATTAGCTAAAGGCAATCCGCTTTTAGAGGCTGTCAACGCCGCCAAGCAATATATAACGGCTGCCATCGGTCATTCGTTTGCAATTGGTCATGGCAGTGGTCCAACAAATCATTGGGCACCACGAATCGAGGAGGTCAGCAAATGAATCAGAAGGTCATACAGGAAGTAAGGGAGAATCGTCCACTTATTCATCATTTAACAAACCAGGTTGTCATGAACTTTTCTGCCAATGGATTATTGTCGTTTGGGGGAACACCAGCGATGGCAAACGCAAAGGAAGAAGCACGGGAAATGGCTTTAAACGCGAATGGTCTCCTGATAAATGTCGGTACCATTACACCATCTGAGGTTACCGCAATGATAAAAGCGGGAAAAGCTGCTAATGAAAAAGGAATACCGGTCGTGCTTGATCCGGTTGGCATTGCAGCAACACCGTTTCGGGATACGGCTGTGAAGCAAATCCTCAACGAAGTAAATCCGACTGTGATCAAAGGCAATGCTGGTGAAATTGCCTATCTGGTCAATGTTCCTTGGGAGACAAAAGGACCGGACGCTGTTGGTGAAGGAAATATTGCCGAAGTTGCTGCCAAAGCCCAGGAAAAATATCAAACGGCTGTTGTTATTACCGGAAAAACGGATATCATTTGTAGTGGAAATTATTTTAAAGAAAACCAGACCGGACATCCGTTGCTTACAAAAATTACTGGCGCGGGATGCCTGCTTGGGTCGATTTTGACAGCTTGCCTTACAACCAAGGAACCGCTGGAAGAGCAAATGCAAACCGCCGTGGAATTTTACGGACTCGCCGCAGAATATGCCGCTCTAAATCCAAATGTATCCGGGCCTGGTACATTTCTGGCTTATTTTATTGATGCTCTATCATTAGATGCGGATCAATTGGGATAGCGCTGTGAAAGGGCAACCTAAATCTATGAAACAGCTGTCTATCCCACACCTTCCTCATTGTTCATTTACTCTTGACTAAAAGTGGGGGTATTATAGCACGTTCATGGTGTGGTAAACTGAAATTATATCAACTAAAAATGGGAGGAATCACATCAATGGGTTTCCCGTTCCTACGTAAACAATTAAGAAAGTATTTTATCATGGGCAGCCAGGATTGCGAACAATTTGACCCTGTAGAAGTTCTTGAATCAGCCCTTGCAGCTGGTATCACCGCCTTTCAGTTTCGAGAAAAAGGGGAAGGTTCTTTAACCAGCACAGATAAGCTGAAGTTGGGAACAAAACTGCGCGACTTGTGCACCCATTACCAGGTTCCATTTATCGTAAACGACGACATAGAACTGGTAGCATTGCTTGATGCAGACGGTATCCATGTGGGACAGAATGATCTATCGGTCGAACGAGTGAGAGAGCTTTTCCCGGACAAGGTAATTGGGCTTTCTGTATCAAACCCGGACGAAGAAGCGCAAAGTCCCATCCACCTTGTCGATTACCTTGGTGCCGGCCCTGTTTTTCCTACCCAATCGAAGGCTGATGCCAAGGATGCTGTTGGTGTAGCATGGATTCAAACATTAAGATCGAGATACCCTAAATTTCCTATTGTTGGGATCGGGGGAATCACTACCCAAAATGCTGCATCAGTAATTGAAGCAGGTGCGGACGGGGTATCGGTTATCTCCGCAATTACCAAAGCTGATAATATAGAAGAAGCCGTTCAGAAATTATAATTTAAAGCTGCCCTTTTTCATATGGGCAGCTTTATAATTGTCCTTCTATTTGTTTCGATCTGCATAAACAGCCATGGCATCGCGCATAAATACAGCTAAACCTTCACCAAATTGATCAATATTTTTCGTGAAACGCTCGTCACCTACATACAGTTGGCCAAGCCCCTTAAACGCATCCAGTGAAAATTCACCAACCTTATTCAAATAGTCATACCATTGTTTAATAGCCGCCTGTGCCTCATCAGATGCTGGATCTTTATGACGAATGGCTGCCAACTCGCAGTATATTGCATTAAATTCATTAGCCAAGGATTGTTGCTCATGCTCGGACATCCGGTTTATTTTGGCATTCGATTCATCTACCACCTGATCACCCCAACGGTCACGTGCTTCTTGTTCGTATGGGTTGTGACTAAAATCAAAACCTGAAAACTTCTCCTCTTCGGTCATGTTCATCTCTCCTTTCACATGTTGTATCGTCTTATCAATCATCTCGATCATCTTATCAAGTCGGCTGCGTTTTTCGAGTAACATCTTTCGCTGTACTTCCAATGCATCTTCTCGATCAAATGATGGACTGTTGATAATTTCTTTGATCTTCTTCAAAGGGAAGCCAAGCTCTTTAAAAAACAAAATCTGCTGTAAAGTATCAAGGTCATTGCTGGAATATAAACGGTAACCTGATTCGGTTGTTTTTTCCGGGATAAGCAAGCCGATTTCATCATAATGATGCAGTGTGCGCACACTAATACCAACTAAATCCGCTACCTCTTTTACTTTCATCACGGCTGGTAACCTCCCTTCACTGACTACTATAGGGTATCACGTAACGTTAGAGTCAAGACAAAATAAAAAAATAGGAAGCCACCATTTACAAAAACGGCAGCTTCCTATTTTATTTATTAGCTGAATCGGATGATATTTCCCTTGGTGTAGCCCGGTAAACAAACAGTGCCAGAATAAAAGCGAGTATAGCAATGCCAAAGGAAATCAAATACACCAGCTCCACACCGGCAACCATTGATTCGTTTATTGTGTTCGGGTCATTTGGGTTGGCTGCCTTTTGTAAAAAGCTGCCTTGCCGTGCACTCATAATGCTAATGAATACCGACACACCGATCGCACCAGCTACAGGCTGGAGTGTTGTCATAACGGCAGTCCCATGTGGATACAAATGTTTTGGCAGCTGGTTCAGACCATTGGTTTCAGCCGGCATCATAATCGCTGAAACGGATAACATCAGCAAAATATACCCGACAATGATAACCCATGTCGACGTATGCAAACCCAGCCTGCTCATCATAAACATGGTTCCGCACAATACTGCAGTAGCAGGAATGAGCATGACACGTGGTCCGAATTTATCAAACAACTGACCCATCACGGGTGACATTAATCCATTTAATATACTTCCCGGCAGCAATACAAGCCCGGCTGTTGCAGCTGTCAGTGCTAATGGCCCTTGCATATACATCGGTAAAATAATTTCGGATGCAAACATCGCCATAATAATAATCAGAAACATAACAACCGCATGCGTATACATTGGAAACTTAAATACCCTGAGATCCAATAATGGCTCCTTCAGTTTTAATTGCCTTAAAGCAAAGAAGACCAAGGCAATAGCTGCGATGATAATCGGAATATACGCAATTGGCTGCAGGAACCCTTTGTCCCCATCCCCCGCCGAACTAAAGCCAAATACAATCCCACCGAATCCAATGGTGGAAAAAATCAGGGAGATAATATCAATTTTCGGCTTGGTAACTTCTGAGATGTTCTGTAAATATTTATAGGCAAAAGCAATGGAAAACAAAGCAAACGGGATAACGGTAATAAAAAGAAATCGCCATCCTAAATGCTCAACAATGATTCCGGATAGAGTCGGTCCCATTGCCGGAGCAAACATCATTACCAGCCCAATAACACCCATCACTTTTCCCCGGCGATGTGGCGGATAAATCAATAGAAAAACATTAAAAATAACCGGCATTAACAGCCCTGTTCCTACCGCTTGAATTAACCTGCCCGCCAGCAAAATGGGAAATGTTGGTGCAATGGCACAAATCGTTGTACCAACAGTAAATATCGCCATCGTACCCAGAAATAATTGTCTTGTTGTAAACCATTGGATTAAAACGGCCGACGCTGGAATGACGATCCCCATCATTAACATGAACCCGGTTGCCATCCATTGTACTGTTGAAACGGAGACATCAAATTGCTCCATAAGTGTTGTTAGCGCTATATTCAATAACGTTTCATTTAATATCGCAAAAAAGGCACCAATTAAGAAAGATATCACAACCGGCAACACTTTGGCATTTGGGTCATCAGCTAAAAATTCATATTTTGTTGATTGCTTATCAGTCATTCACTAACCTACCTTCTTTTTGGCATAAAAAAATACAAGCCATCCAAAGCCTGTGGTTTGAAAGATTTGTGTATTCCACCCAGTAAAAAAAGCGTTAAAACACAAAGTAACTTTAACACGCACCAAACATTTAATCAAGCGCTTTGTTATTCATTTTCATTTGTTTCACACATCGTCTACCAGGGATGTTTTTATAAAAGATGTCCGATAAAAAGGAGGCCATCAAATCAGCCTCCTTTATCCGTTCCAGCACTGGCGCCCTTACAATTTATAGAGGATGTTCAAAAAGTCCGGTAAAAATGACACGTCGAATTTCGTCGTTGGCTTGCTTTTCCGCTCCTCATGTACCTTTTATGTACACTCCGGTGCTCAAAGCTACGCCGCCTAGAACTTCTCGGTCCTTTTTATCCTCCTTTTTGAACATGGACCTATACGATTTACTTTTCTTTTATTTTCTTAACAATTGTTTCAACCTCACCGCGTGAGATTTTTTCCCGGCCTTGTTGTAATGCCTTTATCGTTTGTTTTGCCAAAGCAAGTGGAATTCGACAAAATAACAAGATGTTTCGGGTAGTAATATCCTTCATATATTCATCCGCAAGTGCGAGGTTTTTTTCCGTGTAGTTGAATAAGTCTTCCCTTGACCAGCCATCCGGAACGAAATGTACACCACGTTCCTTGTCCTCGTCCTGATTGCGCAAAATATTGACAGCTTGCAAACCTCGTCCATAGCCGATTGCCAAATCCCGGTCGGTTGTTGTCCCGTCATACCATTCCCATATATCAGAAAGCATCACACCAACCAGCCCGGCAACATAGTAAGTATAGTCATCCAAATCATCTTTATTTTTAATCATCCAGCCTTTTTCCGCCCAATCAGCCATTCCATCTGCCATGATACTTGTTGATTGTTTGACCTTTTCGACGATATCTGAAGGGCAAACGTTAATCCAATCGCCCAGACGCAACGTTACTTCGGGTAATTGGTTCGTATAAGGTTCGATTAATTGCTGGTAGGAACCGCTGTCAAAATCGTGTTGCAATAATTGACTTGTAGATCGCAAAAGGTGCTGCTTGGTCACTGAATCCAGCTCTTCATGGTCTTCAATTTCATCAACTGCTCGCATACATAAATAAGCAGAGCCTACCGTTTTCTTCAATTGGGGCTTCAACAAACTGATGGGTATGTAAAAGGTTCTACTGGTTAGCTTTAACATGTGCATCGCATCTTTTTGTAAACTAGCATTTTGCCTCAAGGATTCCACACCTTCCTCTTGTATGTAGTTTTATTATATCAAAAAACAGATGCGAATGATATTTTAAGGAGCCAATCAAAAAAGGCAGCTTTAGCAAGCACTCACTCTACATATTCCAAGCCATTCATTTCACAAAAATCAATCGCAATTTGTTTATAGCTTTGATCCCGAAACATATACCAATCTTGTTCCAGATCCAGATCAGCAATATGATGCCTAAATCTTCCAAAGGCGCCTTTACCACGGATAGCCTTTAATAAAATCTCCTTCTTCTTTTTAATTTTAACCGTAAAACAGAAATTCTCTACCATGTCATATTCGTCAATATCATGTGGCGTTGGTAACTCAATATACTTATCGGCATCTTCAACAATATCATAGGCAAGTCTCATTTTTCCTGATCCTCTTCATATAAGTGATCAAACGGTTCCCCATCTTCCGCATCCCTTATAAATGCCTCTTCCATCAAGAATAATTCACCGTTTTGGGTGTTAACCCAGGCAGTAGTTCCTTCATATTGCATGTCTATCATTTCCAAAATATCGTTCAGCTTTATTTTTACGGCCATCTTGCTACACCTTCTCGATTAATTCAAGTTTAAAATCGCCCACAGCATTTTCCTGATATAAATTGGTAATTGACGTCGAATACGAATGAATGGTTGCCGGAAAATCTAATCCTTTCCCGGGAACTTTTACACGAAAATCATTGGCATATAACAGCGTAGTTATGTCATGGTATTCCTCGCTTTTCACCTTAAATTCAAAACCAATTTTATGCAGTATCTTACCAATTGTATCATCAGTAACCATTTCACTGTAAAAACTGTCGGTCTGAATGGTTACATCATTGATCATTACTTCCTCCATTTTTTCGCCCGCCTTTCCTTATGTTCTTCCATTCTATCAAGAACTGCAATTGCAAAACAAACGGAAAAACCGAAACCATCCCGCACCCATAATCGTATATTAATTATTCGTATGTTTGCCATGGATTATGATGGAAAAATTGTATCATATCGTCTATAATACGAATCATAAGAGGAGCGAACCATATGAAAACAATGAGTCGGTTTATGAAATTTATTGGCGGTCGTGATCTAATTTACGGGTTAATCCTGTTAATATTAATTGGCATTACGATTGGCATCTATTATAAAATACAATTTATTTTCCACCCGGTAGCTGTCATTCTTTCTACCGTCGTGCCTCCAATTATCCTGGCCTTTATTGCCTACTATTTGCTAAATCCGATCGTTAACTTGTTGGAACGGATTCACATCAGGCGAATTTGGGGCATTATCATTATTATTTTAGCATTAATTGGCGTTGTAACCGGGATTGTCCTGCTTTCCGCCCCAGCAGTAAGTATACAGGTAAAAGATATGGCAAAGAGCCTGCCGGAATATCTAAAACAAATGGGAACGGGAATCGAATCGTGGGTTCGCCACTCGTTTTTGGCACCGTACTATGATGAGGCCCACCAGTGGGTAACCCAGAATTTAAACGATATTCCGAATAAGATAAGCAGCTATTTGGGTGGTGCGGTAGAAGGTTTACGAAATGTTGCCAGTACAGTAACGAACATCGTAGTTGCCATTTTTACATTTCCGTTTGTCTTATTCTTTTTACTTAAGGATGGAAAAAAGTTTCGAACCTATTGTTTGAAATTATTGCCACCTTCATTCAGACGTGATGCAAATGAGATTATCAAAAATATGGATGTGCAGGTTGGATCATATATCCAGGGTCAGATCATTGTTGCAACCTGTATTGGCATCCTGTTGTACACCGGTTATTTAATTATCGGATTGGAATACGCGATTACCCTTGCGATTCTTGCGGCAGTACTTAGTGTTGTACCGTATCTTGGCCCAATCATTGCTATCTCACCGGCGATTATTATTGCTATTGTGGATTCACCATTTATGTTATTAAAGCTTGCAGCTGTCTGGGCAGTTGTGCAATTTTTGGAAGGTCATTTTATTTCGCCAAATATTATGGGACGGACAATGAAGATCCATCCATTAACGATTATCTTTGTATTGCTTTGCGCGGGGAATTTGTTCGGAATCGTTGGCGTTATCCTTGGTATTCCTGGTTACGCTATTTTAAAAGTTATCGTTAGTTATCTATTCCATAAGTTCAAACACCGTTATGACCGCTATTATGGTGAAGATCACGGTTTTTACGAAGCAAATCCACCCCGAGATTAAAAAAACCGCGGCTGCCCCAATTACAGGGAGCAGGCGTGGTTTTTTATGTTGCTGTAATACTGGTGTAGCTTTGAAAACGAAATAATGTGGATATTTATAAAAATCAACTTGCAAACCCGTATTTTATGTTAAATTAAAAGAACCCGTTTTGAAAAAAGATTGATCAAAACGGGTTAATTCTTTTTGAAACACTATGCAATTTTTATAATAAAGTTTGATCATTTTCTAATTTCTAATGTTGATCTCACAATAGTGCCCGTTAATTGAACGGTGGATTATTTAAATTCCTTCTTTTAATCCGGAAACTGGCCCGATTCCTAAACACCGCTATGCCGTAAACGCGCCTTTAATGGAACATCTTTATTGTCTCTCACAGTAAGTTCGATTAATTTTTAACTTCTTTAAAAGTTCTTCTAGATAACTCGATAAAGGCTTCTAACGGCGGTGTCATCCATTTATCCTTATGCCAGGCAATTTTGGTAAAAATAGGAGTTTTGAAATGATTCCATTCCAGTTCCTTCATTTCTCCTTTAATAACATCAGCTTCTACCACCATCGCTGGTAATACAGCGATACCAAGCCCTGCAATCACACATTGTTTGATCGCTTCTATACTGACGAATTCCAATTTGTTTTTCGGGTAAATTCCAGCCATACGAAAGCTTTCTTCCAAAATATTGCGGTAAGAACATCCGGTTTCGGTAAGCAATAGCGTTTCATGTTCGAGGTCTTCTGGATAAACTTCTGATTTTGTAAGTAATGGATGGTCTGGAGAAACAACCATTTTTATATTTTCTTGGGTAAGGGACTCCATTTTGAAAGCATCTACTGGCCTGGATACATCCGTAATGAAAGCAATATCGAGCAAACCATCCATCAGCTGTTCTCTAGCTTTTTCGTCGGAATGCGCTGGTTTAAATATGAGTTTAACTCGAGGGAACTGAGCTTTAAACTCTTTTAGGATTGGTGGAAGACGATACGTACATTGACTTTCCTGTGCTCCAATAGTAAGGGTTCCCACAGGGTCCTCAACTCCATCAATAGTCTCCTTTGCCTCCTCAGAGAGCTGTATCATTTTATCAGCGTATTTTTTAAATTGACGCCCAGCTTCTGTCAGAATCAAACGTTTTCCCAAACGTTCAAACAACGGTTTTCCAAGTTCTGTTTCAAGAGTCTTTATTTGGGAAGTTATACTTGATTGAGCGAAATTCAACATCTTAGCTGTTCGGGTAAAGTTTAGGTTTTCACTAGCCACTTTAAAGGTAATCAGTTGTTTTAACTCCAAATTCATTCACCTCCTCTTTTAAATCGTTTTTATCGATTGATTCAAACGAAATAATCATCTTTATTGATTTGTGATTCTATCATAGGATAGATGTAAGCAAATAGCAAGAAAAAATCTTATGTGAAGGAGCGCATACGTATGACTATTGCAGTAATTTATGGAGGGACTCGCCAAGACGGCAATACAGAAATTCTAACTGAACAGGCAATACGCGGGTTATCTGTAGAAAGAATACATTTAAAAGACTACGAAATAAAACCTATTGAAGATTTGCGTCATTCCAAAGGTGGGTTTCAGGAAGTAAATGATGATTATAACGCAATTATTGACCGCATTCTGCCCCATGATATTCTAATATTTGCTACACCGATTTATTGGTTTAGCATGTCGGGAATGATGAAAAATTTTATTGATCGCTGGTCACAAACACTAAAGGACTTAAATTATCCTGATTTTAAAATTATCATGTCTTCTAAGAAAGCATATGTAATTGCGGTTGGTG
Organism: Lentibacillus daqui; assembly: GCF_027186265.1. NCBI lineage: Bacteria > Bacillati > Bacillota > Bacilli > Caryophanales > Bacillaceae > Lentibacillus > Lentibacillus daqui. The sequence continues at coordinate 335,678 of NZ_CP114176.1, read as the reverse complement.
GGGATAAGCCATCTTTGAAAGGTCTTCCATTGATCCAGCAATTTCAATATATCTTTAATTTTATTGGAATTACATTTGATGGATATATCCTTGCTAAAGGAAACAGACCTGGAGAAATACACCGTGATGAAGAAGCTTTTGAGTCAGCTGAATTAATGAACAAAAAATTTATATCTAAAATGGCATCTTTTTAACTATACAGATGTTGGAAAGCAATTTACAGGAGGTTTTCGCATGTTTCTCAGGCTACTAAAACGAGTGGATTTTCGTAACTTTTTCTTTTCTGAAATCATTTATGCGTTCGGAATTGGTATGGGCACAGTAGGAGCTAACTGGTATCTAATGGAACAGACCAGCTCTATTATAGCAGTAGGGATTATGCTTTCGTTAAATGTAATAGCAGGGTTCCTTATATCACCACTTACTGGAATATTAACGGACAAATTTAAAAGGAAACAAATTATTTTATTTACGTATTTAATTCAATCCATAGCTATAACAGTTATCGCTATGATGCTATTAACAAATGGATTTCATATAGGATATATGTATCTTTTCTCTATCGTAAATGGTATGGGCTGGACAACATATATGTCTACATCTAGAAGTTTGTTACAGGAACTTCTTTCGGGCGATGAAATAGTTCATGGAAATTCTTTAGTCGAAATTTGTTTACAAGTAGGTATGTTTACAGCAGGTGGAGTTTCCGGTGTATTTTATGAATACTTAGGTTTTGGAAACATGCTGATTTTTAATGCGATTATGTTCTTACTTAGTAGCATTTTCATCTTTCAAGTTAAATACAACTCTATTATTGAAAACACTGAGGAATCCTTTTATTCAAATTTTAAAAGTGGGATAAAGTTCCTTAAAGGCAGACCGAAAATTTTCTTTTTTGGTTTCGCCTCAATTATCCCATTGGTAGCGACCATGATGTATAACGTTGTACTTCCAGGTTATGTTAGCGATACGTTACAAAGTAGTTCAATTGCATTTAGTTTTTCGGATATGTTTTATGGAATTGGAGGATTTTTATCTGGTTTTGTTGCAGCTCCAATCGCTAAAAAAGTATCAAAGAATGGAGCAGTAACTCTTTTTTTCTTGGTATCTATTACAACGTTGATAGCATTTGCATTTAATAACTATGTAATTATTTTGTTTTTAGGCAGTCTATTATTCGGTTTATGTAACTCATCACTAAGAATTGTAATGAATACAATCCTTATGGAAACTGTACCTAAAGCTTTTATGGGTAGAGCTATGTCAATCTGGATGTCTATATCACTACTATTACAGGCGATTGCTTCTCCATCACTAGGCATGATTATTGACAATTATTCCGCCAGAATGGGATTAATATCTTTAGGATTATTCATGATTTCTGGAATTGTAATACATCGGCTTATAATTATTTTTAGCACCAACGCTAAGTCAATTGAGAGCAAAGACATGGGAGCGTAATATAGTCGGATTTTGCAGCTTTAAAACAAAGTTTGATAAAAATATCCTACAAACCCGTATTTTTAAGTTATACGATAAGAACCCGTTTTGAAAAAAGATTGATCAAAACGGGGTCATTCTTTGTGAAATAATGTGCAATTTTTATAATTTGGGAAAGAACCTGTTTAATATTAGACGCTAAGAATCGTGAAAATAACCCTCACTTTATATCTATAGCGATTTTGCTTCGATCTACAGCGCATCCCGGGCAATCTACAACGGTTCCAGCTAAATCTATAGCGCATAACAGCCTTTATTTGCACGCCACACTCCCATTTTCATTTTATACCCCAAGCAAAATCGGTATGCTAATTGCTAATCCAATAATTATAAGCAAGATAATCCACGATAACGGATGGGCCCAATTATTTGTCCAGCCAACACCAAATCGCTTTTCCAAAAATAACGACGGATCTTTCCTATTAAAATAGAGTATCCCCAATTTCCAGTAGCGGTCATCATCACGATCAATCACCTCGCCCTTGTCTCCCATATGCACGTTTACTCTGCTACCACCTTGCCCGGTCGTAATTGATAACACAATGGATCCAACGATAATTACTGATATAATCACAAGTGAAATAACCATTAGAATCTGTTGATCGATATTATAAATGAAGGGCATTTGGATGAATGACAACATGAGTATCAGGGCAATTCCGGTTAATATCGTGAAGGCAGACCATCTTCGCCTGAATTGTAAATTTTGCTGCTTCGATTTTTCCGGATTTCCTGCGCTAATTTGCTGTTTTGCTTTTGCAATAATGGTATTGATGAAAAGAAAAAGCAAGATTAAATACATCTGCATGACAGGCATTAATAACACTGAACGATACGTTTTCTCGGCATAATTGGTGACTTCACCGGAAAAATTATATTGCATTGGAATTTGCTGCGGAATTTGCTGATACGATGTTAAACTGACGATCATCGTCAAAATTGTAATCGCAAACGGAATGACAAACCAAATATTGGAATACGTTAGCTTTTGGTTTCGAAATCCAGTATCTACCACCACAAGTTGTGACTGTTCCTCGGACCACTTTGCCGCTTGTTTATAACTTTTCATCTTCCTGTGAAAATATAGATAAATAATAAAACTGATCACAAGATATGCTATTATAATGATGCTGAAGGAAATACTAATGGTGCTTTCTTTATTTGCCACTGTTTCTGAAAGCAGCCAAAAAACCCCCACTGTAATTACACCGACTATTCCCATCCACCATACATATTGTTTACGCATCGAATGGATTTCAGGATGAAAGTATACCTCCTCGGGAATCGAAACACCAAAGCTTTCTGTTTTTCTGGTCCAGTATGGAATGAACATCAATGAAAGAAAAACAGGAACCATCATAACGATGAGTAAAAATACTTCCACGTTCATCACCTTTCCTTTTTCGCAAATTCTGTAAATAATTGATCACAAAACTTAATAAATTCCTGTTTGGTTATTCCGCGACAAATGGATTCAGCAATCAAAGGGTGCAACGTGTCTTTTACCCCGTTGCGATAATCTTCATCTGCCGGTGGAACGCCATCAGGATTGATCACCACACCTTTCTGCCGGTGGATCAAAATAAACCCTTCCTGCTTCAATTGCTGATATGCTTTATTTACCGTATGCAAGTTTATTCCAATATCTGCCGCCATCGCTCGAACAGAAGGCAAATCCTCACCTGGAAGTAATTCCTTTTTAGCAATACCAGCTATTATTTGATGCTTTAACTGCGTGTAGATTGGTTCATTTGATTCAAAATCTAATTTAATATACACATCAAATCACATCTTTCTTTTTTGTAATAATTGTTATATATATTGTATAACAGTTATTACACTCCGTCAACTGCTTTAATAAATACAGGCTACTTCATGGCAATTTCGCCCTTGTATTTTAATCACTTAGTCATTATGATTGTTATTGGTACATTTTAGAGAGGAAGCTTGCATATGGATAAGCGAGTTTATTTATTGATGGTCGTCTCATTTGTCGTAGGGATGGTTGAATTAATTATCGGAGGAATTTTGGATTTAATTGCGGCGGATTTAAACGTCAGCCTCGGACAAGCGGGGTATTTGATCACTATTTTCTCATTGATTTTTGCCATAGCTTCCCCTACCTTACTCATCCTCACCGCCGGGGTAGAACGAAAGCGGCTGACCATCATATCGTTGTTTGTATTTTTAATCGGAAATATCATTACAGTATTTAGCCCTTCATATACAGTACTTTTTATTGGACGTGTCGTGTCAGCAACAAGTGGTGCACTATTAATCATCTTATGTTTGACAATGGCTCCGAGCATTGTCGATCCGAAATACCGCGGACGAGCAATTGGCATTGTTTCCATGGGGGTTAGTGCATCCATTGTTTTAGGGCTTCCCATTGGTTTGATATTGGGAAATCTGTTTGGCTGGCGGGCACCATTTGTGCTTATCACAGTTTTAACGGTGCTTTCCATTGTCTTTCTCCATTTTTTCATGGATCGTGTGGCACCAAAACCATCTGTACCACTTGGAAAACAGCTGGCAACACTTAAAAACCGAAAAATACTTTTTGGCCAATCAACCACGTTCCTGTTTTTAGCGGGACACACCGTCTTGTATGCTTATCTAACACCATTTGTCAAGACGACACTCGGACTGGAAGGATCCTGGATCAGTATCATTTATCTCTTATTTGGAATTGCAGCAGTCAGTGGTGGCGGAATTGGCGGAACATTGGCTGACATGATTGGGGCCAAACAAACGATACTCATATCGGTTACTGTGTTCGGTATCGCGATTATAGCCATCCCTTTTACAACGTTTTATTTGCCGCTATTTTTGATTGTTATGATCGTATGGGGCGCGATGAATTGGGCAATCTCACCAGCCATGCAGAGCTATCTAATGAACACTTCCCCGGAAACATCTGATGTTCAACAAGGTTTAAACAATTCTGCCTTACATCTTGGCATTGCGGTTGGATCCTTCATTGGTGGATTGGTTATTGAACAGGCATCCATTGAATATAATCCGTTTGTTGGTGCCCTGCTGGTTCTTTTTGCCTTGGCAACCGCGCTTATTTCGATGTATGATGAGTTTCACTTTTTCAGTAAAAGCAAGTATAAAAGGAGACGGGCTTGATCCGTCTCCTTTACTAATACCAGCATCTTTCGTTGACTTTGCTGTTCCCGGGTCGATGTTTCACCGATTTCAGTCGATATACAACTAATTGTTTTTGATAAATTTTATACCCTGAATCTGGGAGGAAATAGAAGATATGAACAAAAAAGATATTATTAAACAAATGCATCAATCAATAGTAAAGGGTAATTTAGATACTTATCGTGAATTATTTATGAATACAAATATTAATGAAGCAGCAGATCCGTATTGGGGTACCGTCAATAAGTTTGTGTAAATTTGTAGGATATCCTCTCTATTGGGATGTGTTTTCAGGCACCGTCCCCGGGTACCCGGGGACGGTGCCTGAAAATTAGCTCGTTTATTCCCTATTCCCCGTAGCGTTCTTCAAACATATCTTGTAATGCTTGATAAGCGGTTGCGAATCCTCTTAACTTACGTTCTCCCCATCGTTCGTTATAATCTGTTACTTGAAGGTACACGATTTTTTCCGTTGCTTGTTCACTTGGTAAGCTATTCATCGTTTTCGTACGCTTCTTGATTTCTTTCATGGTTCTTTCGATGATATTTGTCGTATAGATGACACGCTGTATAGAAGAAGGGTAATCCAAAAAGGTAAGGAGAACATCCAAATCTTCTTCCCAAGTCTTGACGACTTTAGAATATTTGCTTTCCCAGTCTTCTTTAAACGCTTGAAATCGTTCTTTTGCTTCTGCTTTTGTACTTGCCTCATAAATGGGTTTTAAAGCTTCTGCAACGGCTGTCTGATCCTTTTTACGAACGGCATTTAACGCATTGCGAACTTTATGCACGACACAACGCTGGACATCCGCTTTGGGATACACTTCTTTCATCGCTGTCTCCAAGCCAGGAAGCCCATCAAACACGCCAAGCAATACTTCTTGAGCTCCACGTTCATATAAATCCTTCAAGATTTCTTTCCATCCCAGGGAACTTTCCTTTCCGCCTACATAAAATCCTAAAATTTCACGATAGCCGTCCTCATTCACACCAATGACGATATAGACCACTTCATTGGCGACATCATCCCGGCGTAACTTCAAATAGGTTCCATCGAGATAGAGCACGGAGTAACGCTTGTTTAGCGGACGCTTTTGCCATGCTTCTATATTCTCTAACGTTGCTTCTGTGATATTGCTCACCGTTGCAGCTGAGTAGGATGAACCCAGCATATGTTCAATCATTTGCCCGATTTCACGTGTGCTGACTCCTTTTTGATACATACGTGTTACAGTTTCACCAACCCATTGATCACGACGCTGATAGGGATCAAATAATTCCGTATGAAATGCTCCGTCGCGATCCCGGGGAACAGACAAATCATCAATATGTCCATGCTTGGTATCCAGACTGCGTTGATAATAGCCGTTTTTTATTTGTGTTAACTCCGGATGTTCTTCCTCAAAGAATTGTTTTCTTTCCTCTTCCATAATGGTTTCCAACTGTTCTTTGACAAAATCGCGTACAAGTCCATCTAGTTGATTCATAAAGTCATCTTGGTTTATACTTTGAGACATGGTAGGGTCTCCTTTCTTGATTTTTTGTCCAATTTCGAGGGTACCCTACCTCTTTTTTTTATCTCAAATATTTTACACAAACTATTTTACGTCATCCGTATTGGAAGAAATCATTAAGATTTTACACGGAACTCTCCAATGAAACCAAAGAGATATTATTTAAAATAATTGAGCAAATAGAAGTGGACACTTTATCTACAATTTTAGGTGTAATAGACGAAGGAATGATAGTGGGAGAAAAAGTTGAGGTTGAGTTTAAATTGACTGTTAATAATACCACTGAGCCCATTAATGGCGATTTACAAGATTTATTTTTGGAATACGATGAAGCAACAAGATAAAAATGGCGATGTTTGAAAAGTTGTTCAAAGATACTTGGCAGGGAATGAGACCGGACCTTCACGGTGAAATTAAAACAGCATATCCATCTACTAAGGAAGTGAAACCATGAAATATGAAGTTTTTATTAGAGAGCGACAAAGGTTTAGAAATAGATATGCCAGATATCATTTCCCCTGTTGCAATTCTACTAATGGGTGATATTCAGAGTAATAGACAACCTTGGTTGAAATTAATACAAAAAGTCCTAAATGGTGACTCGTCGAATTTTGAAGAATGTACAGGTAATAATATTGTACATTAGAAATACAACGACACATTACGAAAATAATTGATAATTATAGCGATGAAGAATGCACCATTGAAACAAATGAACTTGAAACGATTATAGAATTATAGTCAACAAAATTAAACAGGACGGAGTAAACAATCATAATTAATAAGACCCCTGTTTGGTCTAATTGGAAAACTAATTATTTAGGGAGAAGGTTTTAATGAATAAGCAAGATATTAATCTACTTGAACAGCTGCTTTATAATACAGATGAGAATGATGTAATTATCCAGTTAGGTAATATAGATAACCCTTTAATACTTCATTTTTTTGCAGCAAACTATAATTGGAACAATGGATTTAATGTACCAATGGCAATTCTTGAAAATGAAAATTGTGATTTGGGAACTGGGTTATTAATGTTCCATTATGCAGATGGATATCGTTTGCTGGAAAACCCGGATGAAGTTTTAAATTCTTCGTCAAAGGAATGGAAGAATTTCTTATCCAAAGTCTATAACAAACTTAAAGATCTTGAATTCAAATCGCGGAATATTTCTTTTGATCCAGGGCTAACAAGGGTCCAAAAATTTAAGTTGAAAAAGAATAAACCTGATATCCCTAATATTTTTATTAATAGCTCACCAGGAAATTTGGTTCATATTCCTCAAATATGAATTAACGTTTTAAACCTTGATTAGCTAAAAGCTTCTCAAGTTTTTTTAAAATATTAGAACAAAAAATGAAACAAATTAGTCAAAGAAGAATTTATCACGCATTAACGGGCTGTAATATCCCCACCTCTATGTTGTGAGAAAGCCAATTATTTGGAAAGTAGGGATAAGCACCCCGTAAATTCCCGATGCGTTCAACTTAATGATGGAAGATGATAATTATTATCTCGATTTTGAGTAAGCAAAGCAACTTCGGGTGTTACTGAAAGAGGGATAAGGTAATACGAACATTTTTGGAAATTGCCTTAAAAATAATGTAGTATAGATAGAAGATAATAATCAGGATAACCTTGATGGGATACACGCCCATTCAAGGTTTTTAAATTTTAAACCAGATAAGTAGACAGTGCCTATGAACAATGATGTTCTAAATAATGCTGCAAGGAAACAATTCAACAAAATGGATGTTAATCAATATATTGAAGCATTAAAATTTTAGCGGATCACCTTCCATAAATTGTTACTCAACCACTTTTCCAATTAATTAAACAAAAACCCTTGCCATATACGTTGCAGATGTTTACAATGCTATTAATATATTATTTAATTGTCGTATTATTATGGATAATGGAGTGGGAAAATGAAAAATACTGTATCGATTGGCTTACTAGGTTTAGGTGTCGTTGGATCAGGAGTTATCAAGCTTATTGAGGAGCACCAGGAAAAGCTCGTCCACCAGTTAGGCTGTGGTGTAGAAGTTAAAAAGGTGCTCGTTCGAGATTTGGAGAAGGCACGGGATGTTCAAGTAGATCCATCCTATTTGACAACCGATCCTGATGAGGTGGTACATAACCCCGAAATCGATGTGGTTGTTGAAGTAATGGGTGGGATTGATGAAGCACGAAATCATATATTGGAGGCATTTGCAGCGAAAAAACATGTTGTAACAGCCAACAAGGATTTAATCGCCTTGCATGGTCCGGAACTGCAGAACATGGCAAGCAGGAATCAATGTGATTTATTTTACGAGGCAAGTGTAGCAGGTGGCATTCCCATTCTGAGGGGACTTGCTGACGGACTCGTTTCAGATCGGATCCAACAAGTAATTGGCATCGTTAATGGAACTACAAATTACATATTAACAAAAATGGATGAAGAAGGCGTTACGTACGAGGATGCATTAAAAGAGGCACAAGAACTTGGATTTGCTGAATCCGACCCAACCGCTGATGTAGAAGGGCTGGATGCCGCCCGCAAAATGGCGATTTTATCACGTCTTGCCTTCTCAACCAATGTCGAACTTTCCGATGTAGAAGTATGTGGTATTTCTGATATTGCCCTGACTGATTTACAATACGGGAAACAATTGGGTTACAAAATGAAGTTGATCGGTTATGCAAATTGTCGTGATCGGCAGGTGGAAGTGAATGTACAGCCAACATTCCTGTTTGATAAACATCCACTTGCTGCCGTTAAGAATGAATACAATGCCGTATATGTAAGTGGTGAGGCTGTTGGGGAAACTATGTTTTACGGAGCAGGGGCGGGAAGTTTACCAACTGCCACTGCTATCATGGCTGATGTCGTTACCGTTATTACCAATATGCGGTTGGGTGTAAACGGCAAGAACTTTCAATCGCCATTGTTTAAAAAAGAGCCGACTCCACCTGAAAGACAATTTGGCCAATTTTATATTCGCATGCATGTCAAAGATGAAGTTGGAGCATTCGCTTCCATTTCACACTTGTTTAATCAAATGGACATCAGTTTTGAACGGATCTTGCAAATACCACGCAGTAAAACAGAACTTGCGGAAGTTGTTCTGGTTACCCACCAGACTGACCTGGCAAACTTTAAGAAATCAATGGAACAACTAAACAGCCTGGATGTAGTAGAAAGTGTTGAAAGCTCATTTAGGGTTGAAGGAGATGGTGATAAATGAACAATTGGCCAGGACTACTAAAACATTACGCAGAATATTTGCCTATAACAGAACAAACTCCTTCACTAACATTAAAGGAAGGAAATACCCCACTTGTCCACTTCTCGCACCTTTCTGAACAATTAGGTGTGGAGCTTTATGGGAAAGTAGAGGGGGCCAATCCAACTGGTTCATTTAAAGATCGAGGCATGGTCATGGCCGTTGCAAAAGCAAAAGAAGAAGGTAGTACATCAGTTATTTGTGCGTCTACTGGTAACACGTCCGCCTCAGCTGCTGCATATGCGGCTCAGGCAGGCATGCGGGCGATTATTGTGATCCCCAAAGGTAAGGTGGCTCTCGGTAAACTTGCTCAAGCAATGATGTACGGAGCAGAAATCGTGGAAATCGAGGGTAACTTTGATGATGCCCTAAAAATGGTTAAACGGGTGAGCGAACATTCACCTGTCACACTTGTTAATTCAGTCAATCCGTATCGTTTGGAAGGACAAAAAACAGCTGCCTTTGAGGTATATGAACAGCTTGGTACTATACCGGATATTTTAGCGATCCCAGTTGGCAATGCCGGTAATATTAGTGCTTATTGGAAAGGGTTTAAAGAACTTAACGAACATAAACAAACCAGTCTTCCAAAAATGGCTGGATTTGAGGCAGTGGGCGCCTCAGCCATTGTACAGAAAAAAGTAATTGAACAGCCGGAAACCGTTGCAACCGCAATTCGAATCGGAAACCCAGCCAGCTGGCACTTAGCCACTGAAGCCCGGGATGAATCAAATGGTAAGATTGGTTCAGTTTCAGATGAAGAAATACTACATGCATTTCAATTGTTAGCTAAAAAAGAGGGAATTTTTGCTGAGCCAGGTTCATGTGCTTCGATTGCCGGTGTGATCCAACAATGTGAAAGCGGCTGGATTGAACCAGGAAGCAAGGTTGTCGCTGTGTTAACTGGAAACGGCTTAAAAGACCCGCAAACAGCCATTGACCAACTGCATGTTAACCCGGTATCCTTACCTAATGATGAGGAGACGGTCACAGCCTATATTGAAGACGTGGTGAAACAGTGAACATGTTTACGATCACCGTTCCAGCCAGTTCAGCCAATATCGGCCCCTGCTTTGATTCAGCTGGACTGGCATTGAATCGTTATTTAACATTGGAGGTAGTAAGGCAAGACAAATGGGAGTTTGTACACCATTCCCATTTGCTCCCTTCTTTCACTAATCATGAGGATCACTTTATCTATCAAATTGCTAAACAAACAGCAGATATATATCAGCGGGAATTACCGGCATGCAAGGTGGAAGTAAGTAGTGAAATCCCGCTCGCTCGTGGTCTTGGTAGCAGTGCTTCAGCTATCATGGCCGGAATTGAACTGGCGAATCAACTGTGTGAGCTTCGTATGACGGAACAGGAGAAATTGGATACTGGCACGATCATTGAAGGCCATCCCGATAATATTGCTGCTGCATTATTCGGCGGTGTTGTTCTCTCACTTAAAAATACCGGCGAAGAAACGGACTATTTTCAGTTACCGGAACTAAATCTTGATCTTGTTGTCCACATACCTCATGTCGAATTGAAAACGGAAGCGGCTAGAAACGCACTTCCGGAAATGTATACACGATCGGAAGCTACTGATGCAAGCGGGGTCGGTCATTTGATGATTGCCGCACTTATATCTGGTGATTATGTATTAGCAGGAAAAATGATGGAACGGGATCTATTCCATGAGCCATACAGGAAAGCACTTATTCCTGGCTATCACGATATAAGAGAGCATGCAAAGAACAACGGAGCATATGGAACGGTAATCAGCGGCGCCGGACCAACATTAATCTCCTTTGTTCCAAAAGATAAAGGTAAGGCTATCGCTGAACAGATCCAACCGATGTTTCCGAACAATCAAGTATTATCATTAACATTGGATTTGAACGGTCTCCAGGTGAAGTGAACAAAAACCGCTTCTGGTTGCGGCTGCAGTATACGCCGCAGCCTTTTTAGTGTGCTTATTTTTCCGAGGTCTCGATCGGTTTTTTGATGCGTTGATTTTATTGGCACTTGATCAACTTTGTCTTGTTTCCGATCAACTTTGCGGACTGATCGATCGACTTTTCTAAGCTTCCGATCAACTTTGTAGCCAGTTCTTGCAATTCCGGTCGTCCAATTGTTTTTTCATCTACCCGATCGATGATTACCCCCAATGATCAATGTTCAGCAATCACTAATCCATTATTTTTATGAAACACACTTTCAAATAATCACCTTCTGGATAGGCGTCACTTGTCGCGAAATCAACAGGCAGCGAATGGGTCTCCAGGATTCGGTATTTGCGATTCATTTCTTTAAATGCCTTATCAATGAATCCCTTAAACTTTTTCATGCTGACAGTCGCATTGTTAATCGAAGCAACAATCACACCGTTTTTTGCGGTGATCGGAATCGTGTCTTTAAGCAAGGCCGGATAATCTTTTGCCGCTGAAAATGTACGTTTTTTGGAGCGGGCAAAACTTGGCGGATCTAAAATCACTAAGTCAAATGTGAGATTTTTCCGTTTGGCATATTTAAAGTAATCAAAGACATCCATCACGATAATATCCTGCTGTTCGAAATCAATTCCATTTACACTGAATTGTTCAATCGTTTTCGCTTTACTCCGTTTGGCCAGATCGACACTGGTCGTTTTCAAAGCACCGCCAACAGCTGCAGCAACTGAAAATGCACCTGTATATGAGAACGTATTTAGTACTGTCTTCTGCTTTGCATACTGGTCACGTATTGCCTTTCTAACATCACGCTGATCAAGAAAAATACCGACCATTGCCCCATCATTTAGATAAACAGCATAATTCATGCCGTTTTCTTTGACGATAATTGGAAATTCCCCACGATCTCCGGTTACAAAATCATCGTCATCGATATATTGCCCTTTGGTATCATAGCGCCGTTTTTGATAGATGGCCTTATAATTATCAAGTAAACCTAATGCTCCAATAACCGCTGATTGGAACGAATAGATCCCTTCACTATACCAATTAATCAAATAATAGCCGTTAAAATAATCAATAGTTAATCCGCCAATGCCATCTCCTTCACCATTGAAAACACGGAAAGCATTTGTGTTCGGGTCAGCGTAAAAATGCCGCCGCTTTCTCATTGCTTGTTTCAATTTAGCTTTAAAAAACTGGTCATTAATATTTTCCTGCTGGTTATGAGAAAGCACCCAGCCAATTCCTTTATTCTGTTTTCCATAGTAACCTTTGGCAAGAAATTGGTGATTTTGATCCTTCAGCAAAATGATACTTCCCTCGTTCTTGAGTACCTCGGCATTTGTGATGTCATCTTTATGAATTGGCAAACAGCCTTGTTTATACCTTGCTATTCGTTTTGGTTTTACATATACATCGATTGTTTTTACCATATTCTCATCCTATCATTTTCATTTCCATTCGTGTCTAATCAGTATAACATGTTTCCCATTATATCCCACTCTCCGGTTTTGTTTGAAGGAAAGAAAATAATAAGGCTCTTTTCCATATCGTAAACTGATTTGATTGCTATTCGTTATGAAAAATGCAAAAATTGGTTTAAAGAAGAAAGGATAGGTGTTAGATATGTCATTAAAAACAACTGATTTATGCGATGAATTTGCCAATGAATTATCTATATGCATGCAGGAGTTTCAATCATTTGGAAAAAGAACAGCATTTTCCGGACCAATTTCGACGGTAAAGGTGTTGGAAGATAATGTCCTGGTTAAAGCGGCGTTGGAAACAATTCCTAAAGGACATGTGCTTGTCGTTGATGGGGGCGGATCCAAAAATTGTGCGTTGATGGGCGATAATTTAGCAGCGATTGGCATGGAGCGGGGATTAGCCGGCATCATTATTTATGGATGCATTAGGGATACCGCCGACATTAACAACATGGATATCGGTGTCCGTGCCTTGGGGAAAAATCCGTTAAAAAGCCAGAAGAAAGGTGATGGAGAAACAGATATTCCAGTAACATTTGGTGGTGTAGATTGGACACCCGGCGATTATGTATATGTTGATGAAGATGGTGTGGTCGTGGCAAAAAGGAAATTGGCGTAAAAAGTCGTCACGTAACTGATTTATAAAGGCGAAATCAATGTTATATTTCGCCTTTTATCCCTTCATTTAGGTTACTGCATCACCAGCTGCAACACCGATAAATACAGCGACAATACCAAAAACATAGGAAGTCCCCAAATAACTAATTAAATGTAGATACTTTTTCTGCTGTAGTAGTTCGATATTCTCTACATTAAACGTAGAGAATGTGGTAAATGAACCCATAAAGCCTGTCCCAAGAACCAGTAATAATTGATTGTCAATCGTTAAACCGGTTAAGAACCCCAGCAATAAAGAACCGGCCATGTTAATGATAAAGGTCGCCAACGGAAAAGTAGAATTCCACTTCCTTTTTATCCAGTTTGTGGTTAATGCCCGAGCAAGCACACCAAACGCAGCACCAACCGCGACCATGATGAAGTTAATGGGCATGCTCAATTCCCCTTTCCCGTTGCCAATAATATCTCACTGCTCCGATAACCAAGTACACAAGCAAGCAAACCACCGATTAAGCTTGTCAAAATATAACTGGCTGCACCGATATAATCACTTAAATTCAATAACTCCGCAGACTCCAACGCAAATGTGGAAAAAGTCGTAAATGAGCCAACAAACCCCGTCCCGATCGCCGAAACCAGTTTTTTTGGGAAATTAGGGATTCCATTGAGAAACTGGGTTAAAAAGGCAAGTAAGAAACAGCCTGCAACATTAATGAGTAGTGTTGCCAGCGGAAAGTCCGTTTGGATCATTAATCCAATCGAATACCTTAATAGAGCTCCCAGCACTCCAAATATAACAAGAAAAACATAGTACACAGATCACTCCTCCTCAAACTGGTTTATTGCAGGGCAACGTTGATATGGTTGTTCCACATCCAGTTCATTATTTGTTCATTGATTCCTTTTATTTGTAGTTCCATAGTTTTTTCCATCGCTGCTCCTTTTAAAACACAAAAAGCGCCTACCTCAAAACGCCCTTCCGAAAAGGGCAATGAAGGTAGACGTCATCAGTTGTATAACACCTCGAACAACGCTTTATGGCGAACGTCATCACCTATTCATTTGATATGAAGATAACATATCAAAACAGCCAACACAAATCAAAAGGTCTCCCTCATCAATGATGGAAATTGCTTGTTCCTATGTTATGATTAATTATATCCAAATTTGCTTTCCAATGAAGGGAGTACATAAAATTGATCGCAAAATTAGACCGAGAAAAAGGTGTACTTACTGCAACTTATCAACGATTGTTACAACATGATCCGGAAGAAGTGTGGGCCTATTTAACAGAGAATAACAAATTACAACAATGGTTTCCCGAGCTGGAAATTCAGACGTTACAAAATGGCGGAGAGATACTGTTTAATCTCGGGGATGGCAGCTATGAGCACATGCAAATAACAGAAGCTGTCACCAATAGAATTTTTGCATTTGAATGGGATAAAAACGCCGTACGCTTTGAATTATTAGTTCAAGCAAGTGGCTCAACACTTGTATTCAAGGAATATTTACATGAAGTTACTACGCATACACCAAAGGATTTAGCTGGGTGGCATGTCTGTTTAGATGTGATTGAGGCATTGCTTGACGGACAATCTATAGAAGATCGTACTGCCGTTTGGCAAGCGTATTATCCGAAATATCAACAAGCTTTGCTGGATGCACAAGCTGATTTGTGATTTCACAAACCGGCTTGTGCATCCCAAACATTTTGGCAAATAATTTGTTGCCCATTACCGCATTAAACATATCTGACATGGCATTTTAAACAATGGATATACCGACGAAATTTTGCTACAATCGCATTAGGAATAATAATAAGGGTGATCGTTATGAAAATCGTTTCCATTGAGCCTACACCAAGCCCGCATTCTATGAAAATAAATGTGGATGAGCGACTTGCTAATGGTCAAACCGAAAATTATAAACGTGATGATGAACTCATTGATGCTCCTGATTATGTCAAATCTTTGTTTGAAATCAATGGGGTCAAAGGTTTGTATCGTGTTATTGATTTTATCGCACTGGAACGAAATCCAAGGGTTGCTTGGGAGGAAATTTTGCCAGCCGTACGTGATGTTTTAGGCTCAACCGAAGAAGACACAGACACGGATCAACTGTTTACCAGTCATATGCCAACCGATGACAATTACGGGGAAGTAAAGGTATTCATCCAAAAGTTTCGTCAGCTGCCTGTTCAGGTAAAACTGCAGGATGGTGAACGTGAGCAACGATTTGGACTTCCGGAACGGTTCATGAACGCAACCATGGAAGCCTCCGCTGCCTCTGATAATATGTTGATGGAGCGTAAATGGGTCGAACAGATGCCTCGTTATGGTGATATAGAAACCATCGGACAAGAAGTTGTTGAAGAAATAACCGCAAGTTACGATCAAGAACGACTGCAGCAATTACTTCAAGCGGCACTATCCGATAATTATGCTGAAGAAAATACTGGACCGGTAAGGAAGAAAGTTACACTCGACATGCTGGATAACCCAAACTGGAAAGATCGCTATGCAGCACTTGATCAAATGGCGGATCCAACCGTTGATGATTTAGCTGTTCTCGATAAAGCACTGGATGATCAAAAGGCATCGATTCGGCGACTCGCAACTGCGTATCTTGGCATGATTGAGGATCGCGAAGTTTTACCATACTTATATAAAGCATTAAATGACAAAGCAGTTAACGTAAGGCGTACTGCCGGAGATTGTTTATCCGATCTTGGCTTTACCGAGGCCATCCCGGAAATGATCAATAAACTTTCAGATCCAAACCGCCTCGTGCGTTGGCGTGCTGCAATGTATTTGTATGAAGTTGGTGATGAAACCGCCGTACCCGCTTTAAAAAAAGCATTAGATGACCCGGAATTCGAAGTACGGATGCAGGTAAAAATGGCCCTGGCAAGAATTGAGGGTGGTGAAAAAGCAGAAGGATCGATCTGGTATCAGATGTCACAAGTCACGAAAAAATAAGTGATACAATCATAACTACCATCCGGAATACTTTCCGATGGTAGTTTTCACTTGATTAAAGGCTTTTCGTTTCTCATTGCTTTTTCCCTGTTCCGTCTTAGTGGCCAATCATATTTTTCAAAAGATGGAATAGCAGGATTCGAGATTAGTATCCCTGATCTGCTCTCAATCAGTTACACGCCTATGATCGATTACAATTGTCTTTTACTAGTTTCAATCCAAAATCTGCGTGTCACGGTTCCATCTGTATCCTTAAAAGAATTTTCTTCTACTCCACCATTATTTAAAATTACTTTGGCTGATCCGATATTATCCTCATCACATGTCACCAAAACGCGATCTATATCCAATTCCCTGCATTTATTCAATGCTTCTTTTAATATTATGGTTGCATATCCCTTCTTTCGCTCGGATGGGCGCGTACTATACCCAATATGACCACCAACATGATAGAGAAATTCATTTAGTTCATGACGAATATCAACCATCGCGACGATTCGTTCATGATCATTTATCAAAAAATAATTGGTACTTGGCAACCATTTGTCCGTACCACCTTCCCTAATCGCCAAAGCTTCCAAATATGCCTCATACGTATCATATCCTGACAAATTGAAGCTACTCGGAATCATTCGGGCTGGTCCCCATTCCTTTACATAGTTTTCATGCTCCTCTTTCCATTTTAACGATGGCCGTTCTAATCGCATCACTTTCCCCCCTATCCAGATAACATATGATTGATTATATACATTCTAATCGAACTTATGTAAAATTTAAATAACTATTACTATCAGTATATATAATTATACATACACCAATCTAAAATACATTTCCATTGATTTAGTCAATTAAATAAATTACGTTAATAAGAAGGGGGGATAATGCCCTGTCTACTTTATCAAATCGGAGTGAAAACCATGAAAGTTTACGTTGATGCGGACGCCTGTCCCGTAAAAGATTCCATCATCTCCATTGCCAAAGACAACCAGATCCCCGTGGTTCTTGTAAAAAGCTTTGCACATTTTTCCAATAGTGAACCGCCACAAGGAGTAGAAACGGTCTATGTAGATTCCGGTGCTGATGCGGCTGATTACCGGATTATGCAGTTAGCAAAAAGCGGGGACATTATTGTTACCCAAGACTATGGACTGGCTTCGCTCGGACTAGCAAAAGGGTGTATTGTCCTTCATCACAAGGGGTTCGTCTATACGAATGAGAACATTGATCAACTCCTGCAAACACGTTATGTAAGTGCGATGGCCAGGAAAAGCGGCAAGCGGACAAAAGGACCGAAAGCATTGACAAAAGATGATGTGAACAAGTTCCAAGAACAGTTTAAAATGATCATTGAACAAAACAAATAAATCCTGTTAACAGCTGACGTCCCATTGCCTATCATATAACAAATAGACAAGAGTTTTCCGCTTCATTGTGGCTTTTATTTACCACTAATCAAACGTTTGATCAATAATTTTGATTAACCCTCTTTTAAGATTTTGCCATCAAAGTACACGACTATTTGTTAAAAGCTTCTTCTTAGCCAAAACACCCCTGTGCCATCAGCGATACAGGGATGTTCTATTTGCATCGTCCAATTAAAGTTTCCGCACTTTAAAATTATCTTGGAGTACTGGCCAGTTTTGCGGGAATCGGTTCCCTAATACCCAGTAGCTCCCACCTCTTAGCCCATATTCCTTCATTACATCGTATTTTGCTTGCATACTGCGGGCATCCTCGAACCATACTTCATGTTGCTGTCCAGATTCATCCGTATAGCGGAAAAATGGTGATTGATAGGTTGTATTATACTCAATCGCAGCACCATATTGGGCAGCTAGTTGAACAGCTTCATATGGACTGACCGTTCGGGCAATTGTACCTTGTTGCCACGGGATTTTCCAATCACGACCGTATAACGGCATTCCCATCATAATTTTATCACGTGGAATGACCGTTACCGCGTAATCCAATACGTTACGTACCATGTTAATTGGCGCAATAGCCCATGGTTCGCCACCAGCCCATCCCCATTCATAGGTCATCAGGATAACGAAATCGACAACCTTTCCATGTGCACCATAATCATGGGCTTCATAAAGCAACCCTTGCTGTTCACTACTAACTTTTGGTGCTAAAGCCGTTGATACAAGCAAGCCTTCTGGATGGAGTCTGGCAACCACCCGCTGCAAAAATGCCGTATAGTTATCTCTATCCTCTGGGTAAACATATTCAAAATCAAAATTCACCCCGGAATATCCTTTCTGTTGCATCATTTCAAGAAGATTGGTGATTAAGGTTTCCTGCAGGTTCGGATTTCGTAAAATGGTTGCAGCTAAATCGGAATCAAAGTTCCCTCCCGAAAAATTAGTCACTATGATCAATGGTGCCACTTGACGGGATTTAGCTGCCTGTAATAGTCCGGTCTCCTGCATATTTGTTAATGTCCCATCCGCTTTTATGCTATACCTAAATGGTGAGAGATAAGTGAAATTTCTCCCCAGGGTAAGAACCTCATCCCTTCCTTGATCGTTTATTTGGGTAATGTACGCATTGATTTCCGTAGTTGGCCTCGCACCAACCGGAATTCGCAATGTTTGCCCGGGATATAATACGGTAGAAGATGTTAATTGATTAGCCTGAAAAAGCTGGTTGAGGTTAACTCCATAGCGATTAGCGATCGACCATAGTGAATCTCCTGATTGAATTACATAGGAAAAATACGGCATGATAAGCATTTCGCCAACATAAAGTTGTGATGGATCTGAGATATTATTAGCCACTGCCAGATCCTGAACATTTACCCCGTATTGATTGGCAATTCGCCATAACCAATCACCTGGTTGGACAACATATTCACGATAAGGAATGGGAATAACCAATGTTTGCCCGATTACCAAGGTGTCCGGGTTCGTGATCTGGTTAACTAATATGATTTGATTTAGGTCCGATCCATAATTTCGTGCTATCTGCGACAATGTTTCCCCCCGTTTTACAACATATATTTGCATCTTCTTTCCTCCAATTTTCATTTCTATATTCATGCTATTCACGGGATATCTGTCCTGTTCACGCTCCCCCAACAAATCATAGTCCAGTTTTAGAATTGAAATCTATCGGGGATTCTTCATGTTTTATTGATGAACGATATTATGGTTTGACCGGAAATATTAACGGATTGTGATAAAAATATTGACGATCTTTGGAAAATATCATGGAATATGATCAATATTTCCCGGGAAATGTCGATACCGATTAACCCTCAATAAAGGAAACACCGTACTAATCCCGACCTGTATCTCCATGTCTCATAAAAGTCAACTGTCCTAGACGAGAATATAACCGTGCTACGTTTTTAACAAAGATACGATTAAGGTTTATAAAAAAGTTGCGAAACCTTATCCCATTTAAATATGCTTTGCCTTAAGGGATTTCTTGTGGTAAAAGTAATATAATATCGAAATCGGAGCAGATTGCTTGATAAAAACTGAAACCTTAGCATAGGGATTAACATTAAAAATATTTTGGACTGTAATACGAGACTATAGTTGATTATCTGAAAGACAAGGGTTTTAACCTCGAAACAATAGGTTGCACCTTGATGCGCTTATAACTATCTTTACTACATCTATCCACTTGATCAATAATGGAAAATAAGGAAAGGGATGATTAACATGATTTTTGGTGAACGATTGAAAAAGGAACGAGAAAAAAGAGGATGGTCACAAACCGCTCTCTCCGAAAAAATCCATGTTAGTCGTCAATCAGTTTCAAAATGGGAAACTGGTAAGAACTATCCCAGTATCGAAGTGATCATTGATTTGAGTGATTTATTCGGTATTACGATAGATGAATTGTTGAGGAGTGATGAGGAATTGAAAGAAAAAGTAATTCGCGATAGTAAGCAGCTGGCGCATCCGAAATGGAAAACATTTTTTGATAGTTTGTTTTTATTAGGTGCATTCTTGTTATTGGTAAAGCTAATTATTTTTGGCTTAAATCACCTTATGGATACAGATATTATGGCCTTGGAGGGAAAGTTACTAAAAATCATAGCTAATTTCTTACCATTAGCTATGATGGTAATTGGTGGTATTGGTTCAGATGAATTAAAAGATAAATATGTTGTTGATTAATTAAACAAATGAAGCATTAAAGCCTCCCTTTTTGATTTGAGACAACTTGAGCAATCAGACGCACGTTTGTATGGTGCTTTGCGGGTTAAGAAAGTCTGAAATCTGATGCTGTATTCAGCTCATGTTAGAAAAAGCCCCGTCCGGCTCCAGCAACACAAAGATCCCTGTCCAAAAACAGGGATCTTTTGCTTATCACATATTTTGTAATCGTTCAATACGACTCTCCATTGGCGGATGTGTGGCCAATAAACTGGCTCGTTTTTTGCGTTTATTACCTAGTGGACGTGCAATATACATGGAGGCTGTAGCATCTTTGGCATTTTTCACATCACGAGGATCCCGGCTGATTTTCTGCAGTGCGTGAATTAGCCCCGTTGGATTACGGGTTAATTCAACTGCAGAGGCATCGGCCAAGTATTCCCTATTTCTGGAAACTGCCAACTGGACAAATTGTGCTGCGATCGGTGACAGAATAACAAACACAAGGGCAATAATCATTAGGATCGGATTGGATTTCCTATTGTCATTTCGTCTGCCTCCGCCGAAAAGCATCATCCGTGACCCAAAATTAGCAATTAATGCGATAACTCCAACTAAAGCGATACAGATGGTCATCAGCCGAATATCGTAATTACGAATATGCGAGATTTCGTGTGCAGCAACACCGGACAATTCCTCCCGATTTAATTGGTCCAGTAAACCCGTCGTAAAGGCCACGGCACCCTTTTCCGGTTTGATCCCTGTCGCAAATGCGTTCGGCGCCGGATCATTGACAATATACACTTTGGGCATCGGGATCCTTGCTGCCAATGATAATTCTTCCACCACATCAAACAATTGTGGATTATCCTCTTGCTTTATTTCGGTTGCACCGGACATTGCCAAAACCTGTGATGTTGCCGACATGTACGTAATTGGCACATAAAACGCGAGAATAATGGCTGCAATGAGTAGCCCGGACCAAAAATCGTTGTTAGCCAAGTACCCTATGGCCCAACCAATCGCCAGTACTAGCACACTAAACAATAGAATGAGCAGAATCGTCTTACGTTTGTTCTGTAAAATTTGTTTATAAAGCATCTTTTCCCCTCACTAAAAAGTTACATTAGGTACTTCACGATCCGCTTCCGGAATGGATAATAACTCTTCCCGGCGAAAATTAAACATACCAGCTAATATATTGGTTGGGAAAGATTCCCGCTTAATATTATAATCAGCAACTGTCTTATTATATAATTGTCTTGAATAAGCGACTTTGTTCTCTGTCGTTGTGAGTTCCTCCTGGAGGTTCAGGAAATTTTGATTGGCCTTTAAATCCGGATAGGACTCTGATAAAGCAAAAATCGATTTTAAAGCACCCTGGATTTGATTATCTGCCTCAATTCGCTCCTGTGGTGTACCATTGACCAATTGACTGCGCGCCTGCACAACTTTCTCCAAGGTCTCTTTCTCATGCTTGGCATATCCTTTGACTGTATTGACAAGATTAGGGATCAGATCATGACGGCGTTTCAATTGCACATCAATTTGACTCCACGCTTCTTGTATCCAATTTCGATATTTGACTAAACCATTATAGGACACAATGGTAAAGAGAATAATAATCACTACAATAGCAATGATAATAATGGTTGCTACCACTTTTTTCATCCTTTCTCCGTTCATTATTTTTTCTGCCCATTCGTGTTCATTACCCAAAAAACATGGTGCAGAAACTTTCCACGCTGATATTTTATAACCTTACGTAAAAGTATATGCTTATCATTATTATTATACCATAGATACGATGGACGTTTAATCAGATTAAATGGATTATTTTCCGTCGAGTTGGACAGTGTAAGGTTGAAGCGTCATTAAAAGAGAAAAGGATGGTAACAATGTCAGACGATCAACATCAAACAAATTTGGAAACAGAAGATACATTAACCAATCGACAGGGTCATCCCGTTACGAATAACCAAAACATACGGACAGTTGGAAACCGGGGTCCTGCCACATTGGAGAACTATGATTTCATCGAGAAAATCAGCCATTTTGACAGGGAAAAGGTTCCGGAACGTGTTGTCCATGCACGTGGAGCCGGAGCGCACGGCTACTTTGAATCCTATGGAACGGTTGGTAATGAACCCGTTTCTACCTACACAAGGGCGAAGGTGTTTCAGGAAAAAGGAAAAAAGACCCCTGTTTTCGTCCGTTTTTCCACGGTAGTGCATGGCGTACATTCGCCGGAAACTCTACGTGATCCACGGGGGTTTGCTGTTAAATTCTACACGGAAGATGGCAATTGGGATTTAGTTGGTAATAACCTAAAGATCTTCTTTATTCGTGACGCCATGAAATTTCCCGATATGATCCACGCCTTCAGACCG